>CAZZBI010000199.1:0-9905 GCA_964652385.1 uncultured Pirellulaceae bacterium | reverse complement strand
CAGCTGACCGGCGGCTTCAAGCTGAGCTTCCGCAGTCGCTGCGAACTGGACTGCAGCGAGGTGTCGGGAGCCTTCGGCGGCGGAGGCCATCGGGCGGCGGCCGGCGCGTTCCTGAAGGGGACACTCGACGAGGTGCGGACATCGGCGCTGCATGCCGTCCGGCAGCGTATGCGAGCAAACTGAGCCGATTCGAATCCGGGCCGCGCTGCCTGCGGCTCGGACGACGAACCGGGCGAATGGTCTTTCCGCTCGCCCGATCATCGATCGGACGACCGCCGCGCGGTCGACCTGGTGTCGCGACTCGGTCAGGTCGTCCCTTCGCCCAGTCCTGCAAGAGCCGCCTGCAGGTACTCGGCTCGGGCTCGGTTTCGCTCGTCCGAACCGAGCGGCCCGCCGTGCAGTTTCTGCAGGTGAGCGGGCTGGGTCTGCAGGAAGAGTCGATTGATCAGGGGGATGTCGAGCTCTTCGTTCAGCTTCAGATGGACTCCCATCCGCAGCTTGCTCAGCAGGTGCATCGTCTCTTCGCTGCTGATCCGACTCGACTTGCGCAAGGTCTTGACCGCGGTCCGCACCTGTTCGGTGAGCTCCTCGCGAGCCGAGCCGATCAGAAAGTCGCGCGCCTTGCGTTCGTAGTCGATCAGCGCCGGGACCACCTCGCCCACCTGCTCCAGCAATTCCGCCTCGGAGCGGCCGAGCGTGAGCTGATTGCTGATCTGGTAGAAGTCCCCCATCGCCTGGGAGCCTTCGCCGAAGAGCCCGCGGACCGCCAGACTGATCTTCTGCAGACTCTTGAAGACCCGCTCGATCTGACGCGTCTGGACCAGGGCGGGGAGATGGACCATCACGCTGACTCGCAGGCCGGTACCGACGTTCGTCGGACAGGCGGTCAGGTAACCCCAGCGATCGTGAAAGGCGACCTGCAGCACTTCCTGGAGCAGATCGTCCCAGCGATCGATCGACTGCCAGGCCCCTTCGATCTGCAGCCCGCTCTTCATCACCTGCAGCCGCAGATGATCTTCCTCGTTGATCATCACCGCGAGACGCTCGTTCGGCTCGAGCAGCAGGCTCCGCGCCCCTTCGGCCTCGGCCAATTCGCGACTGATCAGCTGCCGTTCGACCAGAAAGCGACGATCGAGTTCGTCGAGCGATTCGACGTCGATCCGCTGCAGGCCGGCGAACTCGGGGCGCAGCTGCAATCGGCGCAGCACGAGCGACTCGATCCCCGCCCGATCGATGTCGGTGCAGCGACGGATGAACGGAAAATCGCTGAGGTTTCGAGCCAGGCGGATGCGGGTGCTGACGACGATGTCGGAATCGGGCCCCTCCGCTCGCAGCCACTCGCAGGTCTGTTGCGACAGTTCGTCGAGATTCACCGCTGGCCTTCCTTCTCCAGTCGTCGGATTCGATCGCGAATCTGCGAAGCGAGCTCGTAGTTCTCGCCGTCGATCGCTTCCTTCATCTCTCGTCGGAGCCGGATCAGTTCGGTGGCGACGGCGGCGTCGGCCGGAGGCTTGGGGGGCCGCTTTCCGCGATGCCGCACCTCACCGTGGATGTTGACGATCAGCGATTCGAGCTCCGCCTCGAAGTGGACATAGTCGTGCGGACAGCCGAGGCGTCCGTACTTGCGGAACTCGTAGTAGGTGATGCCGCAGACCGGACAGGCCTTCTGATCGAGCTTCGCCATCTCGTCGGTCGTCTGGCCGACCGACAGGTGCTGAGCCAACGCTTCGCCGACCGTTCCCGCACCGCCGCTCGGCTTCAAATACTGCTCGGCACAGTCGGCGCACAGATGGAGCGCGACGTGATCCCCATCGGTGATCTCGGTGATGTGGAAGGTCGCCGCCTTTTCGCACTTCTGGCACTTCATCCCGACCGACCCCTTCTCCGGCCGCCCCGGCCCCTCGTCCGTCCAGGGACGTCTTCCCTCGGACGACCGCGCGCCGAAAGCTCGCGACTCCTTCACGAGACCGCACGAACGCGAGCGACGCAAGCGGGGAGTCGGAGGAAGGCCGGCGCTCGCGCGAACACGGCCGAAACGGCTCCGCGAATCGCGCTCCGACACGGCCGACGCCGGGGGGGCGCGAGCGGACAAGAAACGAACGACCGAGGCCGGTTCATTCGGCCTCGGTCGGGGCGTTCGGCGCGGAGCGGACCGGGAAGTCCGCGTGACGGTCGAGACGGCTCAGCGGTCGCTCGCCATCGCGCCGTCGATCATCGGCATCGCCGGCATCGGTACGGCGGGCATGACGAGCTTCGGCATCGGGATCGCGGTCGGCATCGAGGCCGAGTTCGTGGCGGGCGGAGCGGGGATCGAGCCGATGGGGGCGATCGGAGCGTTGGCGCGTCCCGCGTCGACTCGGGTGATCGACTCGATCTGGTTGCGGACCAGGTGAGGCATCCAGAGGGCGCGGTCGACGAGTTCGAGCAGCACGTTCGGGTCGAACGGCTTGCGCAGGTAGTAGACGCCTCCGGCATCATGCGTCCGGCGAACGACATCGGGGAGCTGAACGGCCGACACGAACATCAGCGGCACGTCTCGATTGAGCGGCGTCTGCTGGATGCGATGCGCCAGATCGATGCCGCTCTCCCCTTCGAGGTTGACGTCCGAGATGACCAGATCGAGCGAGATCCGCTCGGCCGCCTTCATCGCCGCCTCGACGTCGCGCGCACAGTGTGCCTCGTAGCCCGACAGATGCAGCGCCGCCGCGACGCCGGTCAGCGTCAGGGCATCGGCGTCCACGATCAGGATTACGGGGCGGCCGGAGAATCCGTCGTTCATCTGGGGCCTCGATGCTTCGCGTTGCGGAACCGGCCGATCCTTCGGCAAGCGGGCATCCTGCGCGACGGCACCTCGAGTTCCGACCGTCGACTCGCCTCGTCCCTCCGAGCGACGCCGTCCGATCGTCTGACTCGTTTCGACGCTCGCGGCGTAACGACTCGACCTGGAGGTCGCGCGCCGGTGATCGTGGGCACAGAGCTCATAACCGGCGATGCCGTCGTGAACCGCCGACGCGGATCACCGGCCTGGCCTCGAAGGCCCCCTGCGATTCGCGCAACGGGCTGGGAGGGACGGATTGGATTCGCGGCGCTGCGCAGCGTGGTGGACGCCCGAAGTCGCACGGCCGCGCGTCGGGGACGACGCGGGCCTACGCCGAGGCGACGCATCTGACGTCGTACGACCGCCGTCGGTCGCACTCGATTCGAGAAGAGGGCACGAAGGACCCCTGCGCTTGGCGCTACGGGCTGGGAGGGGACGAAGGACCCCTGTGCTTGGCGCCACGGGCTGGGAGGGGGCGGGGCGATCGGGGTTGGTCTGTCGAGGCGATTCTGTTACTTCTCGCACGAGCGAGTCCGCCGCATGGGCCCGTCGTGTCGTTCGAGGAGTCGTCGATGAGCTACCGAGTTTCCCGATCTTGCCGAGTCTGGGCGATCGTCGCACTACTGACGTTCGTCGGCTGCTCTCCCAAGGGGGATGCGCCGTCCGCCGTAACGACCGAGGAACCGAAGACCTCCGCGACGACGGTGCCGTCTGCCGGTTCGCCGACTCCGGTTCGAGCCGCATCGACCGATCGGAACGCCTCGACGCGCCCCGCCCCCGCTCCCGACGACGACTCTCCCGAGCGGATTGCGCGCGACATGCTCCAGGCGGCGCTGCGCGAATCGCAAGGGGATGTCGCCGGAGCGATCGACCTGTGGGAATCGGCGCTCGAGCGACTCGAGCGCTCCATCGGCTCCGATTCGTGGGAGTATCGGACGGCCGAAGTCGGCCTTGCTCAGGCGCGGCAGCGAATCGCATTCACGCTCCCGCAGCGCACGATGCTGGTCGAGATCGCCGACCTCGAACGGCGCGGTGATCGCCGAATCGCCGAAGGGGACAACGCCGCCGCGCTCGACTACTACGTCTCGGCTCTCGAAAAGGCCGCGGAAGTCTGGGGAGATCGCTCGCACGTCACCTTGTCGCTCCGCCGCAAGGTCGCCGCTCAGCAGGAGGCGACCGGTGACGACACGGCGGCCCTCGCTTCGTATCTGGCGGTGATCGGCGGACGGAGCAGTCTGTTCGGCGAGGCGCATCCGTACGTCTTCGAAGCGATCGGCGATCTGGCTCGCTTTCATCAGCATCGGCAACGTTACGACCTGGCCGTGCAACAGGCGACTCGGCGGCTGTCCGGTTGCACCGCACTCTTCGGAGCCGACTCGATTCGGACGGCCGAGGCGCACAACGATCTCGGCGCGATCTACCACGACGCTCAGGATCCGGCTCGCGCTGCTCGGGAGTTCGAACGGTCGCTCGAACTTCGTCGCCGCCTGGCTCCCGAGAACGACGGTGCGATCGCCTTTGCCGAACGGGCTTTGGCGCTGACTCGCCTGGCTCAAGGCAACGCGACCGAGGCCGAATCGCTGCTCGATGACGCGATCGAACGCCTCGGGCGGACGGGAGACGCGACGGAGGCGGCCGAGATGAAGCTGCAGCGCGGAACGGCGCGAATGGCTCGGGAACGATTGGCCGATGCGGAGCAGGACTATCGCGAAGCGCGCGAGACGCTCTCCGGATCGATCGAGCTGGCACCGCTCCCCTATGCCGAGTCCTGCTTCAAGCTGGGCTATGTCCTGGGCCGTCAGGGGCGGTATCCCGAGGCGGCTCCGCTGCTCGACGAGGCGCTTCGGATCCAGTCGCTACGACTCGCGCCGGGCGATCCGGTCCTGAGGCGAACCGAGGAAATCGTGGCGCTCGTCCGCTCGAAACTCGAAGGTACTCGTGTCGGCGCCCAGCCGACGACGCTCCGCTGAGCGGCGAACCGAACGCCTCGGCCAGGGCTTGGTTGCCGAGGTTGACGGATTCGGAGGGACGCGACACACTGGCTGGGCTTCGGCCAGCGTTCACCGGGCGAGCAGGGTTGGGCTGCGTTCGGAACCGATTCCGTTCGATCCAGGGGAGAGACCGACATGCCGCTCTACGAAGTCGAGACCGAAGGTCACATCATCATCACCTGGTCGGAAGACGAAGAGTCGGCTCGCTCGGTCGCCGAAAGCTACTACCCGACCGAGAGCATTCGCCGTCTGACCCGTCGCCCGCGCGACAGCTGGGTCATCTCCAAGGCGGTGCTCGGCATCACGTCCAGTGACCTCTGCACCGTCGCTCGGGACTGTCTGAGCAAGGCCGCCGGCGACAAGGTCCACGCCATTCGCCTGTACATGCAGGAAACGGGGAACGACCTCGAGAAGAGCCGCAAGGTGATCGAGTCGAACATGGTGATGGGCTGGTAGAGCATCATTCGGGGTGCTGGGCACACCTGTTCCGCCTCGCTACGGCGTAGGCCCGCGTCGTCCCCGACGCGCGGCCGTGCGAGTTCGGTCGTCCGTATCGCAGCGCAGCTAAGTCGGTGTCGTCATCGCACGCCCTCGGCTCGGGACGAGCCGGGGCTACGCCAGGGCGACGTCGATCCCGTGCGACCGAGGGCGGTCGCACTACGGCGCCGTGTTCAGAACAGCGGATACAGGAACGGCGCCAGGACCGAATTGGCCGCCAACACCACCAGCAGCCCGAAAACGACCAGCGACAGGGCGATCGGAATCAGCCACCAGCGTTTGTTGGTGACCAGGAAGTCCCAGAACTCGCGCACGATACCGACCGGCGCCTCGGCCGCTTCGGCCTCGAAGTCACCGTCGTCCGTTCGCGTGTCGTTTCGGTCGTCGTCGGACATCGTCGGCCAGTCGGCGGGAGAAGTTCGAGCCGCGCGACGGCTCGTCAGAACGGATCGAAATACGAGCGGGGATCGGAACGACCCGAGATCGGTTCCCAATAGCTCTCTCGCTCCGGCTCGAATTGCCGTCGCATCGGATCATATCCCAGCAGGCGTCGGAAGCAACCGATCGGCGTGATCACCCCGAACCAGATCACGGCGAGTGCCGCATGCGACACGAACCAGCCGATCGGCCAGGTGATCGTCGCCAGGATCCGGTACGCTCCGTCGATCGCACGAGGGGAAACGAGGGACGCGAGCGGTAGTACGATCACCGGCAGCGCCAAAGCGACTGCGACGATCGCCCGATCGTGACGCCATCCCTGCCAGATCGCGGCGCCGCCGAAGAGCGTCATCCACGCGAGCAGAAAGACCAGCCGCTCGCGCGTCTCCAACCGTTGCTTGATTTCGATCAGCGCCATCGACGTGCATTGCTCCAGTGGCCGGGGCCGAAACGACCAAGGCGATCAGTCGAGTCCGAACGAGGCGAGATGCCGGCGACGCTCCTCGTCGCTCCGCGGCGGCTGTCGTTCCCGCTCGATCCAATGATCGCCGACGATCAGCAGATCGATCTCGGTCGCGCGGAAACAGCGGTAGGCATCGGTCGCCGTCGCCACGATCGGCTCGCCGCGGACGTTGAAGCTGGTGTTGATCAGGATCGGACATCCGGTCAGTCGCTCGAACGACTCGAGCAGGTTTCTCAGTCGCCCGTGCCGCTCCGCGTCGACCGTCTGCAGTCGCGCCGAATGATCGACGTGCGTGATCGCCGGGACCTGCGAGCGAAGCTGTTTCAGGCGGTCCATACCCGCAGCCTGTTCGTCGATCGCCAGACGCTTCGCTCGAGCGACCGGCGCCACGATCAGCATGTACGGACTCTCCGCATTCGCCGGAAAGTCGAACCAGTCGCTCGCCCGTTCGCGCAGAACGACCGGCGCAAACGGCCGAAACGACTCGCGATACTTGATCTTCAGGTTCATCACGCTCTGCATCTCGGGGCGCCGCGCATCGCCCAAGATGCTGCGCGATCCGAGCGCTCGGGGACCGAACTCCATGCGCCCCTGCACCCAGCCGACGACCTTTCCGTCGGCCAGCGCCCGCGCCGCTCGATCACAGAGCTCTTGCGGATCATCGATCGTCTCGAAGACCGCTCCCGCCGCCCGCAGCTCGTCAGCCGCCGTTCGCGAGTCGATCGCCGGACCGAGAAGCGAGCCGTGCTGCGCGTCGCGTCCGAACGATTCCGGCTCGATCGACTCCGGTTCGCCCTGATGTCGCGGACGCTTCAGCAGCTGATGATGCACGAACCAAGCGGCTCCGAGCGCCCCTCCCGCATCTCCGGCTGCCGGCTGAACCCAGATCCGTCGGAACGGCCCCTCGCGCAGCAGTCGCCCGTTCGCGACGCAGTTCAACGCGACTCCACCCGCCAGACACAGGTCGTCGCAGCCGGTCAGGCGCTGCGCATGGCGAGCCATCCGCAGCATCACCTCTTCGGTCACCGATTGGATCGACGCGGCCAGGTCCATCTCACGCTCGGTGACCGGCGATTCCGGGAGTCGGCGCGGACCGCCGAACAGCCGATCGAACTTCGGCGACGTCATCGTCAGACCGTGCGTGTAGGCGAAACAGCTCAGGTCCAGACGAAAGCTGCCGTCCTCGCGCAGGTCGATCAGATGCCGCCGAATCGTCTCGGCATAGCGCGGCTCGCCGTACGGCGCGAGTCCCATCAGCTTGTACTCGCCGCTGTCGACCTTGAAGCCGCAGTAATGGGTGAAGGCGGAGTAGAGCAGCCCGAGCGAATGCGGAAAGCGGAGCTGCGAGATCAGATCCAATCGCCCCGCTTCGCCGCGCCCGATCGTCGCCGTCGCCCACTCGCCGACGCCGTCGACCGTCAGGATCGCCGCGCGGCGGAACGGCGACGGAAAGAAGGCGCTCGCCGCATGCGACTCGTGATGACTGGGCCAGATGATCCGCTTACGGTAGGCGTTGCCGAGACCGCTGCGGATCGCGCGGCCGACGAAGAGCTTCTGACGCAGCCAGCTAGGCATCGCACGAACGAACGGGACGAAACCGCGCGGGGCGTACGCCTGATACGTCTCGAGCAGTCGCTCGAACTTCAGGAGCGGCTTTTCGTAGAACGCGACGTGATCGAGATCCGCCGCCGACAGTCCCGCCTCGTCCAGGCAGTAGCGGATCGCCGCCTCGGGAAAACGCGAGTCGTGCTTGACTCGGCTGAAGCGTTCTTCCTGAGCAGCCGCCACGACTCGACCGTCGACCAGCAGCGCAGCGGCCGAGTCGTGGTAGAAGGCCGAGATGCCGAGAATGCTCGTCATGCGGTTCGCGAGGCGCTGCGGTGGAGAGCGGAGCCGGAGGCGTGAGCCGTTACGGATGCAGATCGGTCTCGGGGTACTTCGTCCTCCATTCCTTCCAGGTCGTCCGCTCGTACGGCAACGCCGGCAACGGACTCGCCTCGTCCTCCTGAAACCAGGTCGTCTCGCCGTACTTCAGCTCCAGTCGCCCCTGGCGGAATCCGGCGAGCCAGAGATCGATCGGCTCGCTCCCCTCCCCTCGGAACGCTCGGACGCAATCGGTCCGATCGCAGTAGGTGACCGACACCGGGATACCGCCGATCCGATCGTTCAGCACATGCTCGACCGGTCGAGACATCGATGCGACCGAGTAGGCCCGAGCGTGTCCGTCGAGCACGATTCCGATCACCGGCGCGTCGTCGGCCAACGTCGCCGCGTCAGCCGGAACGACTTTCGGATCGATCATGCCGCGGATCATCATCGTCGTGTCGGGACGAGACATCCGCTCGAACTCGGCCAACTGCTCGGCTGCCTGAGCTTCCTTCAGTGCCCGTTCGCGCCGAGTCGCTTCGGATTCGCCGCAGCCGACGAGCAGCAGCCCGGCCAGCGACGCGACGAGCGAAACGCAAGCCGGGGGAAGCGACGAACGATGCCGCCGAGATCGATGCCGCGACGACGCTGTCGAACTTCGAGCGACCATCCGACTCTCCCGTGCCGAGCGACCGAACGTCCGAAACGAAACCGGACGATCGATCCATGATCGACGGCGGTGACGGCGAACGACAGTCCCCGGTCGTATCGATTCGACGTCCCCCCGGCGTGGCCCGAGCCAAGGCAGGCCCGGCTCGTCCCCGAGCCAAGGCAGGCCCGGCTCGTCCCCGAGCCGGAGGCGTGGGCTGACGACGCCGATCACGCGGCGCAGCGTCCTGAACGACCGATGTCGCTCTGCCGCGCGTCGGGGACGACGCGGGCCAACTCGAGGGCCGAGCGGAAGGCAAGGAGCCCGTACCCTCGCCGTCTCAGACCAGCCGCTCCAGCCAGCGGTCCGCTTCGGTCAGATCGGCCAGCCAGAGATCGGGGCCGGTTGCCTGGAGGACCTGCGGGTCGATCCCTCCGGTACCGACGGCCAGCACGCGAGCCCCGATCGCTCGGCCGCAACGGACGTCGGCCGGCGTATCGCCGATTACCCAAAGGCGTTCGTTCGGGATCGGTCCGAGCTCCGCTTCGACCGTTCGTCGAGCCTGACGCGCGACGTCGTCCCGATCGGGATGATGATCGCCGAAGCCGCCGTCTCGGAATCGATGAGCCAGACCGTAATGCTCGAGCTTCTGTCGAGCGCCGCTCCGGACGTTGCCGGTCAGAAGCCCGAGATAGACATCGTCCCGATTCTCCAGTCGATCGAGCAGCGGCTCGACTCCCGGAAGCACTTCCCCCGGCGACTTCGGCAGCTCTTCGGCCAGGACCGCCAGATAGGCTGCGAGAAAGCGTTCCCAGTTCGATTCGTCGTTCGGCAGGCCGTGAAGCGCGAACAGGTCGCGCGCAATGCCTCGATCGGTGCAGCCGTGGAGCGGCACGCCTTGCGGATCGGCAATGCCGAACGCGCGCGTCATGGCGATCGTCGTCGCTCGCGCCCCCGCGCCGCCGGATCGGATCAGCGTTCCGTCGATGTCGAACAGCAGGACAATCACGACCGTCTCGCTCGTCGGTTCAAGGTCGAAAATCGGGGCTTCGCAACCTACCGCCCCGTCGACTCCCCCACCAGCCTCGCAGCGTCAACCAACGGGGCTCAGTCTTCCTGGCGCCGTGCCTCCCAGCCCGAAGAGGCTGTGAGTTTTTTCCGAACTCCCCTCGTACAGGCAGG
>CAZZBI010000198.1:0-10012 GCA_964652385.1 uncultured Pirellulaceae bacterium | reverse complement strand
ACTGCCGCATCGACTCGTCCCCTTCCGAGTTGGCTTCGGCGTCGACCGCTGACGTTGCCGATTCGGTTCGAGCTTCGCCGCTCGGTCCGCCGCTCGACACGAACCGTTCAGCGAAGACGGGATTCGTTCGTTTCCATCACCTCGGCCAGCCAGGCTTCGATCAGTCGTTCCAGTCCTGCTTCTGCGCCGCGTGCGGTCGACAGCACCTCTTCCGCATCGTTGCGGATCGGAGCATCGGGCTTGGCTTCGTTGGTGATCACGCTGATCGCCAACACCGGCAGACCGGCCGCGGCGGCACAACGGACTTCGGGAATCGTCGACATCCCGACCGCATCGGCGCCCATCCGACGAAACGCCCGATACTCGGCGCGCGTCTCGTAGGTCGGCCCCGAGACGACCGCGTAGGTTCCCTGATGGAGCACGACATCCTCGCGGCGCGCACAGTGCCGGAGCGCGTCGAGCCAGGGGGTGAAGTAGGGAGCATCGAGACGCGCCGCGCCAGCTCGTCGAGCCGCGTCGGCATCAGCGGCGAACGGTCGGCGACCGCCGCACGCTTCGCTCGTCCGGCCGATTCCGAAGGTCAGATCCAGGTGCCCGTCGATCGCCATCAGTTCGCCGCGACGAAAGCGAGGGTTGAGCCCTCCGGCGGCGTTGCTCAGGACCCAGCCGCCGACGCCGAGCCCCGAGAGCACTCGAATCGGCAATTCGATCTCGGCGAGCGAATGTCCTTCGTAGGCATGCAGACGCCCCTGCAGTACCGCGACCGGGACTCCTGCCAGATGCCCGACGATCAGATTTCCGGCATGGCCGATCGCCGTCGCCCGAGGCCACCCCGGCAGATCGTCGTACGGAAAGACCGTTTCCGCTGCGACTCGACCGGCAAGCCCTCCCAGTCCGCTGCCGAGCACGATTCCCAGACGAGGGACGAACGGGAGTCGTTGCGCCAGGTGTCGCGACGCCGCCGCGACTCGTTCGTCGATCGTGGCGGCGACTTCCGAGGCAGGCCGAGTACCGGCATCGCGATCGTCGGTGCGGCGACCGGACCCGTCGTTCGACTCGCGCCGTATCGAGGACCGAAAGGGATCGGACAACGTCGTACTTCCTTGTCGCATCGCTTCGACTCCATTCCCGATCGACGCCGCGTCTCCGACGCCGTGCGATCAGTTGCCGACGGTCCGGCGTCGCTCCGCATCGAGCACGCCGAGCACCAACTTGGTCAGCTTCGGCTCGGCCTCGTTGGCCGTGGCGATGATCTTCGGGACGTCCGCCGCCTCGAGCGCGTCGGGCAAGCACATGTCGGTGACGATCGAGAAGCCGACGGTGCGCAGGCCGCAGTGCACCGCGACGATCACCTCGGGAACGGTCGACATGCCGACCACATCCGCTCCGATCGCCCGCAGGAACCGATACTCGGCGCGCGTTTCGAGATTGGGACCGGCGACCGCCACGAAGACGCCGCGATGCGCGACGATGTCCTCGCGACGAGCGGTCCGCAATGCCTCGTCGATCAGACCGGCATCGTACGGAGCCGACATGTCGGGAAAGCGGGGGCCGAGACGATCGTCGTTGATCCCGATCAGCGGATTGTCGCCCATCAGGTTGATGTGATCGTCGATCATCATCAGGTCGCCGCAGCGGTAGTTCGGATTCATGCCGCCGCAGGCGTTCGATACCAGCAGCAATTCGGCTCCCAGTCGCTTCATGACGCGAACCGGCAGCGTGATCTGCTTGAGCGGATAACCCTCGTACATGTGGAACCGCCCCTCCATCGCCATCACCGGCAACCCGCAGAGATTGCCGCAGACCAAGCGGCCGCGATGACTGATCGCGGTGGAGCGAGGGAAGTGAGGGATGTCGCCGTATTCGATGCTCGCCTGGACGTCGATCTTCTCGACCAGACTCCCGAGCCCGGTTCCGAGAATGATTCCGGCGTGAGGGGGACGATCCCAGCTCTTGCGGATGAACGCGGCACTCTCCTCGATCTTGTCGTATAGGTCCAACATGCGGTGGGTCTCGATAGCGAAAAGAGCCGGTTCGATGGCAGGCCGAGCGAAACGCCGGAACGCTCCGTTCGGGCCCGACGATGTTGTGGCGAGTTCCGGCTCGGGAATCAAGGCGTCGGCAGCGCATGCGGAAGCCCCGTGACGTGGGCCCGGCCATTCCGTGGCCGCGGCAGGGTTTCGTGGCGCTGCCGGACACGCGCTGCAGCGTGTCGTCGTTGCCCCTGCTCGTCCCGAGCCGCGGGGGCGCGACAACGACACCGATCGAACCTTCCTGCTTCGAGAACGACCGCTGCCTCACGGCCGCGCGTCGAGGACGACGCGGGCCAACGTCGGAGCCGAGCTGGTCGAGTGGGCCCGGCCATTCCGTGGCCGCGGCGAGGATTTGCGGCGCGGCCGAACACGCGCTGCAGCGTGGCAAGGGCACGGGGCAACCCTTGCTGACGCTGCGGGCTGGGGCACGGGGCACCCCTTGCTGACGCTGCGGGCTGGGAGGGCACGGAGCACCCCCTTGCTGACGCTGCGGGCTGGTGAGACACGGAGGTCGGTCCCGCATCGCAGGACGCGTTGCGGCAACGGCCGGAGCTCGTTAACCTTCCCCTCGGCTGCCGATCGAGGCGATCGAGCGGCCGAATCCCGATTGCCGAGGCAACGACCGCCATGCTGGCTCACGTCACCGAGACCGATTTCCCGATCGGCCTGATCACCTTCGCCCTCGGCATTCTCGTCGGCGCCGCGGCCAGCTGGTTCATGGCTCGCAGCCCTCGCTGATCCGCACCCCGTCGGCGACTACTTCTTCGCCGGTTCGATCGGGCGAAGCACCTGCCACAGGCTGCCGAAGTCGTCGGTCCAGCGCACCTCGTTGCGCGGTCCGGGAGCCCAGCCGGCGTCGGCCGTGCGCACCAGCTCGTCCGCCAGCAGCGGTTGATTCCGAGTCACGAGAACCCACTCGCTCGTGACCAGGTATTCGCCGTCTCCGCCGTCCGAGACGCGGATCGGCGTCGCGCCGAGGTCCTCGGCCAGATTCCTGACGATCGGCGCCAGGTCGAGAAAGCGGTTCGAGATATGGACCGCGATCACCCCTCCCGGACGCAACCGTCGCTCGTAGATCTCGAACGCCTCGTGCGTCAGCAGGTGCATCGGAATCGCGTCGCTCGAAAAGGCATCGATCACGAGCACGTCGTACCCCGCTTCATCCCCGCGAGCGACCTCTCGCTCCAACGTGACTCGCGCATCTCCCAACCGGACTTCGGTCGATGCCGGAGTCGCTTCGAGAAAATCGAAGTAGTCGCGACAGACCTGATCGACATGCGGGCTCAGTTCGTAGAAGACGATCTCGTCGCCGTCGCGTCCCCAGGCCGAGATCGCTCCGGTTCCCAGACCGACGACTCCGATCCGCAAACCGGTCCCGGCCAGCGACGGGTCGCGGAGCGCCTTGATCCTCAACCCCCGGATCGCCGTCCCCAAACCGCTCGTTTCGCCGTAGTAGCTCGACGGCACCAACAGTCGTTCGGGATCGTCGAGCTGAAATCCGTGCTCGATCCTGCCGTTGATCAGCTTGCGCCCGACGACGGTCGAGACGCCGTCGATGGTGCGAGTCATCTCGCGCACCTTCAGCAGGCCGTAGGCATCGCGCCGCTGATAGATCACTCCGTCCGCGCGGACCATGCCCAGTCGAGGCAGGATCTTGCGAAAGGCAGTCCAACCCTCCTTCGCTTCCAATCGGACGACCAACTCGTACGACGCGCCGCACATCTGCGTCCAGATCGTCAGGCACCAGAGCGGGAGCAGGATCGGCAGCGCGTAGCGAACCGGCCGATGTCCCCACCATCCGCGATCGCAACCGAGCGCGATTCCGACGACCAGCGGCGCGACGGCGAATCCGATCGGCAGCTCCCAGAATTCCGGAAAGACGTTCGGCGCGACGAGCCCGACGAACAGCCCTCCCGCCGCTCCGCCGAGTGCCAGACACAGATAGTACAGCGTCAGATGCCTCGTTCCGGGACGCCAGCGAGCCAGCTCGCCATGACAGCTCATGCAGATCGCGAAGAGCGACGCCGAGAGGATCGCGATCTGGAACGGAATCGACATCCGCAAACCGACCCACAGCACCGCCTCGCCTGCCGCGAGCGCGACGACGAACGCCAAGGTCCAGAACTCGCGCAGATACCAACGCGGATGATCGAAGCAGAAGACGAACGACAGCAGGTAGAGACCGAGCGGCAGAATCCACAGGAACGGGACGACGGCGATCTCCTGGCTGATCTGCGACGTGGTCGCCACCAACAGGATCGACGGAACGCAGGAGAGGAGCAGCCAGAGGATCGGCCGTAGCCCGAGGCGCTCGTCGTTCGGCGCCGCCGCGACCGAAGCGGAACCGTGCTTCGGGTCGGCGAGCCGCTCGTCGAGTCCGTCGTCCGGTTCGTCGAGCGGCGGGACGCCCGACCCACCTCCTTCGGCCTCGCCGCGCGACGCGACACCTCGGGATGCCGCGAGGGCGCACCAGCCGCAGGCGAACGCGAACAGCACGAACCCTCCGGACCACGCCCAGGCCTGTTGCTGGCGAGTCAGGAACGGCTCGACCGCGAACGGGTAAGCGAACAGGCCGATGAGCGAACCGAGGTTCGAAACGGCGAACAATCGATACGGACTCCGTCCCGGAAACAGATGCGCAAACCAACTCTGCAGCAACGGGCCGGTCGTCGACAGGACGAAATAGGGCATCCCGACCGACGCCAGCAGGACGAGCACGATCTGCAGCAGCGGTCGCGACGGATCGTCCGGCCGCAGCCCCTCGCTCGGAATCAGCGGCAGGAACGGCAGACAAGCGGCCAGCAGGACCAGATGCACCCGGGCGCCCCAGACGCGACCGAGCACGCGGTCGGCGAAGAACGACCACGCGTAGCCGCCGAGGAGCGCCGTCTGGAAGAAGAGCAGACAGCCGGTCCAGACCATCTGACCGCCGCCGAACCACGGCAGGATGAAACGCCCGATCAGCGGCTGGACCAGAAACAGCAGGAACGCGCCACTGAGGACGGCGATCGCGAAGACCCGACGATTCATTCGGCGTTTCCGAACCGGTGAAGGAACCTCTCGCGGCAGAGACGCGAAAGAGGGACGCGATGCGGGCGACTGGTGAACGGGAGAAGTCTAATCGGTCGCGCGTCGCGGCGGAGCGAACGAACGGTCGTTTGTTCGGCGACGCCAAGGCCTGCAAGCCTTACGCCATGGCGAATCGTCTTCTCGGCGAACCGGCGCGGCCGCTCTAGCGCGACGCTTCCAGGAACGCGACGAGATCGGCAAGATCCTGCGCCGTCAGCTGCTGATCGAATCCGCTCGGCATGATCGACACCTCGATCGGCGCCAGCTGAGCGATCTCGCTTCGCTCCAAACGGACCGACGCGATCGGACTTTCGGCGAGCGTGATCGAGCGGTCGTCCTGATCGACCACGATCCCCTGAAATCGCCCGCCGTCGAGCGTTTCGGCCGACCACGGTTCGTAGCTCCGCACGAAGCTCGCGTTCGGAAAGACGATTGCCTCCAGCAGATCGCGACGAGCGCGGATCTGTCCGATCCGGGTCAGATCGGGACCGGTCCGCCCTCCGGCATATCCCATCTGATGACAACGGATGCAGCCGGTCCGATCCTGGTGGAAGATCGACTGACCGCGCGCGACATCTCCGGCCGGCAACTCGCGGAGCAGTTGTTCCAGACGCTCCGCCTGAGCGGCGCGACGTTCCGCTTCGCCGGCGAACAGCGGCGCCGCTTCGGCCAGGATCGTCTCGCCGAACGGCGCCAGACGATCGCGCAGCTGCGACGGCGCGAGAACGCGCGAGGCGTCGAGTGCGATCAGTCGCTCGACCGTCACCCTTCCGACCGCTTCGGTCGGACGTCGCGCCAGCAGCTCGAGCACCGGATCCCAACGAACGGTCGGCACTCCGTCGAGCGACCTCGCGACCGCTTCGGCCTGAGCCTCGTCAAGCATCGCGCGCCGAAGCGCCTGACGTCCCAGATCGCTTCGCTCCCAATCGTCATCGGCCAGCCGCGTGAGCGCTTCGCGGAATAGCCCGTCGTCGATTCGTCCGAAGTCGAGAGGTGCCGCAGCGGCTGCCGCCAGACGCACGTCCGTCGACTGGTCGGTATCGAGAACGATCGTCGCGAGTGCCTGCCCGAGTCCGGAATCGGACAGCACGTCGGAATCGACCGACCTGAGTCGAAGTGCCAGATCGACGCGGTTCTCCTCATCGGCCCAAGCAAACAGCGCGGCGGCGCCGCGAGCGATCGGCAGCCCGATCGCCGACGGCGAAAGCGCTCCCACGACTTCGATCGCGCGCGCGATCCGTTCCGAGTCGCGCGACATCGCGACTCGTTCGAGCCACCCGCCGATCGCCTCGGCAATTTCCGGTCGATCGGCCGACGAGACGATCCAGGTCGGAACCGGCTCGTCGCCGACCGCCCGTTCGAGCGCCGCAGCGACTCGCGGGGCCAAGCGAGCCGCCCAAGCCGCGCGGCGGCCGACGATCGTGCGAGCCGTCTCGGAACGGAGCGGATCGCCTGAGTCGAGCCAAGCGAACATCGTCTCGGCGAATCGATCATCCGCGCCGAGTTGGTCGAGCACGATCGCCGCGGCGATCGCCTGTCGGGCCTCACTCGCGTCGAGCAGCGACATCAGTCGCGCGGTCGCCGACTCGACCTCGGACGAGCGAGTCGCGATCTCGAACATGGCGTAGATCAGCGAATGCTCGAGCATACGCCCTCCGGCCCCTTCGTCTCCCGACGCGAACGGCTCGATCCGCGCGACCTGTTCGGCGAGCGGTTCGATCACGTCGGCTCCCCCGATACGCCCGAGCGCCTCGGCTGCTGCGCGGCGCACCGCGGGAGGCCAGTCGCCGAATCTCGCCACCAGCGTTCCGGCGGCCGACGCATCGCGGCGGAGAGCGATCGCATGGCAAGCGACCTGCAGGATCGCCGGTTCGGAAGCGTCGAGTGCGGCGCGGATCGCGGCATCCGCGGCCGCCGTGTCGATGCGCGTCAGCGACCAGACCGCGGCGATTCGCGCTCGCGCCGACATGCTGCCGCCGACGACCTGGCGCAAGACCTCGACCGAACCCTCGCCGCGCGATGCGAGCGTCGCGATCGCCCGCTCGCGAACGAACGGTCGTTCGTCGTCCAGGAGTGCGGTCAGGCGATGCAAGTCGACGTTGCTCCAATCGATCCGCAGACCGCGAGGATCGCCGGGAACGTCGGCACCGACGGGACTGACTCGATAGATCCCGCCGAGCACTTCCGGGCGCTCGAACTGCGAGGTCGGACAGCAGAGCTTGTACCAGCCGCCGGTATCGATCAGCAGCAGACTCCCGTCTGCGTCGGGCACGACATCGGTCGGATGAAAGTCGAGACTTTCGCCGGTCACCCAAGGCTCGGCGCTCGTCCGAAATGACGCGCCGTCGGGAACCAGAGCGATCCGCATCAGCTGATGCAGATTGAAGCAGGCGGAGGCAAGGACTTCGGGCCGCGTCGGTTGTCCGAAAACCGAATCGGTGCGATCGCTGGCGCCGAAGATCCCGACCGGCAGCCAGCTCTCGGGTTCGATCGCGGCGAGGCCGGACGGCGCCGCGGCCCCCAGATGCGTCATGACCGGCATCAGCTCACCGGTGCGAGGATGTCCGTCGATGACGCCATGCTCCTTCCCCCAGACCCCTCCGTAGACCGCGTGGATCACGCCGTCGCGCAAGCCTCGGCCGGGATGCACGAGAAAGGTGGTCGTGAAGAACCGCTCGCCGGTCGAGGCGAACGCGACATCGACCGGATTGTCCATCCCTCCGGTCATCACGCTCTCGATCGTCCCTCCGGTCGAGCGGCGACGAAAGATGTGCGAGGCGCGAGTCGTCCAGGTCGTTCCGTCCTCGCGCTCGTACGTCTGTTCGGCGAACGCCCCCTTGCACCAGTAGATCCGTCCGTCGCGCCCGAGGTACGGACCGTGGAGATCGTTCGCGCAGCCGGTCAGCGTCCGTCCGTCGAACCAGACTTCGCGACGATCGGCAACGCCGTCACCGTCATCGTCGGTCAGCTTCCAGATCTGCGGCGGAGCGGCAACGTAGAGCGAGCCGTCGTGCCAGAGCGTTCCTTCGGGGAACATCATCCGATCGGCGAACGTCAGGCTTCGGTCATAGACGCCGTCGCCGTCGACATCGATCAGCTTGAGGATCCGGTGCGTCGGGTCGGCCAACTGCTGCTCGACCGGCGCATTCGAACCGCTGGAGTCGGCGACGAAGAGGTTCCCCTGCTCGTCGAGCGAAGCGGTGATCGGCCGAGGCGCAAGTTCGGGCGAGACGACCAGACGCATGGTCCAGCCGTCGGCGATCTCGAACCGCCGCCCGCTGACGTCGGTCCAGTTCCGCGAGCCGTGAGGATCGCTGCCGTCGGTCGGCGTTTGCGCTACGGAAGTCGACGGGATCGCCGGGAACGACAAGAGCACGGCGAACGACAACGCCGTGAGAAACGAGTGCGATCGCATCAGTCGGCTCCCGTCGGGTAAGGTGCGGGGAAGCCGAAATCAGACCACATCATCGACCGGTCATGCCAGAGCGCGAGGACTCTCGGCGAGCCCAGCCCGCATCGTCAGCAAGGGGACACCGTCCCTCACGCCGGATCACGCTGCGACCGGGGTCGGTCGCAGTACGTGGCTCCGGGCACTCCGTGTCTCCCCAGCCCGTAGCGCCCAGCGCAGGGGTCCCCGTGCCTCGGTTCGGACACCGCGACCTCGGCTCGATGTCAGCGGCGGACCGAGTCGTCGGCGGTGAAATAGGTCGCGACGTCGGTATGAGGGAACTCGGCCCACTGCGGAATCATCTTTTCGATCAGCTCCCGATCCGCCGGCAACAATCCCCAATTGATGAAGTGCTTGCTCGAGACGTTGATGCGTCGATCGAGCAAGCCGGGAGGCGAGTAAGAGAGCTCGATCTCGTCCGGCAGCAGGCCGTAGCGCAGCAGGACCTTGTTCAATTGCAGGCGCGCGAACGGAGGCATCTTGCCGGGGTCGGTCCCGTTCAGTCGCGAATACCAGTCGACGAACTGATAGTACGGCACGAGAACGTCGGGGTTGCGTGGAGCCTGGCCATGGGCTCGATACCCGAGGCGACCGTCGGCGGTCGTCAGCGTCACCCAACCGGTCGACGCGTCGTACGTCTCCTTCATCGCTCCGATCTGCCCCTGGTCGAACAGCATCGGATCGCGCCGAGTCACCTCGGGATTGGTCGCGACCTTGCTCAGCAGATCGAGGATGTCGGCTTCCTGGATCGACATCCGCCGCCGTCCGACGATGTCGAAGAGTTCGAAACGCTGTCGAGCCGGATCGTAGATCGCGACCTCGATCGTCTCGTGCGTATTGGGATCACGGCGAAAGTCGTAGACCTTGCCGCCGGCGAAGAGCGTCAAGTTCTCCGAGATCGCCTTGTCGCGCCCGACGTAGATGAACGTCTCGAGGTGCAGCTCGCGGGCATCCTGAGCCGCGAGCGGTCGGGCGCCGACCGGCAAAACCGAAATCGCCGCCGCGATCAGGGTCGACATCAGCCCTCGGCGCGACGGCAACGCCGCCCGCATCGTCGAAACTCGTCGCAACATCGTCGCTTCCGGTCCATGGAAGTTCTCGGGCATCGGTCCGGACCGACCGCCGGACGAGCGGCTTGTAGCGAAGCGCTTCCGATGTGTCGAGAGCGATCGAGGAGTAGTGACGGAAGGGAATACGAGAGGTCGTCGTGCGACCGCCCCCGGTCGCAGTGAATCGACTGCGCTTCTGCGTCGCCCCGGCTCGTCCCGAGCCGAGGGTTCGCGACGCCGATTCCGAAACCGCTTCGACGCTTCTGCAGCGATTGATGTCGCGCGGCCGCGCGTCGGGGACGACGCGGGCCAACCTGGGGCACCCAGGGCCCCTGCGCTTCGCGCTGCGGGCTGGGGAGGTCACGGGGCCCCCTTGCTGACGCCGCGGGCTGGGAGACGCGGGAGTGAGGACG
>CAZZBI010000197.1:0-10112 GCA_964652385.1 uncultured Pirellulaceae bacterium | reverse complement strand
AGCGGCTCCGTGCCTCCTCAGCGGCTCCGTGCCTCCTCAGCGGCTCCGTGCCTCCTCAGCGGCTCCGTGCCTCCACAGCGCCTCCGCGCCTTCTCAGCGCCCCCGCACCCCCTCCCACCACGACCAGCGCCCCGTCTCCGTGCTCGCGGAGCGGCTCGGCAGGGAACTACAATGCGGCTTGCCTCGGCGATCCGTCGCCGGTGGTCTCCTCCGGTCGCGCTCCCTCTCCTCGTCTCGGTGTCGCGCCTCCATGAAGAACGTCCAGGCCTTCGCGTCGAAGATCATCGGCAACGTCGAGAAGGTGATCGTCGGCAAGCGCCAGCCGCTCGTCCTGTCGCTCGTTTCGTGGTTGGCCGAGGGGCATATCCTGCTCGAAGATGTCCCCGGCGTCGCCAAGACGATGCTCGCTCGCTCGCTGGCTCGCAGTCTGGGGGCGACGTTCAAGCGAGTGCAGTGCACCCCTGATCTGTTGCCGACCGACGTCACCGGCGCTTCGATCTACAACATGAAGTCGGGGGACTTCGAGTTCCGCGCGGGGCCGGTCTTCACGAACCTGCTCCTGGCGGACGAGATCAATCGCACGACTCCTCGGACTCAGGCGGCGTTGCTCGAGGCGATGGCCGAGGGGAAGGTGACCGTGGACGGAACGACGCGCACGCTCGAAGCGCCGTTCCTGGTCATCGCGACTCAGAATCCGGTCGATCACGAGGGGACGTTTCCGCTCCCGGAAGCGCAGCTCGACCGCTTTCTGATGAAGTTCGCCATCGGCTATCCGTCGATGGAAGACGAACTGACGATGCTCGACAAGCTGCAGTCGGGGCATCCGGTCGAACAGCTCGAAGCGGTCGCGAGCGCGGCCGAACTGGTCGCCTGTCAGCAGTCGGTCCGGCAGGTGCACGTCGATCCGAAGGTCCGCTCGTACCTGCTGCAGATCGTGCACGACACGCGGCAGCACGAGGATGTGGCGCTCGGCGGAAGTCCGCGCGCCAGTCTGGCGCTCTTCCGAGCGGCTCAGGCGATGGCGGCGATCCGCGGTCGCAACTTCGTCCAACCCGACGACGTCAAGAAGATCGTCGGGCCGATCATGAATCACCGAGTGATCCTGAAGCCCGAGGCTCGACTGAGGCACAAGACGGCCGAGTCGGTCGTCGCCGAAATCGTCGCCGAGATCGCCGTCCCGGTGCTCGGTGGCGGAGTCGCCGCGACATGAGATGGATCCTGCTGGCGGCGGCGCTGCTGCTGGCGGCGATCGCCTTCGATCTCGGGTTGCTCGTCTACGCCGCCTACGCCGTCATCGGCGTCGTCGCGTTCACCTGGTGGCTGACCCGCCGCTGGACCGATGCCGTCGTGTCGACTCGCGAGTGCTCGACCGACGAAGCCGAGATCGGCGATCTGGTGACGGTCCGCAACCGATTGGAGAACTCCTGGAGCCTGCCGATCTCGTGGGTCCTGGCCGAAGACGTGATCCCGCCCGAAACGCAGCTCTTCAAGCCGCATCGTCTGGAAGTGGAAGGGGAGCGGACGGCGATCTTCCGCCTGGCGGCCGGCGAACGGCGCGAGATCTCGTACGTCATGCGCTGCCGGCGTCGCGGCTACTACCAGATCGGTCCGTTGCTGCTCGAGACCGGCGATCCCTTCGGCCTGTTCCGTCGCTTCAAGATCGCGACCGAACCGACCTTTCTGCTGGTCCTCCCCAAGCCGATCGTGATCGAATCGTACGACATCGCCTCGCGCCGACCGATCGGCGAGATTCGACTGCAGCATCGACTGTTCGAGGATCCGACTCGAATCGCCGGGGTGCGGCGCTACGAGCAAGGGGATCCGTTCAACCGGGTTCACTGGCGAGCGACGGCGCGCACCGGAACGCTCCACAGCAAGATCTACGAGCCGTCGGCGCTCGCCGGAGCGACGTTGATCGTCGATTTCCATCGGGAGTCGCACGAGGCGCGGCATGAACCGTTCCGCAGCGAGATTGCGGTTACCTGCGCGTCGAGTCTGGCTCATGCGATCTGCCAACTCGGGCAACAGGTCGGCTTGATCAGCAACGGCCGGGATGCGGCCGATCGGATCCGCGAAGAGGGGTGGCGCGGCGAGACACGCAGCCGCGATGCCGCGACGAGCAACGTCGCGATGCGATCGTCCAGCGATCGACTCAGGCCGATCGTCATTCCGACCGGCACCGCGTCGGATCGGTTCGCTCGGATCCAGCGGCAGCTCGGTCGACTGGAACTGTCCGACGGACTCACGCTGGCGCAGCTGCTGGCCGAGTGCCAGGGGCGACTCCCGCGCGACGCCGCGGTGATCGTGATCCTGCCGCAGGTCGACGAGTCGGCGGCGATCGCCCTCGGCGAACTCGCTCGGCAAGGCTATTTCGTCACGGCGGTGATCAACACGTTCGAGGCGGATCGGTTCGCTCGCCATGCGGCTCCGCTGATCGCCGTCGGCATCCGCTGCCTGCAGCTGCGCGACGAACCGTCGATCTCGACGATCTGCCGCTCGCAGCGCTCGTTGCGAGGCTGATGGCCAGGGGCTGAGGCACGGGGGGCGCCGAGGAGGCACCGTGGCACGGAGAGGAGTTTTCTCACGGAGACGCTGAGGGGGCTGAGGCACGGAGACCCCTTGCTGACGCTGCGGGCTGGCGGATTACGGAGGGCTGGGGAGGGGACGTTGGGCGGGCGCGAACCTGGGCTTTTCGGACGGTGTCCCGTCTGGGAACCTCGAACGACTCGATTTCCGCTCGCCAGCGTCAGGACGACATCGTGTTCCGCGAACTGCTTTCGTTACCGCGAGTCGTGCTGCTGCTCTGCTTCGGCAGCATGATCAATCGCGCCGGGACCATGGTGATCCCGTTCCTGGCGATCTATTTGGCCGACGAACTGAAGACCGGCGAGGCGTTCGCGACCCTCACCCTCTCCGCCTTCGGTCTCGGCAGCATCGCGGCTCAGCTGATCGGCGGCAGTCTGGCCGATCGGATCGGACGCCGCCCCGTGCTGCTGCTCGCCTTCGGCTCGTCGGCCGCCATCCTGCCGCTGCTCGCCGAAGTTCGGAATCCGTACCTGCTGATGGTCGGCATCTTCCTGTTCGCGATCGTCGCCGAGACCTATCGGCCGGCGACTCATGCGATGATCGCCGACGTGACTCCGCCCGAGAGGCGATCCGACGCGTTCGGTCTGATGTACGTCGCGGTCAATCTCGGTTTCGCGATCGCGGCAGGGGTCGGCGGGCTGCTGGCCGAGAGTTCGTTTCGTCTGCTTTTCTGGATCGACGCCGCCACCTGCGGCTCGTTCGGACTGTTGCTGTTGCTGACCGTCCCCGAGACTCGTCGTGCCGCCGTTGCGGATCATGGACATGACGGGCGAGACGATGGCGTCGTCGAGGAACTCGGGAACGACGTGCCGCGGAAGGGCGGTGGTTCGGATCGGCCGGCTCCGGGGCGAATCGCCGCTCTGCTCGACCTGGCCGCCTATCGTCGTATCGTCTCGCACGGCGACTTCATCCTGTTCTGCGCCGCCAACGTCCTGCTCGCGATCCTGTTCATGCAGTCGGTCGGAGCGTTGCCGCTGTCGATGACTCGCGTCGGACTCGGCAAGTCGGACTTCGGACAGGTCGTGATGCTCAACGGCCTGATGATCTGCGTGCTGCAGCTCGGAATCACCAAGCTCGTCGTCCCTCGGCGACGGAGTCGGATCCTGATCGCGGCTTCGCTGCTGGTCGGATTCGGATTCTTCCTGAATGCACCGGCGACCTTGCCGTGGCACTTCGCGATCTCGATCGTCGTCTGGACGATCGGCGAGATGATGCAGGCTCCGCTCGTCTTTTCGGTCGCTTCGACGCTCGCTCCGGCGGAGCTGCGAGGGCGTTACATGGGGTTCCTGTCGATGTCGTTCTCGATCGCCACGGTGGTCGGGCCGGCGACCGGCGGGCTGCTGCTCGAACGTCTCGGCCCGTTCGGCGTCTGGGGAGGGTGCTTGGCGGTCGGAATCGGCGCCGCGCTCCTGTTCGCGCGGATCGCCGGCACGATCGATGCGGAGAACGCGGAAGAGCGAGCCGAGCGGGAACGGCGCGAACGGGAAACCGGTGCCTCGATCTCCGCCGCGGCGATCACCGATCGTTCGACGGCGGATGGTGCCGCGGCGTCGGTCTTCCCGTCGCCCGACACTCAGTTCGCCGGCAGCGATTCGGAGAGCTTGCGGAGCCAGTTCCCCCAGAAGATCGCATCGATATCCGCGGACGAGTAGCCGCGGCGGTCGAAGATCGCTTCCAGACGATGGATGTCGCGGATCGAACGGACCTCGCGAGGGGTCTGTTCGTATCCGTAACCGCCGTCCAGATCGGTTCCGATCGCACAGTGTCGGACCGAGCCGGCAAGTTGCACGAGATGGTCGACATGATCGGCCGCCGCTTCGATCGACAACGTCTCGGGACTCGAGCTGCCGCGGACCCAGCCGGGGGCGAGCATCACCGCATCGAACGCCAGTCCGATGACCGCATCTCGTTCGATCAGCCGCTGCAGATGGCGATCCGAAAGTTGGCGGTCCCAGTCGACCAGCGAGCGGCAGTTGTGGTGACTCGCCCAGACCGGACCGTCGAAGCGGTCGAGCGCCTGGTCGATCGCGATGTCGGCCAGATGCGTGACGTCGAGAGCGATTCCCAACCGCTGCATCTCGTCGAGCAACCGCAAGCCGAGCGGCGTGAGCGGCCCCGGCGTACCGGTCCCTGCGGCATATCGTCCCTGACCGTAATGCGACGGTCCGATCGCTCGCACGCCCCAGCCGTACCACTCCTCGAGATGATCGGGATCGGGAATCGGATCGGCCCCCTCGACGCTCAGGATGATGCCGATCGGGAGCTTCTGGTCGGGAGCGCGGTCGATCCAGCGGGCCCAGTGATCGAGCAGCTGTCGGCGCGTCGTCAGTCGGACGAGTTCCCCGGCGCGCTCGAGCAGATGGTAGTTGCCGAGTTGCGCCCAGCAGGAGCTGTAGGCGCCCGACGGGATCGCATGGTCGAGATCGGCGCGGCGATACTCGGCGCGCCGCTGATGTTCCGGGCCGCTTCGAGCCAGCAGCGTCGCAAGACAGACCCCGATCGCCGCCGCTCGCATCTCGGGGAGCGAGACGGTTCCCTTGCCGCGAAACGGCTGATCGTTCAGCCCCTGCTCATGGCGATTCATCGCCTCGAGCTCGAGCGTGATGTCCCGGTCGTAGTAGACCAGGTTCATGGCAAGGTCCAGGTGACCGTCGATCATCGGGCGCATGGCGATCCGTTCCGAAAGGCGAGAGCAGGGGGAGCGGTGGAGCGTCGGTCTCGGACGTCGTCCGGCGGCAGCGCGAGACTCAGTTCGACAGCTGCCGATCGAGCCACTCGTAGGCGGCTCGTCGCATGGCGGGCGAGAAATCGTGCGCTTCGTCGGGATGCCTGATCTCGAGGCGTTCGGCCGCGTCGAAGAGCGAATAGACCGGGCGAGCCGAGTCGGCGATCCGATCGACGCTGTCGGCTCGGAAATTGTCGTCTCGCAGCGGTGCGATGATCAGAACGGGGCGCGGAGCCAGGGCGCCGATCAGCTCGGGAAAGTCGAACGGGATCGCCGCGAGGTCATCGGCATAGTCGGCCAGGCGCGGCATGTAGCGATCGGAACACCAGCCTCGACCGAGCTGCCAGACCGATCGATCCCCTCGGTAGTAATCGACGAACGCATCGAGGCCGCAGCAGCTGACCACCGCATCGATCCGCTCGTCGAACACCGCGAGGTAGACCGACGAGTGACCGCCGAGCGAATGCCCGATCGCCGCGATCCGCGCCTCGTCGACTCGTCCCGTTCCGAGCAGCAGATCGAGCAGACGCGAGCCGTTGCGGATCGACTTCATCGTTCCGCTGCGATAGCCCAGACCTTCGAGATCGGGTTGATAGTCGGCCAACCGCGGATAGGCCGGCGCCGCGGTGATCCAACCCCGTTCCGCCATCTCGAATGCATAGCCGAGCGTCGGCGTTTCGTCGGTCGAACGGACGATCGTCAGACGGCCGAGACGATCGTCGGTCGGATGTAGAGCGAGGGCGAGCGGAAGCGGCGGGATGGCGTCGTCGAACAGCCGGACGACATCGATCGGCTTGTCGTTCGGCAGCGCTCCGCCGGCGAAACGAGAGGGGAGATGAACGGTCACCGGAAGTTCGTCTCCCGGTTCGATCTCGATCAGCAGCTCGAAGCGCACGACCGAACCGAGCGACTCGCGGGTCTTCAGGACGACGCGAGAGGTCGCGGTCACTGACGATCGCTCGTAAGGCCCCATGACGCTCTCGGCCGCCGCAATGATCTGGCGTCGTCGCTCGCCCCATGTCTGGGCATCGTCGATCGCCGAAACGCCGCCGGTCGGATCGCGAAGCTCGAGCAGGTTCCAACGCGACTGAGTCCGATCGACTCGGTCGTCGGACATCGGCGGATCTTCGGCAGCAAGCGAGGCGGACAACAACGACAGAACCGTCAGCGTCAGCAGCGATCGAACGGACGGAGCTGACCGAACTCGCGACGACGACCGAACCGGCGGAGCCGGCGAGACGGACCGCGCGAATCCGAGCGACTTGGTCGACGAGTGCCTCGAGGCCGATCCGGCGGAGGCGAAACCCGAATGGTGATCGAGCGAGAACATCGTCATGACTCCGCGAACGGACGATCGTCGGAAGATCGATCGAACACGGTACGCGGAGGTCGCGGGCTTGTCGATCGGCGACCGCGAAGGACGGAACGGAAACGCCGGGCCCCATCCGCACCGTTCGCGATCGAGTCCGGCCGACGCGTCGCGGGGGGGCGAACGACAACGGGGCGTGGTATCCGAAGATGTCACGCCCCGTCGATAGCGTCTTTACGATCATGAAGATCGACCGCGTCGGTCGACCTTGACCGAACGAATCAGCGCGGCGGGCCGGGGAAGCCTCCCGATCCCGAACCGCCGGGCCCCATGCCGCCGGAGCCGAAGCTGCCGCGGCCGCCGGAGCCGCCGGGACCGCGACCACCCGGACCGCGACCGCCGGGCCCGAAGCTCCCGGGACCTCCCGGTCCCATGCCGCCGGGACCCATACCGCCCGGACCGAAGCCTCCCATGAAGCCGTCCTGCGGCTCCGACCCCTTCGTCTTCTCGTCCTCGAGGAAGAGCGAGTGTCGGTAGCCCATCAGATCGTCGAACTCGTCGGCGATGGTGAAGTTACCGTCGGCATCGACCAGGAGCACTTCGCTGGCTGTCAGGACCTTGTCGCGTCCCTTGGTCGCGATCGTATCGCCACCGAGGATATCGACGACGATTCCGCCGCCGGTGAACGTGACCGGTTCGATCACGTCCTTCGAATCGGTCTCGGTCGGATCAGCGAGCTTCCCCTGAGTCCGAATCGAGAAGTCGATCGGGTTCAGGAACTCGGAGTTCTGCGAGAAGCTCAAGTAGCTGCCGCGACCGACGGTTCGCTTGGCCGGCAGGAACGTACCGAGCGTCGACGAGAACTGACGGACGACGACCTCGGTCACTCGCTCGACCGTCGAGTGGCGAACGCCCGAGGCGTCATAGACGGTCGGCGGGGACGAGGGACCGGCGAGGTACTCGGCCCAATCGGATTCCGGCACGCTGATCGGCGCCGTCGCCTCGCTCCATTCGGTCGGACGACCGTTCCGCAGCGCCGCATCGGCGTCGGCCAACGCCGCGTATTCCGGGCTCTCGCGCCACGTCCTCAGCCGGCGACGAACTTCCGGAGCGAGATCGGTCGGACGGAGCGGAGTCTGAATCATGCTTCCGCCGCCGGCCGACGAACCGCTCCCCGAACCGAGCCCCATCGACGATCCGCCGCCGAGGCCCATCGAGGAACCGCCGCCGCCGACTCCCATCGGCATACCGCCGCCACCACCGACCCCCATCGGCAGGCCGCCGCCGCCACCACCGCTGATGCCCGAGGGAAGACCGCCACCGGCCCCTCCTTCACTTCCGAGCCCGTCGCTCGACGCCGACTCGTCGATCGCATTCGGATCGGCCAACCAGACGCGGACGCGGTAGGTGTAGGTCTTGCCCGGCTTGGTATGCAGGTCGAAGAACCGGATCAACTTGTAGTCCGACTCGGCCTTCGGCGGCGCCGCTCCGGAGTTCATGCCTCCCATCATCCCGCCGGAACCCATGCCGCCGGAGCCCATCATGCCGGACCCCATCATCCCCGAGCCCATCATGCCCGAGCCGGAGCGACCGGAGCCCATCATTCCCGAACCCATCATGCCCGAACCGGAGCGTCCGGAACCCATCATGCTGCCGGAGCCCATCATGCTCCCCGAGCCGCTGCCGGAGCCCATGCCGGACGGACCGTAGCCGGTGATGCCCCCTCGGCCGGCTCCGCCGAACGGATCGTTCGGATCGACTTCCCCGTCACCGGTTCCCTCCTCCGACTCGATCTTGCCGATCGACGCGAAGTCGATTCGGGTGATCTTGTCGTGCGAACCGAGCAGCAGCGGATTGCCGTCGAGGATCGGCGGAATCGGCTGCGTGAGCGCCAGGTCGGTCGACTTCAGATCGACCACTTCGGTGACCTGAGCCGCGTAGGCGGCGGGGTACGATCCGATTCGCTCGGTGATCGACTCCCACGGCCCTCCATCCTCGCTCCGCTCGACTTCGAGCTTCAGGTAGCGAGGGATGTCGCGCGACGGGCTGTAGCCGTAGGCGTCACGGAACTTCGCTTCGAACTCGGCCCATTGCACCTTGTGCGGGAAGAGGAACGAGACGCCGACGACATAGGTGTTGTACAGACGGACGTTGCGTTGGACCTTGCCGGCGACACCGAGCATTTCCTGACGCTGGACCATCGGGACCTGACGGCCGCCGATCGACTGCCCCATGCCGCTCATGAAGCCCGAGCCGCCGAAGCCGCCGGATCCGCCAGGGGCTCCGGGGCCGCCGGGACCACTGAGGCCACCCGCACCTCCCGGTGCACCTGGCGCGGCCGAACCGCCGCCGCCGGCTCCTCCCGGAGCTCCGGGGGCTCCACCCAGGCCCGACCCGCTGCCGGGAAATCCGCTCCCTCCCGAACCGCTGCCGGGGAAGCCGCTTCCCCCCGAGCCGCTACCCGGAAATCCACTGCCGCGCGAGCTCCCTCGTGAACTTCCCGAGCCGGAGCCGGGGAATCCGCCCGGAGGACCGAATCCGCTGAACCCTTCGTCCTCGTCTTCGCGACGGCGAGGGCCTTCCTCACCCGGCGCGAACGGGAGTTCGAGCAGCTTCTCGACATGATCGGGGGGAGCGTTGAGCGCGACGGCCGCGAACGCGCCGACGACCGCCGAATCGGTCGCGACCCGCAATTCGGGATCAGGACGGAAGGTCTTCGGCTTCATCAACGGCTCGCCGGTTCGACCGACGATGTACGTCGAAGCGTCCATCACCGACTGGCTCTCGATCTCGGTCATGAGATCGACCTTGGCGGTGCGGACCGGGGCGAACGATTCGAACTTCGAGTTCTTGACCTCGGTGTCCTTGCGGTTCGCCAGCTCGACCAACGCCTCGGGAGACTTGCCGTCCTCGAGACCGGTCGCATTCAGACCGCTGTAGACGAAGAAGCCCATCAGGCCGATCGCCACGCCGACGCCGAGCTTCTCTCCGTGAAGGAAGAAGAAGTTCTTCATCGCATCCTTGTCGAGGCTCATCTTGCGCTTCGCCATGTCCTGCGAGCTCCTGTTGACGTCCGGGCGGTCGTCGGGCGAAAGGGATCGGTTCGGGGAGCGTGTGCTGCTGTAGCGGCTCGGCCGCTCCGCGGTGCGGAGCGAAACGAGCGACGGGGAACGGATCAGCCGGCGGTCACCGGAACGACCGGGCGGCTCCGATCGGCCGCCTGGTTGTTGGCCGGTTCGGGATTGGCGAGCTTCAGGATGTCGTTCGGATCGGTCTCATCCGGAACCGGATTGAAGATGTAGACGACTCCGTAGATCTCGACGCCGATCACGTCGGCCGACGGAGCCTCGACCAGATTCGAGCGACCACCGCGGCGACTGGGATCACCGAGCGACATCGAAGCACCACCGCCACCCATGCCGGCCATCACCGGCATCCCTCCGGCCGGGTTCGCTCCGCCTCCCGAACCGCTTCCCCCTTCGCCGTCGCTTC
>CAZZBI010000196.1:9687-10123 GCA_964652385.1 uncultured Pirellulaceae bacterium | reverse complement strand
GTCGAACGGACTGTCCAGCTTCAGCGACTCGCCTCGCGTCAGGCCGACTCGGGATCGGAAGAAGTCGAACTCGCGCTCGCCGCCCGACGACAACGTGGCGCTCGTCATGATGACGCACGACGTCTTGTCGAAGAGCTCCTCGCGCAGCGTCGACGCGACGTCGATCGGGCTCGAAGCGAGTTCCAGCCGCAACCGGTCGTGGCGAGTCCGCTGCGCTTCCATCCAGTAGACGTGCGCTTCCTGATCCTGTTCGAGCCACGATGCGATCGACTCGGCCAGCGACAGACATCGATCGTGCGCCGACGTGAAGTTCTGCCGCTCGGACTCGTCGTCGATCTTCGTCGACGCGCGGCGCAGCGCCGCGGCGAGCGCGGAGAGTTCGTTCGACAGGCGGTTCTCGACCGGGATCGATTCGTGAACGCGTCCGTTGAAACTC
>CAZZBI010000196.1:6639-9677 GCA_964652385.1 uncultured Pirellulaceae bacterium | reverse complement strand
CGTCTGACGACGGGTCCGCCACTCTTCGAGCTGATCGAACAGGTCGGACGCCGCCTGTCGACAATCGTCGACCTGCCGCTGCTCGCGCAGGAACCTGCCGTCGACCAGCAGCCCCTTGTTGGTTCGGTCGTTGTACAGACGGCCGAGCAGATAATCGATCTGACCGTTGGTGATCTGCAGTCCCAGGTGATCGGCGGCGACCGACTCGAGCGTATGCGCCTCGTCGAAGATCACCGTGTGGTATTCGGGGAGCAGACTGACGCCGTTGCGCCGCAGCGCCAGGTCGCTGAAGAACAGGGCGTGGTTGACGACGATCAGCTGGGCATGCTGAGCTCGTCGCCTGGCCCGGAAGTAGAAGCAGTCCTTGTACGTCGGGCAGCTCTTCCCCAGGCAATTGCCCGAATCGCTCGCCGCTTCGTCCCAGACGGCCGACGACGGGACGAACGGGAGTTCGGCGAGCGAGCCGTCGTGCGTCGTGTCGGACCAGCGGGCGATCGTGTCGAGCTGGTCGATCTCCTCGGGATTCGAGAAGAGCTGCCCCGCGCGGCGACGGGCCGAGTCGAGTCGCCGAAGACTCAGGTAGTTCCGGCGCCCCTTGGCGAGCACTGCCGTGAACTCGCGCGGAATCACCGCCTTGAGCAACGGCAGGTCCTTGCCGAGCAGCTGCTCCTGGAGCGCGATGGTATGCGTCGAGACGACGATGCGCTTCGGCGGGCCGGGCTGATCGAGTTCCTGATCGGCCGTCGCCGCCAGGATCGCCGGCACCAGGTAACCGAAGCTCTTGCCGACGCCGGTCCCCGCTTCGACGACCAGATGCCGCCCGGCGGCGATTGCCGCCGCGACCGCATCGGCCATCTCGAGCTGCTGCGAGCGATGCTCGTAGCGTTCCAGGCGCGCGGCGATCCGCTGGCCGGGACCGAGAATGTCGTGGGACGAAAGCATGCGGTCAACATAGCGTTGCCGCTCGTCCCTTCCCATCCGGTCGTACGCTTCGCGCCGGACTCGCTCCTTCCGGCCGGCGGAACGATGCCGGCCGTCAGGGCGAATCGCGCGTCGCGACCGGTCTCAGGGGTTTTCGGCTGTACGCGGACGCGCAAGATCGACGCGGTCGAACTCGGTCCCCTCGACATCGACGGCGACCAGCGACGAGCTGCCGTCGGGGCGGAGCGTGACGTGCCACAGATGGTTGCGCGGCTCGGCCTTCTCGAGCCACCAGGCGACTTCCGGCGCAGGCACTTCGCGCGTCGTGACTCCCCACGCGCCATCCCCCAGATACAGCAGCCCCGCGTCGTTCGGTTCGTGCCGCAGCAGTCGGCGCGAACGCTTGAAGTTGTGGTGGTCGTTCTCGAAGATCGCCGTCGCTCCGAAGCGTTCCAGCGTCGGTACCCAATGCTCCCGCAGCGCCTTCGCGATCTCGGCATCGATCGGCAATCCGTTTTCCGGCGCCTTGGTCGTACCGTAGGCGGGATAGTGCCAACAGGCGAACAGGAAGGTCGACGCCCGACGCGCGGCGAGCGCCTGATCGAGCCAGAGTGCCTGGTCGCCGGCGATCGGCTGGGTATGCCCCGAGTCGAGCACCAGCAGCGACAGATAGTCGCCGAAGTCGAGCGCGTAGTACGAGCGATCCTCGGGGAGCGTGAAGAGCGAATAGAAGTACGGCGCCTCGGTCGGCGTCTTGCCGTAGCCTCCACGCACTTCGTGATTTCCGATCGCCGCGACGATCGGCAACAGACGACGATCGGCGCAGCGAGCCGCTCGTGTCCAGGACTGGAGCCAGTCGATCCAACGCGATGCCGTGACTCCGTTGGCATACGCCAGGTCGCCGCCGAGGAGCGCGAAATCGGGCTCGCGCTTCGCCGCCTGACGGTTCATCGCATCGACCATCGCCCGGGTATGCATCATGTCGCCGCCGGTGACGAAGGTCACCGGTCGATCGAGCTGCTTGGGCATCGTCCGGAATCGCCACGCGTCGGCGGCCGAGGGAGCGGTGTCGCCGATCCCGAACTCGTAGACCGTATCCGGCTCGAGATCGGTCAGCTCCACGAAGCGTCGCTGCAGGACCGAAGGTCCGACTGCTCGCCGTTCGGCCGTTGCGCTCGACCATGCCGGTTCGGTCGCCGCGTCGCTCGCGCCGTCGGTCGCCGCTTCGGAGGTCGCCGGAGGGACCGGGCGATAGCGGACCGTCAGCGAACTGTCGGCATAGAGATCGACCCAGTTGATCGTCATCGTCGTCGAAGGATCGCGAGTCCAGGTCAGATAGACCCCGATCACGTCCGGTTCGGCGGCGGCCGCCGAGCGGCCGACCCACTCGGGGATGCCCGACAGTGCAGTGACGGCAGCGAGCGCGGCGAGGACGGCGGCAAGCGGTCGACGGACGAAGCGAGCAGCCGGCGACGACCGCAGGAGGGAATCGAACATGGTGTGACTCGGGCGGGAAGCGGAGGAGGGGGCGGGGCGAGGTCTGTCGTCGTGCGACCGCCCTCGGTCGTGTCGGAAGAAGCAGCGAGGCACGGGGGACCCCTTGCTGACGCGGCGGGCTGGGAGGCACGGGGGCCCTTTGCGTGGGCCCGGCCACTCCGTGGCCGAGGCTTGGTTTCGTCGCGCTGCCGAACAAGCTTCGCAGCGTGAGCGGTGTCGGAGTCCACCCGACCTCGGGCTCGGAGAGCCCGGGGCCACGTTCGTGCGACCGCCCTCGGTCGCAGCATTCACCGTACTGCGACCGCCCTCGGTCGCACCGGATGAAAAAGCGAGGCACGGGGGACCCCTGCGCTTGGCGCTTCGGGCTGGGAGGGCGCAGGGGGCTCAGGCTCAGCGATTCCGGCCGCGGCGCGGGAGATCGGGCATCGTGATCCCGCGAGTCGACGTCTTGACTCGACACAGATACATGTCGGCGGTGACGTACAGCCAGCCATCCTCGCCGAACGTGCAGTTCGCCGTCGCCTCGCCCGTCAGGATCCGGCCGAGGAGCTTCCCTTCCGGCGACAGGATCAGCACGCCTCCGGGACCGGTCGCCCAAAGGTTGCCGTGCTCGTCCACCG
>CAZZBI010000196.1:0-6629 GCA_964652385.1 uncultured Pirellulaceae bacterium | reverse complement strand
CCGCCAAGCCGTCGGGAAGTCCGGGGACCTTGCCGACCTGCTCGGTCGAGTCGTAGAGGACTCGCCCTTCACCGAGCGTCCCATCCTCGTTCACCGGGAACGCCTTCCAGATCGCCGCCTGAGGATCGCTCTGCGCGACATACAGCGTCCGATAGTCGGGCGAGAAGGCGATGCCGTTGGGGCGAGTCATCTCGTCGGTCAGCAGTTCGACCTTGCCGTCGACGATCCGATAGACGCCGCACCAGTCGAGTTCTCGGGCCGGGTCGTCATAGGCCTTGGGCAAGCCGTACGGCGGATCGGTGAAGTAGACGTTCCCCGATCGGTCGAGGACCAGATCGTTGGGGCTGTTCAAACGCTTGCCGTCGTAGCGATCAGCCAGCACCGTGAACGAGCCGTCCGCTTCCTGACGCTTCACCATCCGATCGCCGTGGCAGCACATCAGCAGCCGCCCCTGGGCGTCGAAGATCAGACCGTTCGTCCCCGGCTCGTAACCGGCGAACCGCTCGGTGCCGGTATATCCCGACGGCTGCAGATAGATCGACGGCTCGCGCCCCGGTCGCAGGCGGACGATCTGGTTGCGGGGAATGTCGGAGAACAGGAGCGAGCCGCTTCGCGGATCCCAGGCGGGACCTTCGGACCATTCGAAGCCGGCGGCGAGCACCTCGATCCTCGCATCGGCGGGCAACAACGATTCGATCTCGGGAGAGGTCCGTTCGATCTCGCCGATGATCTTCAGCGGTTCCACCTGAACCTGACGCCCGCCGCGGCCGGCGCGAGGGGGATCGGTTTCCTGAGCCGAAAGGAGGCCGGCAGCGGCCAGGACGAAAGGCAAGGTCGCGCAGAGCGGGCGAAGCATGGTCGGACCTCGGTGCGAGAGGGTGGGAGGGCGCGCGGCGGCGCTGCGGCCGGAGCCGTTCGATTGCCGGTCGAAAAGGGCTCCCGAACGCACGGGCCAATCTAGTGAAGCGAACGGCGGCAAGCAACGAATCGCCGGCTCGCCTCAGCTTCGCAGCGCCTCGCGCCGCAGCGAGCGATCGACCAGGCAGTCGGTCGGCAGTCGCCCGGCGAGCACGTCGACGATGCAGCGCGCCGCGAGCGAACTCGCCGCGATCTGCGCTTCCTCGTCCAGGCCTCCCATGTGCGTCGAGAGGATCAGTCGCGGCGCGCCGAGCAGCGGACTGTCGAGCGGTAGCGGCTCGCGCGCGAAGACGTCGAGCCCCGCTCCGAGCAGATGTCCCGAGACGAGCGAGGCGACGAGCGCGTCCTCGTCGACCAGGCCCCCTCGCCCCATGTTGAGCAGGATCGCGCGCGGCTTCATGCGAGCGAGGGCGGCGGCGTCGATCAGGTTGCGAGTCGACGGCGTGCAGGGGCAATGCAGGCTGACGACGTCGGCTCGGTCGAGCAGTTCGTTCACCGTCGCGACTCGCTCGATCCCGATCGCCGCCGCATCCTCGTCGGTCAGCAGGGGATCGAAGCCGAGGACCGACATCTCGAGTCCCTGCATGCGACGGATCACGGCTCGTCCGATCCGGCCGACGCCGATGATGCCGAAGGTCTTGCCCGCCATGCGCGGCAACGCGACTCTCGACCAGTCCCCGTCGCGAACCTGACGATCGCGGTCGATCACCGCTCGCGAGATCCCGAGCAGCAGCGCGAGAGTCTGTTCGGCGACGCTTGCCTCGAGCGTTCCCGGCGTGATCGTCACGGCGATCCCCAGTTCGCTGGCCGCCGCGATGTCGACCGAGTCGTAGCCGACTCCCTGACGCGCCACGATCCTCAGACGGGACGCACCGAGGATCTCGCGGTCGAGCGGCTCGGTGCTCGCCAGCATCCCCTCGACCTGCTCGTCGACCAGCAGTCGCCGGATCACCTCGCGCTGCAGCGTGTCGACTCCGATCGGCGGAAAGACGACCGCATGTCCCGCCTGTTCCAGCAGATCGCGATAGGGCCCGGGGCGGCGCTGCAGCAGATGCGGCGTGACGAGAACGCGAGCCATGGTGCGGTGATCCTGCGCGGTGGGGGCGAGCGGACCGGAAGGACGTCGATGGGTGCGCGAGCGAAGTTGCAGGGCAGAAGAGAGTGACGAAGATCGTACCGCCGCCGCAGATCGCCTGCCACGAGCGGTCGACCTGTCGACGTTCCGCCGCGTGCGACGCTCGGCGATCCCTTCTACAATCCTTCGACATGTCGCCGACCGAGTGCGGTCGATCGGCGGGAGCGATTCGGGAAGCGAGGGTTTCGATGGCGGACGGAGTTTGGGATCGGATCCGGATCGTCGGGATCGGCGACGACGGCGCCGAAGGGCTGTCGACCGAGGCGAGGCGACTGTTGTCGGAAGCCGACCTGATCGTCGGTCCCAAGGGAGCGCTCGATCTGCTGCCGGAATCGGGCGCCGAGCGCGAGGTGCTCGGAAGTGATCTCGAAGCCTCGCTCGAGCGTCTGCGATCGACGCAGGCCGACCGGGTCGTCGTGCTCGCCTTCGGCGATCCGCTCTTCTTCGGTACCGCCCGCTTTCTGATCGATCGGCTCGGCAAGGATCGTTTTCAGATCGTCCCGCACGTCTCGTCGATGCAGCTCGGCTTCGCTCGCGTGAAGGAGAGTTGGGACGATGCGTTGCTGGTGAATCTCAGCCAGGCCGACTGGCGGCGCACGGTCGAGAGGATTCGCGGCGCCGAGAAGGTCGGCCTCTTCACTACCGACGAGTCGACACCGGACCGGATCGCCGCTCGACTGCTCGAGGTCGGGATCGACTACTTCACCGCCTATGTCTGCGAGCATCTCGGGTCGCCCAACGAGCGAGTGACTCACGGTGACCTGAGCGAGATCGCGACGAAGTCGTTCAGCACGCTGAACGTGATGATCCTGGTACGGAAGCCGGGGATTCCCGAAGCGGCGGTGCTGCCTCGCGGCAAACGCGTCTTTGGCAATCCCGATACCGAGTTCCTGCAGAGCCAGCCGCGCCGCGACCTGGTGACGCCGGGCGAGGTGCGGGCGCTGGCGCTCGCCGAAATGGCGCTGACCCCGGGAGCGATCGTCTGGGATGTCGGAGCCGGGAGCGGGAGCGTCGCGATCGAAGCGGCTCGACTCGCACCGCACGGCGCGGTCTACGCGATCGAGTCGGATCCGGACGACGTCCATCTGATCGCCGAGAACGCCCGGCGCTTCGGCGTCTTTCATCTGACTCCGGTTCACGGAGTCGCTCCCGAAGCGTGGCGCGAGCTTCCCGATCCGACGAGCATCTTCGTCGACGGAACCGGACGGAGCGTCGCGCAGATCACGCGAGCCGCGTTCGCGCGACTCGTTCCCGGCGGCCGGATCGTCATCAGCGTCGGAGCTCCGGAGCGGCTGACCGACGTCCGAGCCGCTCTGATCGAGCTGGCGGGCGACGCCGACGTGCTGATGATCAACGTCGCTCGCGGCATCGCTCAGCTCGAGACGACTCGCTTCCAGGCGGTCAACCCGAGCTTCCTGATCACGGCGACCAAGCCCGAGACCAAGTAGGACGCGCCCGTCGTCGATGGGGTGAAGCGTCGCAGGATCGTGGGCCCGACCCCGGTCGCGGCGTCGTCGTAGTGCGACCGACCCCGGTCGCAGCATTGTCGTAGTGCGACCGACCTCGGTCGCAGCATTTTCAGGATCGAGACACGAAGGACCCCTTGCTGACGCTGCGGGCTGGGAGGCACGGAGGGAGGCACGGGGATCCCTGCGCTTGGCGCTGCGGGCTGTGGATCGACGCGGAGGCCGCTTCGACTTGCTACGGAGTCGTCGGGCCGTCGGGAGAGTCGGGAGCGGACGGCATCTCGGGAGCCGGCGGGGCCTCGGGAGAGGTCGGCCGGTCGGGATCGTTCGCCGGGGCGTCGGTCCCCGCGTCGGCCGGACGTTCGATGGCGCCGTCGGGAAACGAGGGGCTTCGCGGAATCATCGCGCCGAAGCGGAGCAGCTCGCCGGGGAGCTCCGAGGTGGTCCCCGCAAAGGTCGCTCCGTTCGAGCTCACTTTCCAGACGTACCAGGAGCCTTGCTTGGCGATTTCGACTTCGCCGCCGACGCCACCCCAGCCGAGGATCGACGGCAGCGCCTGTGCCGTCGAGCGGGCTTCGGCAGGCGACAGCGGAAGGTCGGTATCGACTCTCGCGTCGAAATTGCCCTTCACGCCGAGCGGGAAGGGATGGATTCGCGCTCGGGCGTTTAATTGCTGCGGGGCATCCAGCATCAGATCGACTTCCCTCCAGAGCTTCGACTCCAGTTCCAGGAACGGTGTCCGATCCTCGGCGGCCGGAACGACGATCTTCCACGAGTCGGGACCGAGCGACTGCCGGACGGTGCCGGGGGTTTCGAGTCCCTCCGCCAGCCGCGCGTAACGCTGCAGGATATCGTTGACCCCCCGGCGCTGCGCGTTGGTCAGCTTGGCACGGTTGCAGAAAGGCCCGGTCACCTCGGGGCCGTCGTGCGTGTACTGCACGTCGAGCCAGTCGGGTGATCGACCGAGGTTGCGGATCGGGACTTCGACGCCGTCGATCGTGCCTGACGGTCGGTAAGGCCGGAAGAACTCTTCGTAGTTGTGGATCGGCGCGGGGCGAACGGCACGGGTGTAGGTGAGCAGTGACCCGATGACGAGCACGATCGCCGATACGAAGACGCAGCCGAAGACGAGCAGCAAGGTCGTGACGACTGCCGCCGTCGCGCCCCCTCGGGACGACCGGCTTCCCGGCGAGGCCGCAGCGGCGACGACGCGCGGCGGCTTGCCCGGGATCGTCGCTTCGGCGAACGACTCGATTCTCGGTTCCCGGCGACTGAACAGATAAGCGACGAGCAGCGCGGGCCAGAAGAGCAGGAACGTCACGCCGGCGGCGACCGACGGCAGAGCCATGAGTGCCTCGGGAGGTGGCCCGGTCTGGGCGTGTCCCGACAGGTAGAACGCGCCGAACGCACAGCCGCCGATCGCCGTCAGCCCGAGCGCGATCCCTCCGATCGCGAACATCCCGAATGCGCCTCCGCCGAGCGCAAAGCCGAGACTGAGCGCCAGGCCACCGACCGCTCCGAGCAGGCCGATCGACGAGCCGCCGATCGCCAGAACGCCGATCGACGCGCCGCCGATCGACACGAAGCCCATCGCGACTCCGCCGATCGCCAGGACCCCTTTGGCGCTCGGCCCGATGGCGATGATCCCCTTGGCGACCGCCGGCCGCCCGGTTCGCGGATCGACTCCCGACACGATGTGCACGAACGGCAGACCGAAGAGCGTCGCCTTGGATCGATACTCGCGGAAGCCCGATCGGGTTGTCCGGATCGGGCCGCTGCGCGACACCGTCTCGACGTCGGTCTTCAGTTCGTCGGCTCGCTGGTAGCGAGCATCGGGGCGCTTCTCGAGCGTTCGGAAGACGATCCGATCGAGACGTCGGTCGACTCCGGCATGATGACTCGGCGCATCGAACCGTCCCAGCGGCAGTTCGCCGGTGAGCAGCTCGTAGAAGACGACTCCCAGCGAATAGATGTCGGCGCGATGATCGACATGATGGGCCCCCTCGATCTGTTCGGGAGCCATGTAGCGCGGGGTTCCCATCACCTGCCGCGTCGTCGTCAGCGTGTCCGAAACCCGATCGGCGTCGAGCATTCGCGCCAGACCGAAATCGGCGATCCGGACTCGACCTTGTCGATCGAGCAGGATGTTCTCCGGCTTGATGTCCCGGTGCACGACTCCCTGATCATGCGCGTACTGCAGCGCTTCGCAGATCTGCGGGACGATCGACAGCGCCTGTCCCGGCTCGATCGCCCGAGCCAGGATCGCCTGACGCAGATTGACTCCGTCGACGAACTCCATGACCAGGTAGTAGTAGTCGCCGGATCGCCCCGAATCGAAGACGTTGACGATGTTCGGGTGATTCAGCCGCGCCAGCGCTCTCGCCTCACGTTCGAATCGGGCAGCGAAGTCGGGGCGAGCGGCGAGCTGCGGCGGGAGGATCTTCAGCGCCACGGTTCGGTCGAGACTTCGGTGCCGCGCCCGATAGACCGCTCCCATCCCTCCCTGGCCGACCAGATCGAAGACTTCGAGCTGCGGAAAGACTCGGTTCAGCTCGGCCGGCGACGGCGGGACGAACGGCGCCAGGCCGAGCGAGGCGGTCGGTTCGGCGAACGCCAATCCCATCAGGCAGCGCGGACAGGAGCGTTCGTCGACTCCCGCCGGAAGAACCGCTCCGCAGCGTCGGCATGAGGTGGTCATGATTCGAGTTCCGCAGCGTTCGGGCGATCGGATCGAGCGCCGTTCCGCAGGAGATGGCCGAGTCGGAGATCTGCCCGACCGCCGGGACGAGACGCCGCTCTACTACGACTAACCGATCCGGGTTCGAGGGTTACAATCCGTCGCTCCTTTTTTCCGACCGTCGATTTCGAAGGGGGGCCGGACGAGGCGCCGGCCTTGCCGAGCCGCAACGGCCGGAACCGGTCCTTTCCCGTTCGCGAACGCCATTGAGGTGCGGAGCGTCATGCCGACCGGAAACGAATCGGAAGACCGCTGGATCTTCGGCGCCGGCTATCTGGGGCTGCGGGTCGCGTCGCTCTGGCGGCGACAGGGAGCGCGGGTCCATCTGGTCACCCGTTCGCCCGACAAGGCGGCTCGATGGGCCGCCGAGGGG
>CAZZBI010000195.1:0-10129 GCA_964652385.1 uncultured Pirellulaceae bacterium | reverse complement strand
AAATCCCCGACCTCCCAAAGGTTTTCCGACAGCCCGGTCAGCAAGGGGTCCCCGTCCCCTCCCAGCCCGCAGCGTCAGCAAGGGGTCCCCGTCCCCTCCCAGCCCGAAGCGCAAAGCGCAGGGGTCCCCGTCCCCTCGATTCGAAAACCGGTGCGACCGAGGGCGGTCGCACGACAACAGAACCACGACTCCGAACTTTCCGACCAAGAAACGCGGAACGCGTCGGGCGCACGGAGCATGACTCCGGCGCCGACGCGTCGACGTGTTTCGGAAGGTTCCGACGAACGGGCGAAACGAGGAAGCGAGAAGCGTGATCGCCGGGCGATCACTTCTTCTTCTTCTTCGAACCCCCTTCGTCCTCGTCCTTCTTCTTTTCCTTCTTCTTCTTCAGCGAGATCTTCTGCACGCGCACCTTGGGCATGCCGAGGACCGAGCTGGTCGCTTCATCGAACTTGTCGGTTTCCTTGAGCTTCGCGATCCGCTCGACGCGCGTCAGCACGTTGCGGACCTTCACGCTCCCTGCCTTGACCTTCAGGCTCTTGTCGATCGTCATCGGTTTCCTCGTCGCCTCGGACGCTGCGGACCTGTCGGTCCCTGTCGGCTGCTCGCGTGGGTTCCCCGCTGCCGGGGAGCCGTCCTGCCGGGACGACCTTCGCGATTCGCTCGGCCGGTCTCCGGGTGGAGACCCGAACCGGACCGGAAAACCCAAGAGCATACGCAAAGCGAGACGCTCTGACAACGGCTTCCGAGCGGCTCTTGCAAGCGCCCCGCACCGCGTTGTTCCTCTTCCCCCCTCGCCCCGTGTTGGGTTACGATGTTCGCGTCGTCTATCCCGAGGTTGCCGAGGCCGTTCAGGGACAGCCCAACATCATGTCCAGCACCGAGCCAGCCGCCACCGAGACCCAGCTTTCGATGACCGACGAAGCGTCGCCGCGCCGCAAGAAACGTGGGGTCCCCGAGGGGCTCTGGATCCGCTGTCCCGACTGCCAGACCGCCGTCTTCCGCAAGGAAGCCGAAAAGCGGCTCGGCGTCTGCCCCGAATGCGGTTACCACTTCTACGTTTCGGCCCACCAGCGCATCGCGCAGGTGCTGGACGAAGGGACCTTCGAGGAGTGGGATGCCGAGCTCCGTCCGACCGACCCGCTCGGCTTCGCCGACAAGAAGTCGTACGCCGAACGCCTGGTCGCCGAACAGCAGCGGACCGGCCTGACCGACGCCGTGATCACCGGGCGGGGGCGAGTCCGTGCCCGGCCGGTCGCTCTCGGCGTCACCGACTCGGCCTTCATCATGGGGAGCATGGGGTCGGTCGTCGGCGAACGGCTGACCCGATTGGTCGAACGAGCGACCGCCGAGCGGCTGCCGCTGATCATCATCTCGGCGTCGGGCGGAGGGGCCCGAATGCACGAGGGGATCCTGTCGCTGATGCAGATGGCGAAGGTCTCCGCCGCTCTGGCTCGCTACGATCAGGCGGGCGGGCTGTATATCTCGGTCCTGACGAATCCGACGATGGGAGGAGTCGCCGCCAGCTTCGCCTCGCTCGGCGACGTCGTCTTTGCCGAACCCAAGGCGCTGATCGGTTTCGCCGGCCCGCGGACGATCAAGGCGACGATCCGGATCGAGCTGCCGGAAGGGTTTCAGACGAGCGAGTTCCTGCTCAAGCACGGCTACATCGACCGAATCGTGCCGCGCGAGAAGCTCAAGTCGGAAATCGCCCGGACCATCGACTATTGTGGGATGTGATCCGCCTCGCCAGCTCGCTCCCCCCGAGCGACTCGGCAGGCGAGTCGCCCGGTCGGCCGCGGGAGAGGGGTCGGCAGTTCGCGTCGCGAGCCGCCTGACGAGGCTTCTTTGCTGCCGAGCTCGGCGTCCGGATTCCCGTTCGCTCCGGCCGGTGATCTCAACGCGCCGCGAGCGGCAGGCCGGTTCGATCCTCGCGTTGCGGCACGTCGACCGACCGCGCCCGGTATTCCTAGGCGGACGGCCGGCAGGCGGGAGCGTTCGCCGGACGGGATCGGTCGCCGGTGATTTTGTCGTTCGGTGACCAGGGTCGGAGCAGAGGTCGATGGGGATCTTCGACAAGTTCAAGGAGATGATGCGGCCGAAGAAGCTCGACGTCTCGGCGCGCTTCGAACTCGACCGCCACTCGACCTCCGGCACGATGTCGAACTTCCATCTGGCGCGCGAGATCGGCACCGGCAAGTCGTTCGGCCTGAAGTTCCTGGACGTCGACAAGCTCAAGGCGTTCGAAGCGCGCTTCAAGGGGCTCAAGAAGCCGAGCGAAGGGGAGATCGGTCTCGCGATCAATCACCCGCGCATCGTGAAGACGTTCGAGTTCGGCGAAGCCGCCAACGGCCAGCCTTACATCCTGATGGAGTTCGTCGAAGGGATCGGTCTGCACACGCTGATCCAGGAACGCTCGCCGTTGCTCGACGGCCATCGGATCGAACTGATCCGCGACATGATCGAGGCGATCGCGGCGGTCCACGCGGCAGGCTACATCCACCGCGACATCTGCCCCCGCAACTTCATCGTCTCGAACGACGGTCGTCATGCGACACTGATCGACTTCGGCCTGACCGTTCCCGATGCCGCCGAGTTCCGACAGCCCGGTAACCGGACCGGCACGCCGCTGTACATGGCCCCCGAGATCGTCCGGCGCCGGCCGACCGACAAGCGCGTCGATCTGTTCGCGTACGGCGTCACCGTCTATCGCCTGCTGACCGGCGAGCATCCGTGGTCGAGCGGCGCCGACACGACCGGCAAGGCAGCTCTGCAGCACGACACCCATCCGCCGACCGACATCCTGAAGGTCCGCTCCGACATCGACCCGCGATTGGCTCGACTGGTCATGCAGTGCATCGAGTCGGATCGCGAGAAGCGTCCCGAGTCGGCCGATGCGGTCCTGCGGTCGCTGCGCGGCATCGATCGCGCCTATGTCGCAGGCGAGTGAGTCGCGGGCCACCGTCGTGCGACCGACCTCGGTCGCAGCGATGTCGTAGTGCGACCGACCCCGGTCGCAGCGTTGTCGTAGTGCGACCGACCCCGGTCGCACCGGTTTTCGAAACGAGGGCACCGAGTACCCCTGCGCTTTGCGCTACGGGCTGGAGGGCGCCGAGGCCCCTTGCTGACGCGGCGGGCTGGTCAGGTCGTTGACGGGTTCGCACCCGCCGCAGCCACCTCGAACGTGAAGTCGCCGTCGACATAGTCGATCTCGACTCTCCCGCCCGACTGCGCGTCGCGCTTCAGCAGTTCGGTCGCGAGCGGGTTTTCGATCCGCTGCTGGATCGCGCGCTTCAGCGGACGGGCTCCGTACCGCGGATCGAATCCGACCGCTGCCAACGCATCGAGAGCCGACTCGCTCAACTGCAGTTCCATGCCGAGCTTCGACAGACGCTGTCGGAGACGTCCGGTCTGCAGGTTGACGATCGAGCGGATCTGATGCCGCTTCAGCGGATGGAAGACGATCTTCTCGTCGATCCGGTTCAGGAACTCGGGCAGGAAGCGCCCCTGGATCGCCTCGTCGACCGCCTCGCGGATCTCTTCTTCCGAGCCCCCTCGCTCCGAGATCTCCTGGATCGCGTGGCTCCCCAGATTGCTCGTCATCACGATGATCGTGTTCGTGAAGTCGACGGTGTGCCCGTGGTTGTCGGTCAACCGGCCGTCGTCGAGCACCTGGAGCAGAACGTTGAAGACGTCGACATGCGCCTTCTCGATCTCGTCGAACAGGACGACCGAGTAGGGACGTCGGCGGACCGCTTCGGTCAGCTTCCCTCCTTCGTCATACCCGACATAGCCCGGAGGGGCGCCGATCAGGCGACTGACCGTGTGCCGCTCCATGAACTCGCTCATGTCGATACGGACCATCGCGTTCTCGTCGTCGAACAGCGTCTCGGCGAGCGCCTTGCAGAGTTCGGTCTTGCCGACGCCGGTCGGGCCGAGGAACAGGAACGAGCCGATCGGGCGATTCGGATCCTGCAGACCGCTTCGGCTCCGCCGGACCGCGTCGCTCACTGCCGTGACCGCTTCGTCCTGACCGATGACGCGCAGGTGCAGGCGTTCCTCGAGCACCAGCAACTTCGCCCGTTCCGTCTCGAGCATCCGCGAGACCGGCACGCCGGTCCAGACGCTGACCACTTCCGCGATCTCGTCCTCGGTCACCTGCTCGCGCAACAGACGCCGTCGTCCCGAGTCCTCCTTGGTCTCCTTCGGCACCTCCTGCTCGATCCGCTGCATCAGCTGCCGCCGGCGCGTGTCGAGCTGGTACAGACGTTGATAGTCCGCCTCGGGAACGGGCGTGCCGCTCGACAGCTTCCCCTTCACGTCGTTGTCGAGCTGCTGGAACTGGTGCTCGACGTCGGCCAGTTCGCGCCGCACTTCGCGCACGTCACCGCCGCCGAGCTTCTCCGCCTCCCATTGCTCGCGCAGGCTGGCGAGCTTCCGCCGCTGTTCCTCGGCTTCTTCCTCGATCTCGTCGAGTCGCTCGCGGGCACTCTCTTCGTGTTCCTCGGCCAACTGCCGAGCCGCGAGTTCGAGCTGCGTCAAGCGGCGCTGCACGACATCGATCTCGGCCGGCACGCTGTCCCGCTCCATCGCCAGACGACTCGCCGCCTCGTCAACCAGGTCGATCGCCTTGTCGGGCAGGAAGCGGTCGGCGATGTAGCGCTGCGACAGCTCGGCGGCGGCGACGAGAGCCGAATCCTTGATCTTCACGCCGTGATGCGCCTCGTAGCGCGGCTTCAGGCCGCGGAGGATCGAGATCGTATCCTCGACGCTCGGTTCGCCGACGAAGACCGGCTGGAAGCGACGCTCGAGCGCCGCGTCCTTTTCGATGTACTTGCGGTACTCGTCCAGGGTCGTGGCGCCGACGCAGCGCAGCTCGCCGCGAGCGAGCGCCGGCTTGAGCAGGTTCGCCGCGTCGTTCCCTCCCTCGGCCGCCCCCGCTCCGACCACCGTATGCAGCTCGTCGATGAACAGGATGACGCCGCCGTTCGAGTCGGCGACCTCCTTGAGGACCCCCTTGAGTCGCTCCTCGAACTCGCCGCGGAACTTGGTGCCGGCGATCAGCGCTCCGAGATCGAGCGCCACGACGCGCTTGTCGTTCAGACTCGTCGGCACATCCCCGGCGACGATGCGCAGCGCGAGGCCTTCGGCGATCGCCGTCTTGCCGACTCCCGGCGCACCGATCAGGACCGGGTTGTTCTTCGTGCGGCGCGACAGGACCTGGATGACGCGACGAATCTCCTCGTCGCGCCCGATCACCGGATCGAGCTTTCCGGCGCGCGCCCGTTCGACCAGATCGATGCCGAACTTCTCGAGCGCCTGGAACTTCGATTCCGGGTTCTGATCGGTGACTCGGTTGCTGCCGCGCACGCCGCGGATCGCCTCGAGCAGGTCCTTCTCGCGGATGGCGCAGAGTTCGAGCCCCTTCTTGGCGAGGCCGTCGATGCGCGTCAGGGCGAGGAGCAGATGCTCGGTCGAGACGAACTCGTCCTTCATCCCTTCGGCGATCTTGGCCGACTCCTCGAGCACCTTGCGCAGCTCGGCCTGCATCCCCGGCTCGCCACCGCCGGTCACGGTCGGCAGTCGCTTGAGGTCACCTGCCAAAATCGTACGGATCCGATCGTGCGACGTGCCGAGCTTCTCGAGCAACGGTCGCACGAGTCCGTCCGTCTCGTCGACGAGTGCCGCGAGCAGATGGAGCGACGTGATCTCCGGATTGCCGGCATCGATCGCTCGTTCGCGAGCTCCGGCCACCGCCTCCTGTCCCTTGACGGTCAGCTTCTCGAATCGGAATGCCATCGTCCTGCTCCTCTCGATCTCGCGTTACCGCGGCAGGCGGCGCGACAGGCGCCGCTCACCGTGAGTCGATCTTTTGCAATGCTCGTGCCGAACGCCGTCAATCGAGCGACTCGAAGCGTGCTGCGGTTCGCGAACCGACTCCGTTCGTCCTCCGCTGCATGTCCTCCCGGTTCTCCGTGGCAAGAGCGACCTTCCCGAGAACGGCCCCCGACGCCCGAGCCGCTCGAGGAACGAAACGAGCCCGCCGGGAATCGCTTCCCGACGGGCTCGTTGCCGTTCGTCACTCTCGGCCGCACGCGGCGGCGCGAGCTCAGTCCTTCTTCACTTCGAACTCGGCATCGATCGCATCGTCGTCTCCGGCGCCGCCGGTCGCTCCGGCATTCGCCCCTTCGGCGCTTTGCCCCGCCTTCTCGTACAGCACCTTGCTCCAGGCTTGTTGCGCCTGTTCGAGTTCCTTGACCGCCGCCTGGATCGCTTCGATGTCCTCTCCCTTCGAGGTCTCGCGCAGCTTGGCGACCGCGCGCTGCATCGGCTCCTTGTCGGCGTCGGTCAGCTTCTCCTTGTGCTCGTCGAGACTCTTCTCGACCTGGTAGCAGAGGTGGTCGGCCTGGTTGCGGGCATTGGCCAGATCGAGCTTTCGCTTGTCTTCGGCCGCATGCGCCTCACCCGCCTTCCGCATCCGCTCGATCTCCTCGTCGCTCAGCCCCGAGGACTGCTCGATCTTGACCGACGCCTCCTTGCCGGTGCCGAGGTCCTTGGCCGAAACGCTGAGGATGCCGTTCTGGTCGATGTCGAACTTGACTTCGATCTGCGGCACGCCGCGGGGGGCCGCGGCGATCCCTTCCAGATTGAACTGGCCGAGGAGCCGGTTGTCGCGAGCCATCTTGCGCTCGCCCTGATAGACCTGGATCGTCACCGCCGTCTGGTTGTCCGACGCCGTGCTGAAGACGTTCTTCCGCTCGGTCGGGATCGTCGTGTTGCGATCGACCAGCGAGGTCATCACGCCCCCTTCGGTCTCGATCCCGAGCGTCAGCGGGGTGACGTCGAGCAGCAGCACGTCCTTCCGCTCGCCGGCGAGGACCGAGCCTTGGATCGCGGCACCGATCGCCACCACCTCGTCCGGATTCACTCCCTTGTGCGGCTCCTTGCCGAACAGGTCCTTCACCAGACGCTGCACCTTGGGGATGCGAGTCGAACCGCCGACGAGCACCACTTCGTGGATGTCGGACGGCTTGAGCTTCGCGTCCTCGAGCGCCTGGAGCACCGGCTTGCGGCAGCGCTCGACGAGCCGATCGGTCAGCTCCTCGAACTTCGCTCGCGTGATCGAGACCTGCAGGTGCTTCGGAACGCCCCCTTCGGCCGCGATGAACGGCAGGTTGATCTCGGTCTGCGGGACCGAGCTGAGTTCCTTCTTCGCCTTCTCGCACGCCTCCTGCAGTCGCTGGAGCGCCATCGTGTCCTTGCGCAGGTCGATGCCGTTCTCGGAGCGGAACTGATCGGCGACGTAGTTGATCAGCGCCTCGTCGAAGTCGTCACCGCCCAGGTGCGTATCGCCGTTGGTCGAGATCACCTCGAAGACCATCGTTCCGTCGTCGTTGTTGAGCTCGAGGATCGAGACGTCGAACGTCCCGCCGCCGAGATCGAAGACGGCGATCTTCTGTTCCTTGTGGTTCTTGTCCAGACCGTACGCCATCGCGGCCGCGGTCGGCTCGTTGATGATCCGCGCGACTTCGAGTCCGGCGATCTGGCCGGCATCCTTGGTCGCTTGGCGCTGCGCGTCGTTGAAGTAGGCCGGGACGGTGATCACCGCCTTGTTGACCTTGTGCCCCAGATACGACTCGGCCGCTTCCTTCAGCTTGCGCAGGGTCTTGGCCGAGACTTCCTGAGGGGTGTACTGCTGGTCGCCGACGCCGATCTTGACGTATTCGTCGGCGCCGCCGACCACCTTGTACGGGACCATCTTCTCTTCGGAGGCGACCTCCGAGTGACGACGTCCCATGAACCGCTTGACCGAGTAGATGGTCCGAGTCGGGTTGGTGACCGCCTGACGCTTCGCCGGCTCTCCGACCAGGACTTCCCCCTTGTCGGTGAACGCGACGACGCTGGGCGTCAGCCGATTCCCCTCGGCATTCGGAATCACCTTCGCTTCGTCCCCTTCCATGATCGAGACGACCGAGTTGGTGGTGCCGAGGTCGATGCCGATGATCTTTTCGCCGTGAGCCATGGCTGGGTTCCTTTCGTCGTAGTGCCGGGCCGCTGTCGAAGCCCGGCTAAAGGCAACCGTCGTGCCACATCTCGAAACGGAGTTGAACGAGCCCTCGATTCGCGATTTTCCCAGGGAATCCGCCGTGGTCGGCCCGAACGCGAGCCGGCCGGCATCAGGACGATCGGAGAGAACGGCGGGATCGCTCCCCTTACCTGCCAAATTGACACGCCTGCGATCGGCAGCGTTCGCGCCGCGAGAGACGATCCGTCAGGTCGAGTCGGGGGGCTGTCAGGAAGAGGCAGGATGCTGTCGGATCGAGTCGGGCCCCGACAGGACGAGTCAGGGGCCCGGCAGATCGCCGCCGCGGAGCCTCCGCCGGTCGATTGACGCCGCTCGGCGCCCCCATTAGGCTCGCCGCCGAACCCACCTACCGCCCCCGGCGCGACCGCCGCCGATCCGCGTCCTCTTGGCCGTCGCGTTCCGTCGCGACGAAGGCCTCGGTCGGCCAGTCGCGCTCCGGCCCCCACCTCTCGATGCCCCTGGAGTGAACATGACGCCGCGCCAACCGTCCGGACGCTCCGGCAGCAAGCCGAAAGGAAGCGACCTGCGCCGCCGACTGGATCAGATCGACAAGGAGCTGATCCGCCTCGCCAACGAGCGAGCGAAGACGTTCGAGCGGTGGGCCAAGGCCGAGGAGGGGACGGTCGTCGAGCCGACGATCGATCAGGCGGAGCTCGACAGGCGTCTGGAGGGAGCCAAAGGTCCGCTCTCGACGCAGACCTTGCGGACGATCCTGGCGGCGGTCGAATCGGGGTCTCGGGCGCTCGTGAAGCGGACTCGGGTGGCCTATCTGGGGCCCGCCTATTCGTACAGCCACCTGGCGGCGGCGCATCACTTCGGGGAAGCGCACGAGCTGATCCCTTCGCCGACGATCGCCGCAGTCTTTGACGAGGTGAATCGCCGGCACGTCTCGTTCGGCGTCGTTCCGATCGAGAACTCGACCGACGGCCGAATCGCCGACACCCTCGACATGTTCGTCCGCCTGCCGGTTCGGATCTGCGGCGAAGTGCAGCTGCGGATCCACCACCATCTGCTCTCCCGCTCGCCGCGGAGCGAGATCGTCGAGATCTACTCCAAGGCTCAGGCGATCTCGCAGTGCCGCACCTGGCTGGCGCGGCACATGCCCGAGGCGCGATTGATCGAGATGACGAGTACCGCCGCGGCGGCCCAGATCGCCGCCGAGCGCCCCGGAGCGGCTGCGATCGCCAGCCGTCAGGCCGGACTGCAGTACGGACTGGAACCGATCGAGTCGAACATCGAAGACAATCGCTCGAACACGACGAGGTTCGCGATCATCGGCCAGAGCTCGCCGCCGCGCAGTCGAGCGGACAAGACGGCGCTGATGATCGAGCTGCCGCACTCCCCCGGCGCCCTGGCCGATGCGATGGCGGTCTTCAAGGGGAATCGGCTGAACCTGACCTGGATCGAGTCGTTCCCGATGCCCGGCTCGGCCAACGAGTACCTGTTCTTCGTCGAAGTCGAGGGGCACGAGTCGAATCCGAAGATCGAAAAGGCGCTCGTCGCCCTGCGACGCCGCACCGTCCGCACCGTCGTGCTCGGCAGCTATCCCAAGAGCGAACCGATCGAGTAGCTGGCCTGCCGTAGTGCGACCGACCCCGGTCGCACCGGATCGGCGTAGTGCGACCGCCCCCGGTCGCACTGGGTTCCGCCCCCGAGGCACGGAGCTCCCTTGCTGACGCGGCGGGCTGGAGGGGACCGAGTCCCCGGCGCTGCGATTCCTGGCTGGATGGGTCGTCGATAGGTACGCACCCACCGTTGCCCCGGCTCGTCCCGAGCCGAGGGTGTGCGATGACGACACCGCACGAGCTTCGCAGCGTCTCGAACGCGGAAAGTCGCTCGGCCGCGCGTCGGGGACGACGCGGGCCAACATCGCCCCCGAGGCACGGAGAACCCCTTGCTGACGCGGCGGGCTGGCGGGGACCGAGATCCCGGCGCTGGATGAGTCGTCGACAGGAACGCGGCTTCGCGCGACTCAGCTCGAATGCCGCAGCGCTTCGATCGGGTTCATCCGTGCGGCGCGGCTGGCCGGATACAGGCCGAAGA
>CAZZBI010000194.1:0-10214 GCA_964652385.1 uncultured Pirellulaceae bacterium | reverse complement strand
CATCGATCTCGATGCCGACGTCGCGACCTATCTGCCGGAGTTCGCGCCTCGGAATCCGTTCGGTCCTCCGATCACGCTCCGACGGCTGATGTCGCACCGCTCGGGTTTGGTGCGCGAGTCGCCGGTCGGCAACTACTTCGATCCCGACGAACCGAGTCTGGAAGCGACCGTCGCCAGTCTGAACCGGACGTCGCTCGTCTATCCGCCGGGGACTCGGACCAAGTACTCCAACGCCGCGATCGCCGTGGTCGGTCGGGTTCTCGAGGAGGTCTCGGGCGAGTCGTTCGAGACGCTGATCGATCGCGAGCTGTTCGCGCCGCTCGGCATGACCTCTTCCTTCTGGCGTCCGCGCGACGATCGACGCGAGCGGACGGCCGAAGGGTGGATGTGGAGTCACGACGGCCAGCGTTTCGTCGCACCGGAGTTCGTGCTCGGCACGCTCCCCGCCGGCAATCTCTACGCCAGCGTCGAAGACCTGGGGCGATTCCTGATCGCGGTCGGGGATCGCGGCGAGATCGACGGGGAGCGAGTCCTCTCGCCCGAGCTGCTCGAAACGATGCTCCAGCCGATCGATCCGAACGACACGCGCGCGTTCGGCATCGGCTTTCATCTGTCGGACTTCCACGGCGTCCGTTCGTACGGTCATGGCGGCGCGGTGTACGGATTCGCGACGCAGATCCGCGGTCTGCCGGACGAACGGCTGGCGGTGGCCGCGGTCGCGGGACTGGACGGCGCTAACGGGATCGTGACGCGACTGTCCGATCATGCGCTCCACCGGATGCTCGCCGCGAAGCGAGGTGAGGCGAGGCCGGAGTACGAGCTGACCGGCCCGGTTCCGATCGATCGCGCGCGGATGCTCGAAGGGGCCTTCGTCGACGAGAATGGAGCGACGATCGAACTCGACGAACGAGCCGGACGGCTGACGATCCGCGAAGGGAGCCTGCTGTCCGAGCTCCGGCAGCTCGGCGATCGCCTGCAGGTCGATGACGTCTTTTCCTGGGGGCCGGCACTCGAGGTCGCCTCGGTCGACGAACTCCGTTGGCGAGGCAAGTCGTGGCGGCGTCTTGAGGATCTCCCGCCGCCTCAGGCTCCCGAACGCTGGGCCGGGCTGATCGGCGAGTACGGCTGGGATCACAACACGCTCTACATCCTCGAGGAGCGCGGGCGCCTGATCGCCCTGATCGAATGGTTCTACTGGTATCCGCTCGAGGAACTCGGTCCGAACGAGTTCGCGTTCCCGGATTACGGCCTCTACCACGGCGAGAAGCTGATCTTCGAAGCCGGCCCTGACGGTCGCGCCGAACGGGTGACGGCGGCCGAAGTGACGTTCGAGCGTCGACGACTGACCGATGACGGAGCGACGTTCCGCGTCGAGCCGCTACGGCCGGTCGCGGAACTGCGAGCCGAAGCGGCAACGGCGTCGCCCCCCGAGGAACGAGGCGAGTTCCGCGATCAGGAGCTGACCGAGCTGGTCGATCTCGAACCGACGATCCGTCTGGATGTCCGCTACGCGACGTCGAACAACTTCATGGGCGTTCCGTTCTACACCCAGCCTCGCGCGTTCCTGCAGCGGCCGGCCGCCGAGGCGCTGGTGCGAGTCCACGAGCGCGGCGAAGCGTACGGAGTCGGGCTGACGATCCATGATGCCTACCGGCCCTGGAGCGTCACGAAGATGTTCTTCGAGGGAACCCCGGACGAACTGAAGCGATTCGTCGCCGATCCGTCGCGCGGCTCGCGGCACAATCGCGGCTGTGCGGTCGATCTGACGCTTCACGATCGAGCCACCGGCGAGGTGATTCCGATGGTCGCCGGTTACGACGAGTTCTCGACCCGCTCGTATCCGGACTATCCCGGAGGGACCTCACGCGCCCGCTGGTACCGCTCGCTGCTGCGGCGGCTGATGGAAGCGGAAGGGTTCACGGTCTACGAATACGAGTGGTGGCACTTCGACTACGCCGACTGGGAGCGCTACCGCTTGCAGAACGTCCCGTTCGAGGAGCTGGGGGAATAGCGGCAGAACGACGAAGCCCAGGCCTGGGCGCCGTCCCTCGCGGGCCGCTTTGTCACGATTCGGCGCGTACGCTCCGGGGGCGCGACGATTCTCGACGAGGCTGATCCCGGCGCTGCGCTTCGGGCAGGTTGGGCGATGTCCGCAGCATTCCCGCATCTCGCCCCCGTGCCTTCGCTCTCCTCAGCGCCTCCGGAAGAAAAACTCCGACCGTGCCTCCGGACTTCTCTCGGCGTCTCACTCAGCGCCTCGGTGTCTTCCAGCCCGAAGCACAGGGGCCCACCGTGCCTCTTGCGGTGACGAACGCTTCTCAGCTGTCGGCGTCGTTCAGTTCTTCCTGCAGCACGAGCCACTTCTCCTCGAGCGGTCCGAGCTGATCCGACAAGGCCGTCACCTTCTCGTGCAGCTCCATCGCTTCGTGCGGATCGGTGGCGACCTGGAGCTTCGCGTCGAGTTCCTTGCGCTGTTCGTCGAGCTTGGCGATCTGCCGTTCGACCCCTTGCTGTTCCTTGCGGATCTCCCGTTCCGTTCGCTTGACGGGGCGGGCGCTCTTCGGAGCCGGTCCTCCCGGGACCTTCGTCTTGGATCGAGCCGCCGCGGCTTCGCGTTCTCCTTCGTCGATCTCGCGATTGACGGCATACAGATAGGCGTCGTAGTCCCCGCGGTAGTTCGTCACGCGGCTGTCCCGCACCTCGACGATGCAGGTCGCGACCTGCTTCATGAAGTGCCGATCGTGACTGGTGAAGATCACCGTCCCCTTGTACTCGCGGAGCGCCTCGGCGAGCGCCTCGATCGTATCGACGTCCAGGTGATTGCCCGGTTCGTCGAGGACCAGGATGTTGTGCTGACTGAGCAGCAGACCGGTCATGCACAGACGTGCCCGCTCGCCTCCCGAAAGGACCGAGATCTTCTTCTTCATCGCCTCGCCCCGGAAGAGCATGGCGCCGGCCATGTCCAGGATCTGTTGAGGCTTGGTCCCCGGAGCGCTGACGTATTCCAGATGATCGAGCACCGTCCGCTCGGCCGGCAGACTCGTGTAGACATGCTGGGCATAGACGCCGACGCTGCAGCCGTAGCCCCAGCGGACGTCGCCTGCGACCGGCGGGAGCGAACCGACGACGGTCCGCAGAAAGGTCGTCTTGCCTTGGCCGTTGTCGCCGACGATCGCGGCTCGCTGACCGTGATCGATCTCGACGTCGATGCCGGTCGCTACGGTCCGTTCGGGATAGCCGATCGACAGGTCGCGGCAGCGGACCGCCGGCCCCTTGCGCGGTTCCACCTCGGGCGGGCGGATCCTGGCCGACGGCTCGTCGCCGAACACCTCGATCGTTTCGAGTCGTTCGAGTTGCTTGCTCTTGCTCTTGGCTCGCGTCGCCGTGCTCGCTCGCGCCTTGTTCTTGGCGATGAACTCCTCGAGCTGACGGCGTTTGGCGAGCACCGTGGCGTTCGTCCGCTCGTCCTGCAGACGGCGTTCGGCCTGATGCGTCAGGAACGCATCGATCTTGCCGGGGTACATCGTCAGGCGACCGCGCCCCAGATCGAGCGTGTGCGTGCAGGTCGCGCCCAGGAACGCCCGGTCGTGCGAGACGATCAGGCAGGCTTCCTGGAACTCGCGCAGGAAGTGCTCGAGCAGGATCTGCGTGCGAAGGTCCAGGAAGTTCGTCGGCTCGTCCAGCAGGAGCAGGTTCGGTTCGTGCAGCAGCAGCGCCGCGAGCTTCAATCGCGTCTGCCAACCGCCGGAGAGCTGCGAGACGGGACCTTCGAGATAGGCCCCCTTCAGCTCGAACTGCCCCGCCACTTCGCCGCACTTCCAGTCGGGCTGACCGCTGTCCCGCATCAGAAAGTCGATCCCCGTCTCGCCCGGCTGGAACGGATCGTGCTGCCGCAGGTACCCCAGGCGGAGTTTCGGGTGGCGAATCACCTCGCCCGAGTCGAGTTCCTCTTCGCCCAACAGGACGCGCAGCAGCGTCGACTTTCCGGCGCCGTTGCGACCGACGAAGCCGACCTTCACGTCGTCGACCAACGTCATCTCGGCCCCGTCCAGCAGGACCTGATCCCCGTAGCGCTTGTATGCGTTCCGGACCTGAAGCAGCACGCCCATGACCGATGTTCCCGCGATTCCGTCGAGCCGAATCGGGCCATCGTAGATCGGGGGGCGAAATCGGTAAAGCCGAGCCGCGGGGCGATGGCGGGGTGAGCGAACACCGGGAACGCATCTGCGACTTGCCCGACCCGCCGCCCGAATTCCGGGAGCGAACCGGGGCGCAATACCGGCGGTCCGGCGATTCGCGTCCCCAACCATCGGTCGCCAAGGTCAGCCTGCCGGGGACGCGGAGCCGGCAGGTCAGCCCTCGTTCGGTCGCCGTCGGTCGACCGGCAACGCCCCTCGCTCGATCAGCTCAGCCCGGTGAGCGTGCCGGTCGAGTCGGCGAACGAATCGGTTTCGATCCCCATCGCTCGAACGAGCGTCAGCAGCAGATTGCTCATCGGCGGGTGCGATTGAGGATCGAACGCCAAGTGTTCCCCCAGCGTCAGACCGAGCCCTCGTCCGCCGGCAACCAACAGCGGGAGATCGTCCGGAGAATGGTCCCCCCGCTCCCCCGAGTTCATCCCCGACCCGTACAGGACGATCGTCCGGTCGAGCATCGGCCCCTCTCCTTCGTCGGTCCGCTTCAGCAGATCGAGAAACCTCGCCAGCCGCTCGACGTGGAATCGATCGATGGTCGCGAGTTTGGCCAGCATGCCGGGATCGCCGCCGTGGTGCGACAGTTCGTGGTGATTCTCGCCGCCGCCGCCGTAGCCTCCCGCTTCGCGCGACCATTCGAACGTGACGACTCGCGTCGTATCGGTCACCAGCGACAGGTACGACAGCTCGAGCATCACGTCGATCCACATCGGCCGATCATGAGCGTCTCCCGGCTGCATCGCCAACTGCAGATCGGTCGGCGGCACCTCGGGCTTGGCGACGTCGATCCACGACTCCAGTCGCTCGACCCGCTGCTCGGTCTGACGGACCGCGCCCAGATACTCGTCCAACTTGACTCGATCGGCCGATCCGAGTTCGCGCTCCAATCGCTTCGCCTCGTCGAGCACGTCATCCAGGATCGACCGCTTCTCGGCATACCGCCGAGCCGTCGCGTCGCGATCCGATGCGTCATCCGGAACGAACAATCGCTCGAACAGCCGTCGCGGCGAGTTCTCGGCCGGCAGCGGCGTGCCGCTGCGGTCGAAGGACAGCGTATGACTGTGCCCCGCGCTGCCGGTTCCCGACTGATCCGACAACTGCAGTGACGGAAACCGAGTCTGCTCGCCGTGCCGTTCGGCGATCACCTGATCGGCCGAAATCGCGTTCGCATAGTCGCTCCCCGGCGTCCCCTCGAGATCGGCTCCGGTCAGCCAGGTGTCCGCGCCGCTGTGTCCCCCCTTGGCCGCACCGTGGCCGAGGCCGGTGAGGACCGAGAACTCGTCGCGCAGCGGGGCGAGCGGTTCGAGCGTCGGCGACAGAAGGTAGTCGCGCCCTGTCCCCTGCGGCTTCCAAGTGAACAGGTTGACCCCGTTCGGCACGTAGCAACAGACGATCCGCGGCTGCCGAACGAGCGAGCGAGGCCATGGCCGGAACTTCGACGGTTCGGCCCAGGCCCGAGGGATCATCGCGTCGAGCAGCGGCAGCGCGATCGCCGCTCCGCAGCCGCGCAGCAGCTGTCGGCGATCGAGCGATCGAAGCGAGCCGCGTTTTCGCGAGCCAGGACCGTTCATCGTCGTTTCTCTCTTCCGGTTCGAAGCCGAGCGGATCGATTCGTCATGGACGGAGGCGAGTCGTCGTCGGCATTCGCATTGGGGGGGGCACGCTTCAGCGGAGACGAAACGGAGCGGAGAGCACGATCTTCTCGATCAGCGCGCTCAGGCGATCGTTCTCGGGATGCGACAGGAACTCGACCGCCTGGTCCGATTCCGAGCGATCGGCCAGGCCGAGCTCGCGGCCGAGGGCATAGGTGAGCAGTCGTCGATGAAAGGCGCGATGGAACTCGTCTCGACGCTCCAGGAGCGCCGAGCTCAGCCCGGCGACGCCGTCGATCGGCGTTCCGTCGGGGAGTCGCGACGAAGCGTCGATCATCGGATCGTCCTGTTCGACCCGCCCCTTGTAGCCGAACCCCTCCTGGTCGCGCCACGCTCCGGCGGCATCGAAGTTCTCGAGGGCGAATCCGAGCGGATCGATCTTCGAATGACAGCGAGCGCACTGCGGCAGCGTCCGGTGGATCTCGAGCCGCTGGCGGACCGTGGCTCGATCGATTCCCGGTACTTGCGGCGCGATCTCGCCGACGTTCGTCACCGGCAGTCCCGGATCGATGCCCAGGAGCGTCGTCAGGATCCAGGTGCCTCGCTTCACCGGCGAGGTGCGCGTCCCGTTCGACGTGATGGTCAGAATCGACGCCTGAGTCGCGACGCCCCCCCGATGCACTCCTGCCGGAACCGGCACGCGGCGAAACTCGTCGCCGCGCACATCGGGGATCCCGTAGTACCGCGCGAGCCGCTCGTTGATCACCACGAAGTCGCTCGCGACCAGATTCGACAGGCTCAGGTCGTGCCGCAGGATCTCGCGAAAGAACGCCAGCGACTCGCCGACCATCGACGTCTCGAGATGGCGATCGTAATGCGGAAACAGATCTTCCGCGGGCGGGTTCGCTCCGACCAGTCGGAGCTGCAGCCATTGCCCGGCGAAGTTCTCGACCAGCGCCTCGCTCCGCTCATCCTGCAACATTCGCCGGACCTGTTCGCGCAGGATCTTCTCGTCGAGCAGCGAGCCGTCGTCGGCCAGATGCCTCAGCGTTTCGTCCGGCATCGTGCTCCACAGGAAGTACGACAGGCGACTTGCCAGTTCGTGCGCAGTCAGCGATCGCCGCGCCGGGGCTGACGGCTGCTCGGTCCCCTCCCCTGCGGGCTCGACCAGATACAGGAAATGCGGCGAGACGAGAGTCGCGACGAGCGGGCCGCGGATCGCTTCGCGAAACGGCAGGCCGTCGCGCCGTCCACGGTCGTAATGCACCAGCTTCCGTTCGATCTCGTCGGGCGAGACCGGGCGTCGATAGGCGCGATCCATGAAGCGACCGACGATCCGTTCGGCCGTGCGGCGCTGTTCGGCGTCCGACGCTCGCGGGCCCGGAAGTTCGGCGAGGTCGCCGAGCACGCGCGCCGTCGATTCGGGAGGCCAGACGTCGTGCAGCGGCCCTTCGATCTCGACCCAATCGACCCACGCTTCGGGGCGTGCGAAATCGTCGCCGGTCTGCAGCCAGAAGTTCTCGAGCACGCGCGGGATCGAATAGGCATAGTCGATCTTGATCCCCGCCGATTCGCTCGTGAACGGCACCCGAAACTCGAGGATCGCCGGATCGTCGTGCGGTGCCGGCACGTCGAACTCGGCGACGCGCTTCGGTTGCCCGGCGAGGGTGCGGACGATCGACAGCCGCGCCGGGCCGTAGTCGTACATCCGATCGTCGCGGAAGTGAGCCAGATCGCGGTCGTACTGTTCGCGGATCCACCGAGCCGCATCGGGACGCTCGGCGATCTCGCGGTCGCGCCGTGCCGCCAGGAACCGCTCGGCCGATGCCACCGTCTCGGCCCGATCCGGAACCCGCGAACCGGCTCGCACGCGGATCGCATACGTACCGGGATGAGGCAGCCGGAAGTCGCGGGCATCCAGACCGCGATCCCAGTTGGCGTGATGCAGCACCTTGAAGTCGCCGGCGACTCGATTCTGGCCGCCGTTGACGATGACTCGCTGACCGTCGTAGGTCACGCGGTTCGCGTCCGAGTCGCCCGATTCGAACTCGAATCGCCATCGAAGGACCGGCGGTCGTTCGCCGTGGTCGAGCGCCGCATCGATCACCTTGCGAGCCGATTCGTAGTACAGCTCGAGGTGCAACGGCGAGAGAGTCAACGCGCGGCCGTTGTTGTCGAAGCCGCCGGCGGGCGGGTCGAGCGGCAACGCCGACGGATCGAAGTCGACGCCGGTCAGATCGCGGATCGTCCGGCGATACTCGTCTCGGTTCAGGCGGCGGAGGACGATCGTCGAGCCGCGCCGGCGGCTTTCAACTCGGGAAGCCTGGCCGGCTGCCCAATCGATGACGCGAGCGACCGATTCGGGATCGGGTTGCGGTTCGCTCTCGGGAGGCATCGAGTGGCCGCCGAGCGCGTCGACCGTCTCGCGCCACGACTCGGCCGTGCGCCGGTCGCTCAGGTCGGCCGTCAGGTCGACATCGACGCGCAGATTCCCTTCGCTCGTTTCGGGGCCGTGACAGCCGACGCAGTGCCGCTCGAGAAACGGGCGGACGATCGACTCGTAGCCGGCGGTATCCGGTTCGAACCGGCTCGCCGACTCGGCCTGAGGATCGTCGTTCCGCGCCGCGACGCCGAGCGGATCGCCGACCGACAGCAGCAGGCTCGCGATCGCCCCCGCCGACACGGCTCGAAGGGCCGAGCGCCGCCGGTGACCGGATGACCGCTGCTCGGTCCGTTCGGACGATCGGGCTCGCTTCATCGATGCGACTCGCGCTGAGGAACGATCCGATCGAAGGGCGGGACCGGAAGACCGCACCGCTTCAGCGTAGCCGCCGGCGCGACGATTGACGACAATCGGGCCTTCACGACCTCGGCTCCCGCCGCCGATTCGTCCCGCCGTCCATTCCCACCTGCAGCGAGGCACGATCTCACATGGGATCGAACCGATCGAACCGTTTCTCGTCCCTCATCCGTTCGGCGGTCGCCGGCAGCGCCGCCTGGGGCGCGTCGCTACTGGCCTCCGGAGCGGACGAGCCGAACTTCGTCGCCGAGACGATCGACGATCGAGTCGCGATCGGTTACGGCGTCGCCGCGGGGGATGTCGACGGCGACGGCCGAACCGATCTGATCCTGGCCGATGCCAAGGCGTTCGTCTGGTACCGCAATCCCGACTGGACGCGCTTCGAGATCGTCAAGGACCTGACTCCGCTGGACAACGTCTGTATCGCGGCGCGCGACATCGACGGCGACGGGAAGGTCGAGATCGCCGTCGGTGCGATGTGGAACCCTTCCGATACCGTCGACTCCGGTTCGGTCCATCATCTGGTTCCTCAGGAGGATCGGACGCTCCCGTGGACAGCCGTCAGACTCCCTCACGAACCGACGGTCCACCGGATGCGCTGGCTCCGTCGCGCGCCCGGCGATTTCGTGCTCGTCGTCGCGCCGCTGCATGGCCGCGAGAATCGGAACGGGGAAGGTAAACCGGTCCGCATTCTCGCGTATCAGCCGCCGACCTCCCCGCAGGGAGAGTGGAAGCTCGACGAGATCGATGCGTCGTTGCACATGACGCACAACATCGATCCGTACGTCGATGCGTCCGCCGACGGCGAGGGTTCCGAGTCGTTGGTGATCATCGGGCGCGAAGGGGTCCGACGAGCCCGCTGGCGCGACGGTGTCTGGCGATCGGAAGCGATCGATCGGATCGCGGGCGGAGGTGAAGTGCGGCTCGGAAGGTCGAGCGACCGGCGCGCCTGGCTCGCGACGATCGAGCCGATGCACGGCGATCGGCTGGCGGTCTACCCGCTGGCGGAGAGTGCCGGAGCGGAGCGCTGGCAGGCGACCGATCGGATCGAACTCGACGCGTCGTTTGCCGGAGGGCATGCGATCGCGGTCGGCGATCTGCTCGGCACCGGCGAAGATCAGATCGTCGCCGGCTGGCGCCTGCCCAACGCCGACGGCGAGGTCGGACTGAAGCTCTACGTTCGCGATGCGACCGGCGTGTGGAGCGACCGTTGGATCGACCGGAACGGGATGGCGACCGAAGACGCGATCGTCGTCGACATCGACGCGGACGGCGATCTGGACATCGTCGCCGCCGGCCGCTCGACCAACAACCTGAAGCTCTACCGCAACGACCGACGGTAGGATCACCGCGCCGTCGCGTCCCCCAGACGTAGGCCGGCGACTCCGTATCTCCCAGCCCGCAGCGTCAGCAAGGGGTCTCCGTGCCTCACTACGACAGACGCTGCGACCGGGGGCGGTCGTAGTACGGTAAACGCTGCGACCGGAGGCGGTCGCAGTACGGCAGATGCTGCGACCGGGGGCGGTCGTAGTACGGTAAACGCTGCGACCGGAGGCGGTCGTAGTACGACAGACGCTGCGACCGGGGGCGGTCGCACTACGGCAGATGCTGCGACCGGGGGCGGTCGCA
>CAZZBI010000193.1:1914-10265 GCA_964652385.1 uncultured Pirellulaceae bacterium | reverse complement strand
ATCCTCCTGGCGCTTCTCGGGTGCCTCGCCGTTCGTCCAGCCGCGGCTCAACCGTCGCTGATCGATCCGGTCCTGGACGCTGTCCCTGCCGAAGTCTCGGCAGCGTTCGTGATTCGCGACTTCGAGCGATTCGTCGAGGCGTACGAACCCTTCGCGGAGCGGAGCGGCGGGAACGACTTCGGCGACTTGCGCGAACTACGGTCCTCCGGTCTCAGGTTCCTGGGACTTGATGCGGGAACCGACCCTAACGGCTCGGCGATGCTGGTCGTCCTCGAACCGGCGAACGGCAATCCGATCGGACTCGACCATCTGGCGGTCGCGATCCCGATTGCGGACGTCGATGCCGCGCTGAACTCGATCGGATTGACGCGCGAACGGTTCGGCGAAAAGCGCCGGAATGTCGTGACGAGGGGGCCGGAGCCCCGCGGCGAGTTCGGAGGACTGCTGCCTTGCGTGGCGCTGACCGAGAAGCATCTCTGGTTTGCCCTGACGGCCGCACCGCTGGAAACGATCGCCCGTTCGGAACGCTCCTGGCTCGACGCCCTCGGACCCGAGCGGTCTCGTTTCCTGAACGATCATCAGGTGATGCTGCTGTTCGACGGCAGCAAGCCGACGATCCGACTTGCGCTGCGGGAAGAACTGCAGCGGCGACTCGACCAAGCCGATCGATCGCCTCGCGCCGAAGGGGATGGTCCGAAGCACCAGGACGATGCGGCACGGCTGCTCGATGCCTTCGGCGAGCTCGAACGTGTCGGGATCGGCCTGACGTTCGGCAATTCGCTGACGATGGCTGCTCAGGCGAACTTCGGCGGCGACGCTTCCCGTTCGCTGCTCGAAGATCTCTCGGGATCGGCTCCGTCCGATCCGACCTCGGATTCGCCTCCGGATGACGGCGCGGCGCCGATCGTGTCGCTGCAGATCGGTCGCGGCTTGCTGCAGCATCCTCGAGTGGCGCAAGTCGCGATCGAAACGATCTTGCAGTACGGTCTGCCGTATGTCGGATCATCGTCGTTGCTGCGCGACGTCCCCGACTTGTTCGATCTGCTGCAGGAACTCGGCGAACGGCTGGACGGAGTCGCGATACGCTGGGTCGCGAACGACGATCCGGCGACCGACGGTGCGTATGCGGCGAGCGGTCGATTGGCGTCGTACGATCCGGCGGCGCTTCGCAAGCGGTTGAGGGAATGGGAACGGTGGCTCGAACTCTCGCAGACTGACGAAGCGACGTTTCGGCGCGAGGTGGATCGACCGTCGCTCGAACGACTGATCGCCGATCTCGGAGCGGACGAGTTCGCGACTCGCGAGGAGGCGAGTCGTCGGTTGGCTCGGGTCGCGCGGTTCGTCGAGCGGGAACTGAACGCGGCGGCCGATGGGGGAGATCTGGAGGTCGCTTTTCGCGCCCGGATGCTGATCGAAACGGCTCGGGCCGCGGCCTCTCGAACGGCCGAAGAAGAGCTGACTCTGCTGGCGCGACTGAAACCGCGACTCGGCGAGGTCGAACCGACGGCGGACGAAGCGGCTCGCGGCATCACCCGTCTGCGTTTGCAGTTGGCGGGCGAGGAGGCGTTCTGGAGCGACGAGGCGGCTCGACTCTTCGGGCCGGCCTGGGACCGTCCGACGATGGCGACTCGGCCGGACTCGCTGCTGCTGCTCGTCGGTTCCAACGAGCGGTGGATTCGCGAGCGACTGGAGACGCCGCCGAGCGGCGAGTCGTCGCTCGATGCGGCCGATCGGTCCGATGAGCGGACGACGCTGCCGCGCGAGCGGATTGCGGCGCTGTTCTCGGCCGACATCGCGCGGTGGTTCGGGCAGCCGACGCCGGAGTCGTCACTCGGACCGGTGGGATCGCTGGAAATCGCGTTCGGGATCGAGCCGGACCGACTGGAGGTGGAGGTGTCGTTGACTCCGGAGGGGCTCGGGATCCTGCGCGAGGTCGTGACGGGGCGATCGGCAAATCGGTAGGGAGGCGTCCGATCAGGGCGAGCGGCAGCTCGAACGTGCAAGGTCGCCCCGTACCGCCCCTCCTCTTGTCGGGCGATGGCCTGAGCTTCAGAATCGATCGTCTCTTCTCCGTGCGAAGTCGTCGTCCGGGGTGAAGCCTTCCCCTAGCGAGACGCGTCATGGGTCAGCCGGACAAGCGGATCGGGAGCGTCGGTTGGTTCGATCTGACGGTCGACGACGCCGACCGGGTGCGCGACTTCTATGCCGATGTCGTCGGGTGGAAGATGTCGAGCGTGCCGATGGGAAGCTATGCCGACTACGGCGTGCACCGACCGGATACGGGGGAGATGGTCGCCGGGATCTGTCATGCGCGCGGGCCGAATGCGAACCTCCCGCCGGTCTGGCTCCCCTACGTCAACGTCGCCGACCTCGACCGAAGTCTCGAGCGTACGGTGAGTCTCGGAGGGACGGTAATCGTCGGCGAGCGGTCGATGGGGGGGATGGGGCGAATGGCGGTCGTGAGCGACCCGGCCGGAGCGATGTTGGCGCTCTTCGAACATCCCGCCGGCGACGACTCGGATGACGACTCGGACGAGGAAGGGCTCGGCGAGGAGTGAGCGAGCGGGATCGAATCGGAATCGAGCCAAGCGGCGAGGCTGATGGACGAATCCTTGCCGGCCGCGAACGGACGACGAACGGGACTCGACCCGGTCGATCTCGACGACCGATCGGACCGCATTTCACGAGAACGGAACGATCTCCGGAACGAACGCCGCGACCGGAGCGCGGAACCGAAGGCGAACGACGATGGAGAAGACGAACGTGCCCGATCCGAAGAAGCATGCCGACGACCGGAACGGGTTAGAGCCGCTGATTCGCCGCATTCCGAGAATTCGCGGCTATCTCGAGAAGGAATATCGTCGCGACAGCGATCAGCTCGCGCGGCAATGGCTCGCCGAGCGACTCGAGCGTGCCAAGCCGAAGCTGACCGACTTTCTGCGCGAGCTGACCGAACAGGGGCAGCTGGCGGCGCTGGGGGACGGCGATCGGCTGCGGGCTCGGCTGGACAAGGTGATCGGTCGCTTTCGTTCCGCTCCCGCCGGCTACAGCGGACTGTTCGACTTCGTGAAGGTTCGCGAGGATCGGCTCGACCAGGTCTACGCTCACGATGCGGCGATGATGGAACTGGTCGAGCAGGCGGCGACGGCGATCGAGAGTCTGCGGGCCGACGAGGCCGATGCGCGAGCCCGGCTGAGGTCGGTCACCGACCTGATCGACGGCGTCGACCGTCAGTTCGACAAGCGAGCCGACCTGCTTTCGGGGCTCGAGAACTGAACCGAGCGGCATGCCGTGGGGCGGTCCTCGTCCCCTTCCGGCGGAGCGCATCGGTGACTCGGCAACCGCTTGCCGCATCGCTCGCCCATCGACCGAAACACCCGATCCGAACATCTCCGATACCGTGAGGTTCACAAGCCATGAGTCTGCGTCTGGAAGTGCTGGAGTTCTTCGACGAGACGAATCGTTCGCTCGTGCATCGCATTCCTCCGCAAGGATCGGCCGACATCAAGTTCGGTGCTCAGCTGATCGTGCAGCAGCAGCAGGAAGCGGTCTTCTTCCGCGACGGCAAGGCGCTCGACAAGTTCGGCCCGGGGCGCTACACGCTGACCACGGCCAACGTTCCGATTCTGACTCGGCTGCTGACGATCCCCTGGGAAAAGTCGCCGTTCACCGCGTCGGTCTACTTCGTCGGTCGACAGGATTTCGTCGATCAGAAGTGGGGAACGCGCCAGCCGATCACCCTGCGCGACAAGGACTTCGGCCTCGTCCGACTTCGGGCGTTCGGCAAATTCTCGTATCGGGTGTCGGATTCGTCGCTGTTGCTCGAGCGCCTGGTCGGCACTCAGGGGCAGTACACGACCGATCAGGTCACCAGCTACATGAAGGACCTGATCGTCTCGCGACTGACCGATCTGATCGCGACCTCGAACGTCGGGATCCTCGATCTCCAGTCGATGTACGAGGAGATCGGTTCGGGGACGCGAGCCAAGGTCGCCGACGACTTCGGCAAGAACGGTCTCGAGCTGGTCGACTTCTTCATCAACTCGATCAGTCTGCCCGAGCAGGTGCAGCAGGCGATCGATGCGCGCAGCAGCATGGGAGCGATCGGCGACCTCCAGGCGTTCACCGTCTATCAGACCGCGAACACCATGGCGAAGCTCGCGGAGCGTCCGGCGGGAGCCGGCGGTGACGCGATGTCGCTGGGGATGGGAGCCGGGTTCGGGATGATGATGCCGGCGATGATCAACCAGGCGTTCGGTTCGCTGCAGCGAGTCGCGCCGCAGGGGCCTGCTGCCGGAGCGGCGCCGGTCGCAGCGGCCGTCGGCGCTGCCGGCTTGGCGGCAGCCGCTCCTCAGGCAACTCCGGCCGATCCCAAGGAGCTGGTCCGCAACGTCATCCGCTCGGCGAATTGGACGGTCGACGAGCAGGGGGATGTCTGGACCGTCACGGTGCCGATCAGCGCGCTCCGTCGCCAGAAGGTCGAGATCGCGTTCGGCGCGAAGGACCCGGCCGGGCACCCGCTCGTCAACTTCCGCTCGACCTGCGGCCCCGCGACTCCCGAGAACGCGATGCTCCTGCTGCAGTTCAACTCGCAGCTGGTGCATGGCGCGTTCGCGGTCGAGAAGACGTCGTCGGGCGATATGGTTCGCGTCGTCGCCAACCAACTCGCCGACACGATGACGCTGCTCGACGTCAACAAGGTGATCACCGCGGTCGCCTGGCAGGCCGATCAGGCCGAGGAAAAGCTGCTCGGCACCGACGAGAACTGATCGGCGACGCGGCACGCCGGAGCGGCGCTTCGAAACATCCGCGTCAGGCGTCGTCGAAGCGAGTTGGGGCGCGCTGCCGCTCGGGCGTCGAACCGGGCATCGGATCGAGCGTCCGATCGAACCGGATCCATCCCCGGGTTCGGCCGTCGACGGCCGAACCCGGAGTCCTTTCCTTGTTGCTTCGTGAGGTTCGCCGGTGGCGTCCGAATGGTTCTCGACAGACGGCGCCGAACGGTCGCTCGTCCCGTCCGGTCGTCGACGGCTGACTGCCTGGATGATCGGAGCGGCGATGTTCGGATGCGGCGACGGGGAGCGAGCCGATTCGCCGATCGCGACTCCGGCGGAAGTTCGGCCGGTGCTCCGATCGACTTCGCTGTTGCCGGCAAGTGACGACGGCGCCGGAACCGAGGCGGCGAACGCCGAGCGTCTGGGGCAAGGGCTCGACGGCGAGGCGATCGGCCGATTCGCGGCGCTCGTTCTGTCGGGGATCGACCGCGAGTACCCGAACAAGCCGTCGAACGTCCTGGCCGGCCCTCAGGATGTCCTTTCGCCGAAGCAGCTGTATCCGGCCTTCTACGGCAACTTCGATTGGCACAGTTCGGTGCACGGACATTGGGTGCTGGTCCGACTGTTGGTCGAACAGCCGGATCATCCCGACGCGCCGGCGATGCGCCAGGCGCTCGATCGGCATCTGACGCTCGAGAACCTGCAGCGCGAGCGCGCGTTCTTCGAGACGCCGGAGAATCGAAGCTTCGAGCGGATGTACGGCTGGGCGTGGTTCCTGCGACTGGTCGCCGAACTGCACGCCTGGGACGACCCCGATGCGAAACGCTGGCGGCAGGCGTGCGAGCCGCTGGAGGAGTTGCTGGTCGCGCGAACGCTCGAGTACCTGCCGAAGCTGCAGTTTCCGATTCGGACCGGCGTGCATCCGAATACGGCCTTTGCGCTCGGCGAGATTCTGGACTATGCCCGGATCGTCGGTCGCGACGAGCTGGAGCGGGCGATCGTCGCTCGGGCCCGCGACTACTTCGGGACCGACCGTGACTATCCCGATCGATACGAACCGTCGGGCGAGGACTTCCTTTCGCCGGGCCTGTGCGAAGCCGATCTGATGCGCCGCGTGCTCGAGCCTCAGGAGTTCGCGGCGTGGCTCGATCGATTTCTGCCGATCGCGTGGGAATCCGATCCGGGGCCGATGCTGACTCCGGTCGACGTCAGCGACGTGACCGACGGCAAGATCGTGCACCTGGCCGGCCTCGACCTGTCGCGCGCCTGGTGTCTGGACGGCATCGCGAGTCGGCTGCCGGAAGGGGATTCGCGTCGCGCCGTCGCGCGGCGCCTCGGCGAAGCGCATCTGAGCAAGGGGCTCGACTATGTCTTCAGCGGTCACTACGAAGGGGACCACTGGCTCGGAACGTTCGCCGTCTACGCGCTGACGGGAACGGGACGAGCGGCGTCGCGCTGAACGGACTCGTCAGCGCATGGCGGACGGGCGAGGGAGATCGTCCGCCAGGACTCCGGCCCGCCGCGGAACTCCGGTCGGCAACTGTCCGACCGCCGTCGCGAGATCGCTCCCCTCGAATCGCTCCCACCCGGTGCTTCCGTTCAGGAACGGTCGCAGCGCCGCAGGAGGTTCGTCGAGCAGTTGCGGGCGTTCGAGCGACGCCAGCGACGTGGCAAAGAGGCTCGCCCCCGGCTCGACCATTCGATCGGGTTGCATGCCGATCTCGCGCTGCCACAACAGCGGACGGCCGGTGACCAGGTTGCCGGCGCCGTCCCACGCCAAGTGATCGTCGTCGACGGTGGTCAGCAGACGATGCCTGACCAGGACCGCTCCGGTCGTCGGGACGAACCAGCAGCGATCGGTCGCCAGATGCAGCAGCAGCGGCGCAGGAGTCGATTCGTCGGCGCGCAGATCGATCAGCCCGCCGCCCAGCAGCGTGACTTGCCGCAGCTCGACATCGGTTCGCAGCAGTTCGTCCGGCAACAGCGCATCGCCCCGGATCCCGCCCAACAGCAAGGCGGTTTCGCTCGACGCGAACGCACTCTGCTGGCATTGCAGCCCGAACGGCGTTCCCGGTAGGGCGCGCAGCAGATGCAGTCGGCCGCGGATCAGCGAGCGACTGACCGTGATCCGCGGGTACTGCACGACGTCGACATTGTCGAGCTTCAGGAAGAAGGTCTCGGGGCGACGGATCTCGATCAGCGAAGCGGCGGGACCGGACGGCGGTGACGCGACGATCGGGGCGAGCGAACCGGCGCCGCCGGACGGCGTCCCCCCGACGTCGGTCGCGGTGGTCCGGCCTGTGGCGGACGCGGTGCTCGACGAGGCGGCGCTACCGCCCGGGCCGTTCGTCGTCGGACTTGCGGAACCGGCCGAGATGACGGTGAACTTCCCTTCGGCGAACTCGAATTCCTGGATCGGAATCTCGGTCCAGGTTCGACCGGTGTAGGTCTGTTCGATGCGGAACAGGGAAGGAGGTTCTCGGTTCGCCGGCCCGTCGAGCTGCAGTTCGAGGTCGACGCCGCGGATCGCGAACTCGTCCCCGGCGATGACGACGGCGCAACCTCCCGGTTCGACCTGCGAGGCGCGGAAGCGGATTCCGGGGCGCCGTCCCGAGGCTGCGATGATCCGCAGGCCGCGCGGAGGGAGCACCAACGGGCGAACGTCGCGCGTCCCGTCGTACGCCAGTTGGATCTCGCGGATCGACGTCTCGCGCCGCGCCCGTTCGACCGCCCCCTCGAGAGTCGCGATCGGTGACAGTCCCGGCGTCGCCGGCATCGTCGTCTCGCCGACGACCAGCGTCGTGATCGGCAGGACCATCGGAAGTTCGGTCCCGTTCGTCCGATCGGTCGAAGGGATCGGCATCGGGAGCGAGCCGCCGACCGGGGGGGTGCCGGCTGAGCCCGAGGGGACCGTTCCGGTTCCGCCGCTCGACCCTCGATCGACTCCGGCCGAACCGCCGTTGCCCACCGACTCGCCGGGGACGATCGGCCGCGCGGTCGACGTCTCGACCTGGCGATAGCTCGGGTCCGGCTCCGCATAGTCGGTCGATTCGGGGAGCGCCCACTCGATCGCCAGCAGCGTCCCGACCAACAGGACCGCAACCGCGGCCCAAGGGACGAGACGATCGAACCAGTCGCGCCGATCGACCGACGCTTCGATGATGTACGACTCGTTCAGACCGACGTCGATCTTCAGTTCGGCCGCTGCCAGAAGCAGTTCGGCGAGCAATTCGTTCGGCGTCTGATAGCGCCGCTGCACATCGGCCGCGGTCAGCTTCTGGATGATCCGGACGATCGAAACGGGGACGTCGGGGCGGATGTCGCGCGGATCGGGGCGAGGGGCCTCGCGATGCGCGAGGACCTTCTGCAGCATCGTGCCGTCCGGATAGGGCGGCTCGCCCGTCAGCATGAAGTAGAAGGTGCAACCGAGCGAATACAGGTCGCTGCGCGTGTCGGCGGCGCGCGGATCGTGAGCCTGCTCGGGCGAGATGTAGTCGAAGGTGCCGAGCGTCATGTCGCTGGCGGTCAGCTCGGCCTGATTCCGGTCGAGCCGATGCATGCGGGCGAGCCCCATGT
>CAZZBI010000193.1:1185-1904 GCA_964652385.1 uncultured Pirellulaceae bacterium | reverse complement strand
GCCCCATGTCGACCAGCTTGGCCCGGTGGTCGGGAGTGATCACGACGTTCGACGGCTTGATGTCTCGATGAATGACCTGGCGGGCCGCGGCATGTTCGAGCGCTCGCGCGAGCTGGCACATGTAGCGGATCGCCAAACTCAGCGACAGGACTCCCTCGTCGGCGATCAGCTGTCGGACGTTTCGTCCTTCGATGTACTCGAAGACGATGTAGTTGAGTCCTTGGTCTTGCCCGACGAAGAAGACGCGCGCGATGTTCTCGTGATCGAGCTTCGCGGCGCTCTGCGCCTCGTTGACGAAGCGACGGAGCAGTTCCTGATCGCGACTCCCCTTGGACAGGATCTTCACCGCCACGGTCCGGCCGAGCAGCGAATCGTGGGCTCGGAAGACCGCTCCCATGCCCCCGCCGCCGATGTACTCGTCCAAGCGGTAGTGATCGAGCGACGAGCCGACGAGCCGTTTCGCGAAGTGCTCGGCCGACGATTGATCGTCGGGGAGCGGCGCGATCGACGACGGAGGCGGTTCGACCGAGCGCGAGATGACGGTCGGCCCCTCTTCGACCGCGTCGCGCGAGCCGTCCGGCCGAGACGATGAACGCGAGGAACCGTCGGATGTCGGTTCGGACGTCGGGCCGCGCTCGCGCCGCATTTCGGTCGAGGCATCCTCTTCGATCCGCGACGGTTCGTCGCGCGGACTCTTCTCTTCCGATTCGTCCCGAAGC
>CAZZBI010000193.1:0-1175 GCA_964652385.1 uncultured Pirellulaceae bacterium | reverse complement strand
GCGACCGCGGTCACCAACATCGTCAACAACGAGCGCGACCAGCTGATCGTCGATTCGCCGGTGGCCGGAGCAGAGCGATCGGAGCGCATGATCGGGTCGATCGCGACTTCGGCCGGCGGTTCATCGCGGGGGACGGCGGTCGGGGGCGGTCCGGCAGGTGATCCGGCAAGCGGCTCGTCCGGCGCCATCTCGTCGGCCGGCAATCGTGCCGACGAGGGATCGGACGTTGGGGCGATCGGGAGCGAATCGTCCCCTCGTTCGCTCCCCATTTCCTCGCTCCCGGAAGATTCGACCGACCGACGTGGCGCGGTCCCGACGTTTGACCCCGAAATTCGAGTCTACGTGGGGGCGTGCGGCGAGGCCAGGCGCCGAAGAGACGCCGAGGGGAGAGCCGGCCGATCGCGGTGGACGAGCGGACGAGGATCGGTGCAACCCGCGCGATCGTCACTCGGAACTCGGACCGAGCCACCGACGAACGGACCGACGCCCTGCCGATTCGCCCGGCGGCGTCCACGCCGCGGGCAGCTCGGCCGACGCCTTCCCGAGTCATGATCGAATCACCGGATCCGCGTAGGGCGTCCGACGCGACGATTGACCCTCGCCTCCCCCGGCAACGATAATCGAGGGGTCCGCTCCCCCGATCCACCCCCTCCGGTCCGCCCGCCCCTTGCCGTTCGTCGTCACCGAACGGAATGGCGTGTGAGGTCCGAACGGGGAAGTCCTCGCGGCCGATCCCGGAGGTTGCTCCCGGCTGCTCCGCCGGCGTGGCAACGTGTCACTGCCAGCGGATCGCTCGTGACGCTCGTTGTCGTTCTCGTCGGGGAGACGGATCGTCGATGGACGAAGTTCGCAAATCGGCCGCACCTCGTTCGGCAGACGACCGCTGGACGGTTCTCCGGTTGGAGCCGCGTCGACTTCTTTCGACCGCCGTCGGCTGGGACGGAACGTCGCTGCTGATTCAGGACGAGTTCGGCGATCAGGCCGACGAGCTGAATCTCTCCGTTTCGGATGACGGCCAGTCGTTGGTGGTTCGCGACGATGGCCGTACGCTGACGACATCGATCGTCGGCGCCGTGCAGGTCGACCCTCACGAAGTCCGGATCGACTTTTCGCTGGTGTCGGCGGCCGGAGTCGACACGCTGCGCATCGCGACGCGCGGCGAGAACGACTCGATC
>CAZZBI010000192.1:3850-10341 GCA_964652385.1 uncultured Pirellulaceae bacterium | reverse complement strand
TGTCTCGAACAGCGCTGTCGCACTGCCGCGCGTCGGGGACGACGCGGGCCTACCTTGAGACACGGGGTCGCGGGGGCGCGGGGACCCTGCGCTTGGCGCTTCGGGCTGTTGAGGGCGCGGGGCGAGTGCGAGAGCGCGTAGCCCCGGCTCGTCCCGAGCCGCGGGTGTGCGATGTCGATACCGCTGGAGCCGCGAAGTGTCTCGAACAGCGCTGTCGCACTGCCGCGCGTCGGGGACGACGCGGGCCAACGTTGGGGACACGGCGTGGGACCGACCTCGGTCGAGGTGCTTTCCGAATCGCGGCGCGGGGGAGCTCAAGGACGAGCCGCCCCCGTCGACCGACGCGTCTCAGCTGAACGTCGTCGGCGTCCAGCTACCGAGCGTGGTGGTCCGAGGCCAAGGGCAGGTCGGCGGCTCGCCGATCTCTCTCGCGCGATCGTCCGACGGGCGATCGCTGCGGAGACGATCGGTCAACGGCCGACTCCGACGCTCGATCCGAGCGGTGATAGGCAGGACCGAACGGAGCGGGACGGCGTCCGAGACGTCGCCGCTCTCCAGTTCCGTCCCCTTTCCCTCCCCCGCGGTTTCGCTCCGAGCCCCCTCGGTCGCGTTCCGAGCGGCGACGGTTCGCGGACGAGCGTCGGCGACCGGTTCGAGTTCGCCGCGCCGAATCGCGACCTCCGCCGGCGCATCGATCCCGACCTTCACACGCCCCTTGCCCAGATCGACGACCGTGATCGTGATGCCGTCGCCGATCCGAATCGACTCTCCCGCCTTGCGAGTCAGTACCAACATGTTCCGTGCCTCCTGCCTGCGATGAGTCCCGAATCCGCTCCTTCGTTTCCGTGCCTCGCGAGCCCGTGCTGTCGCGGCTGCGAGTCGCGATCGCGACCCGTTGCTCGAGAGCCCGTCGGGCGATAGTCCGGCAACCGGCGTTCGGGATGTGGGGTGAATCGTGCGCTCCGCTGCGTCGCGTCGGTCGCTCGATTCAAGGTGACGATCCGTCCTGGTTGACGCTCGTGATCGTCGTACCTAACACCAGTTACCGCTCGCTGGAGAAAAGTTTGGTACTTTCCCGATCGAATCGCTGAAGTGCTAGCGGATCAAGAGGGATTCCGGCCTTGAAGGGGTGCTCGAGCGGCGATCCGCGCTCCGAGCCGCGGGGCAACTCGCTCGACTCGCTCCGCGTCGAGAGGCCGCGCCAAGGCGGCTCGCAACGGCCGGCCGATGACGCCGCCGGCAAGGTCGATCCGCTCGACTCCGCCGAGTCGGATGATTGCCGTCAGAGCGTATCGAGCCAACAATTCGACGACGGGAGGTCGAGCACGTCGAGTCTCGCGCTCCCCCGGGACCCCCGATTTCCTCTCACCCGCCTCGTTCGTCCGGTTCGGGCTCGCTGCAAGGCTCCTTGCCGTCGGAACACCGCTCCACCATGTCTGAAACGCCTCGCGATGACGCCGATCGACCCCGACCCGCTCGCCGTCCCGAGCGGCTCAAGCTCTTCCCGATCGGCGGTCTGGTCATGTTCCCCTCCTTGCTCCAGGGGCTGCACGTCTTCGAACCGAGGTATCGGGCGCTCGTTCGCGATGCTCTCGAATCGGACCTGATGTTCGCCCTCCCGATCCCGCTGACTGTCCCGTCGCCGACCGGCAAACCGCCGCTCGCCAAGATCGCCTGTGCCGTCCGCATCGTCCGCCACGAACGGTTCCCCGACGGACGCTATGACCTCTCGGTCGTCGGCGTGGGGCGAGTCGAGCTGCTCGAGGAACTCGACGAGATCGACGGCTACCGCAATGCCCGCGTCCGGTGGCTCGACGAACCCGCAACGGCCGACCCGGTCGAAACGCGATGGATCCGAGCCGAGCTGCTGACGATGTTTCGCGAACTGCTGGCCCAGAACGGTCAGGAAGCGGATCAAGCCGGAACCCAGATCGACCAGATCGCGACGCTTTCGATGTTGGCCGACCTGGTGGCGTATGTCGTCCCGTTTCCGCTCACCTGGAAGCTCATGCTGCTGCATGATCTCGACCCGCTGCGTCGAGCTCGGCGACTGCTGCAGTTCCATGCCAGTCTGGTGAAGGCGAGCCACGCGCTCGGCGATCCAGCGACGACGCCTCGTACCGAACGGGCGCTGCCGAAGTTCAGTCTGAACTGAGGGGATGCGGAGCAAGTTCGAGGCTCCATTCCATCCTCTCCCGTCCCGCGCTCCGCGCACTTGACGTCGCGACTCGCCTTCCCTTCGCCCCTCGGCGATTTGGTTCCGGCGGCGCTCTTGGGCTACGATACCCCTTCCGGTTTCGACGCGCCGAATGGTCGGTCAGCCGTTCGCATGTCCCGAACGGCTCGGAGTCCGGCGGATCGCGAGGTCACTCGAGAAGGGCTCGGAAATGCTCCGATCGCTGTCGGGAGGAATCGTCGGCATCGTCGCCGGCATGGTCGTCAACATCGCCTTCGTCATCATCTCGTGGGGGCTCTACCCGCCTCCGGCCGGAGCCGACCTGAACGACGCCGAGACGCTGGCGGCCTACGTCGCGTCACTGCCGCTTCCCGCACTCCTGCTGACGCTCGCGGCGCATCTGGGGGGCGCCTTCGTCGGAGGCCTGGTGGCGTCGGCCGTCGCCGGTCGCCGCTCGATCGTTCTCGGAGCGGTCGTCGGCGGGTTCTTTCTGGTGGGCGGGATCGCGAACCTCGTCTCGATCCCCGCACCGCTCTGGTTTGCCGTCGTCGACCTGATCGGCTACCTGCCGTGCGGGATTGCCGGTGCGAGTCTCGTCGGTCGAGGACCCGGTGTCCCTTCGACGACCGGCGTTGCGGAGCATTGAGCTTCGGAACCGCTTTCGCCGTCGCCGGTCCCCATCGGAGCAACGCATGTCGATCAGTCGTCGCCGACTGTTGAGGCTCGGAGGGATCGGCGCACTCGGGCTGTCGCTCCCGCAGCTGCTGCGAGCCGATGCGCAGCGACCGGATCGGTCGGGCAAGTCGTGCATCGTCATCTATCAGTACGGCGGACTCAGTCAGCTCGATTCGTGGGATCCCAAGCCCGGGGCGCCGGTCGAGCTGCGCGGCCCGTATCGTCCGATCGCGACGAAGGTCCCCGGATTTCAGGTCGGCGAGCTGATGCCGAAGCTGGCTGCGCTCGCCGATCGCTATGCCGTCATCCGCTCGATGACGCACCAGGTCGCGATTCACGACCAGGCGAACCGGATGCTCCTGGCGCTCGATTCCGCTCCGGCGCTCGACGCCCCGGCACTCGGTTCGATCGTCACCCGCCTGCGACCGATCTCGGCCGGAGTCCCGCCGTACGTCTGGCTCCAGAAGTTCGGTGGCGGAGCCGCTCCGCCCGACCGTTCGTACCTTTCCGGCGGATTCCTCGGCGCGAACTACGCGCCGATGGTGATCGGCGAACGGCACGACGATCACCCCGCAGCCGCCGACTTTCGCGTTCGCGCCTTCGACCCGAATCCGGCGATCGGCCCCGAACGGCTTTCCGATCGACGCGAGCTGCTCGCGCGATTCCGCTCGCGCGAGTCGGCGATCTTCGGCGCCGAGACGCTCGATTCCGACCAAACCGGCCCCGCTTCGGCTTCGGCGCCGGACGAGCTGTCGGCGTTTCAGCAGCGCGCCTTCGATCTGGTTGCCGGCAGTGCGGCTCGCGAGGCGTTCGATATCGCTCGCGAGCCGGCAGCGATCCGCGAACGCTACGGTCTCCACCCGGTCGGCCAAAACCTGCTGTTGGCTCGCCGGCTGATCGAAGCCGGGGTCCGCTTGGTCGGCGTCGTCGCCTGGACCGGCCTCGCACCGGGAGAAGAGTTCGTCAGCGTCGAGACGTGGGACATGCACGGCAACGCCGGAGTCGGCATCTTCGACGACGGCTGGAACGGCCTCGGCTTCGCCCTGCCGCGAGCCGACCAAGCGGTCGCGGCGCTCATCGAGGATCTCGAGCAGCGCGGCCTGCTCGATTCGACCCTCGTCGTGCTCGCCGGCGAGTTCGGACGAACGCCGACGATCAGCCGCGGCGCCGGCGCGATCGGTCGCGATCATTGGCCCGACTGCTACTCGGCGATGCTGGCGGGAGCCGGGATTCGGGGAGGGGCCGTTTTCGGCGAAAGCGACTCGCATGCCGCCTATGTCCGGAGTCACCCCGTTTCACCGCAGGACTTCGGAGCGACGATTCTCGCGGCGCTCGGCATCGATCCCCAGGAACGGCTCAGCCCCGACGGGTTCACGAGTCCTGCCAGTCGCGGCGAACCGATCCGCGAGCTCTTCTGAGCCGCCGATCGAACGATGGGCGGCGCAGACTTCACGGAAGCCGCGATCAAGAAATGCGAAACGCGGCGGGATTCGAGAGAGGCTTGGCAAGACCGGCTCCCAGAAAGCCCCGGGGGAAGCAACGACCCCGGTCGTCTCGCAAAGCGTCGTCGAAATCCCGTCGCGTTTCACCGCAAACCGATTTCCGAACCCCGCATCCTGCCGAGTTCGCTATCCAGTGAGGTCATCCTTAACTTCGCTGGACACCCTATCTATCGAATAAACGGCCTTCCGGATTGACTCGGTTACCTGGTTTTGTGCATCCGACCCCGCTTTGCTGCACGACCCGAGTTCCCTGCGCAACGGCTGTGACGGTCGTAGCGACAGGCGACCTACGGGACCTCGGAATTCGAGGCATCGCGGAGGGAGTTCGGAAGCTTCGGACCAGAGTCACGGAAGCTTCGGACCAAAGTTACGGTGCTCGCGCGAACCGAAATCGCTCGTTCGTCCCGAGCGAGCCATGAACCTTGCAAGCCCTTCCTCGCTCGATGCCTGCCGACCGACTCGCATCGTCGCCGTCGGTCGATTAGAACGAGAGGCGTTCGTCCGTTCGGCCGCTTGGTGAAACTGGCAGACACGCAAGACTTAGGATCTTGTGCCGCAAGGCGTCGGGGTTCGACTCCCCGAGCGGCCACTCTTTCGATCGGACGCCGCGAACGGCTCACCGATTCGCCGCGTCATCCGTCAGGGGGCACTCTCCCCCGCTCCCGCGAAACCGCTTTGTTTCGGTCACGCTCTCCCCCTGCGAGAGCTCCTTCCGACGGCGGTGTTTCGATGACGACGCGTCGACGATGAACCGAGGGACGCGCCGCTGCGGCTCTCCCTTGCTCGCCGAGACGCGACCGCCGGTTCGGCGCTCTCGAGAAGCTCCTTCGCAGGGGGCGTCGGACGAAATCGGACCGATCGGTCCTTGCGTCCTTCCGCCATCTCGCAGGCCGCTCCCGGCGATCGGCAATCCGGGGCGCAGATTGGACTTGGCGTCAATCGACGCGACCGATCGCGAAGGGGCCAACGACGATGGAAATGACGACCGACGTCACGAACGAAGCCGACTTCCGTGCCGTTCCGACCTCCGCCGGGCAGGGCGACGGGACGATGGCATCCGACGAGCGCACGCGTACCGACTCGGTCGCGCCGGTCGCCGACGGGGCTCCATCGACGGCGCCGAATGCCAAGCGGACTCCCGCCGCGTCGAACGGACGCGAACGCCGCACCGCCAAGCGAAGATCGTATCACGTCCTGTTCGGCGTCGCGCCGTTCGATGCCGACCAACCGATCTCGAACATCAACTTCACGATCGTCCAAGGGTGCGACGTCAGCCGGACCGGCGTCGGTCTCTTCTCGGTCGCCGAGATCGAGTCAGGTGAAGTGGTGATCGTGATGGGAGCGGCCGGCATGCAGCCGATCTACGTTCGCGCCCGAGTCGCCCATTCGACTCCGGCCCGACGCTTCGGCATCGACGGCTTCCTGGTCGGCTGTCAGCTCCTCGAACGCTTGGTGCAGAGCCCGATCGATCCGAGCGTCGTCGGTTCCGCCGCGCCGCCGACCGAGGCCAACTGAACGACTCCGCCGCAACGTGTCGAAACCTGTCGCTTCGTTCGCGCTGCCGCGCTCCGCTCGTAGTGCCGCGCTCCGCTCGCATGGCCGCTCACCGCATCACGGATGCAGGCGGAGCGTGCCGACGTGATAGTCGTGACAGGTCGTGCAGCGATTGGGGGCTCGCCCCGCTCGATGGCAGCTGGCACAGTCGTTTCGCGTCGCGTGGACGAAGTCGGACGAGTGCGCGAGCACGTCGCTGCGGGCCGCGACGCTGCGGGACGTCCCCTCATCGTTCGTCACCGAGCGGTGACAGTGTCGGCAGTCGGCCGTCTCGGGCTGGATCAGATGCGGGCCGTGCGAGAAGCGGACGAACTCGCCGTGCGAGACGTCTCGACGCCAGCCGCGCCAAGCCATCGGTCGCCCCGAATCTCCGTCGGGAGCCTGATGGCACTGAGCGCATGCGCCGAACGGAGCGGCTCCGAGCAACCGCTCCCGCAGCAAGCCGATCCCCGCATCGCTCGTGCGCGGTGAACCGGCCGAGCGATTCGACGGAGCATCGCTCGCCCCCCCATCGTTCGCCCGCTCGGCCGATCGTCCTTCTGCCGCGCGGACATCGACGAACGCGGCCCGAAGACCGTCGAGCG
>CAZZBI010000192.1:0-3840 GCA_964652385.1 uncultured Pirellulaceae bacterium | reverse complement strand
CAACTGCGGACTCGGGATCGTCGCGACCGCCGCGTCGGCCGGTTCTTCCGTCCGACCGTCGATCGACGTACCGACCACCACCTCGAACAACTTCGCGACGAACGGATCGGCATGTCCGATCGGATGATAGCGCAGCGTTCGCGTCGTGTCGTCTCGAACCCAGCCGCTGCGGCGCCGCGGTTCGTAACGCCACGGCAGCACTTCCCCTTGCGCCTCGATCGGCACGCCGCCGCTCGGATCGGACGCATCGTTCGCATCGACGATCTGCGGAACGTCTCCGCGCGACGCGCCCGACGACTCGGCGACTCGCTCTTCGGTCGACTCGTTCGCCGATAGCGGATCGACCGGTCCCGGAGTTCCCTCGACGAGCGTCGACTCCGGCGCAGCGATCGGGGGAACGGGCCCGATCGCCGCTCCCGAATCGCCGAGCAGTCCCGCCAGCGGATTGTCCGCCAGCCGCTCTCCGGTCCCGACTTGACGAGAGCGCGGCATCGTCGGCGGCGTGGCCGGCACGACAGGCGTCTCGGTCTCGGGCGCCGTTTCGGCGAGGCCTTCTCGCCGCGAGGGCGAGTGCAAGGCCGTCCTGTCCGAGGCGACGGCGCGACTCGAGTCGGTTTCGTCGCGCGGCGCAGTCGCCTCCGTGCGGGCCTCAGGCTGTCCGCCAGTCGCGCGGCGCCGATCGAGCAGCGGATTGACCGCCAGCGGCTGCCGCTCCCCTTCCCCGCCGGCGAATCCGATCGGCACGACCGCCAGCGGCGCTCCGATCGGCCGCGACGTCGTCCCAGGAGCTGCGGGACGATCGGACCGACCGACTCGCATCGTCTCGAACTCGAGTTCGGGAAGCCAGAGGGCGACCGCTTCTTCGAGCTGCGACCAGGGGAGCGCCGACGCGAGTTCGCGACAGGCGATCGCATCGACCGCTCCGGCTCGTTCCAGTCGCGCCGCGATCCGTTCCCGATCTCCCGAAGCGAGTTCCCACATCAACCGCTTCAGGCCGAGCACGATCGCGCTGACCGCTTCCAGATCGCGCGAATCGTCCGAGTCGATCAGGACGAAATCGACCGAGCCGCCGAGCTGATCGATCGCCTGGCGCGTCGCACCGTCGCCCGACAGCAGCGCGACGAGCAGCGGCGAGAGCTCGCCGTCGAAGTCGCCGGTCGCATCCGCCGGCCACTCCCCCAGCTCGAATCCCGCCTGACGCAGACGCTCGACGTCGAGCGTCGGCAGTCGCAGCAACTCGATCCCCTCCAGGCTCGACGCCGCGATCGGTTCGACATGGCATTCGGAGCACGCATCCTCGAACGATCGCAGCACCTGGATCCGACGCGTCGCATCCGGTTCGTGACAGCGATCGCACGCGTAGGCGATGCCCTTGCGCGCGAAGTAGTCGTGCTCGTGCTTGGCGTGGTCGAACGCGACGTGCGGTTCGAATCGGGTCGGAAACGAACGGAACTCGGGGTGATCGACCTCGAACGCGTGGAACGAGCCGACGTGACAGGTCTGACATTGGCGGTCGGTCAGCTCGGCCAGACCGACCTCGCCGCGATGTTCCCGATGACAGGTCGCGCACTCGAGCTCCGCCATCGGCTCGAACGCTCCGAGCCGGTCGAAGTGGCCGACGAGGGTCAGTCCGCGATCCTCCGATCGTTCGCGCCGATCGCGCGTGATCTCGGCCAGTCGAGTCGGTGCGACGTTGTGCGGCGAGCGCGAAGCGGTTCGGCCGAGCGTCGACGAGTGGCAGGCCAGACACTTTTCGGATTGCGTCGCGCCGACCGACGAGAACGGCAATCCTCGCGTCCACCAACTCGGCGATTCGGCCGCCGCATGACAGCGCGAGCAGCGATCCATCCCCTGCAGATCGCCGAGCACGCGCGCATGCTTGGCGCACAGCGGTCCCGGCGCCAACAGCGCTCCGTTACGCGGACTCGACAACAGGATCGTCGCCAGCGCCAGGGTGATCGCGGCCGTCAGAAAGGCGATTCGGCCGCGCTGCGAGCGGAGCGAACGGATCGGCCGGCAGCGGCGCGGCGCACATCCGCACCCGCCCTCGGGCGTCGGTCCCGACTCGCAGCTTCCCCCTCGCGCCACCGTTCGTCGACACAGCCAGCGACCGTCGACCAGTTCGGGCAGGCACTCCGGTTCGGCGCAGCAATCGCCCGACGGCCCCGGACCGCGACGACAGGTCGAGTCATCGCCGCAGCGGAATCGGGCCTGCGGCCGCAGGTAACCGTCGTCGGAGAGTGACGAGTCGCCGCCCATCGTCAGACTCCTCGAAACGCGTGAACGACCGCGACATGCAGCGCCACCAGGACCCACAGTCCCCACGTGCCCGCGACATGCAGGAAGAGCCAGTACTTCAGTCGTCCCTGCAGCGCCTGGTGATAGTCCAGATCATCCCGCTCGCGAACCGCCTGCGACAGTCGTTGCCGCAGCGCCCGCTGCTCGTCGGTCAGATAGCGGTCGAGCTGCGCCAGTTCGCTCTCGAGCCGCCGGCGTTCGTCGCCGGAGGGCCACAACCAGTACCGCCACGAGCGTGGGCGAGCGAAGAAGTCGGCGGTGCGCGCGACATGGAATTCGCCCAGCACGCCGGTCGTGCGAGCCGACTCGAGCACGGTCTGTCGCACCCGTTCGTCGAGGGCTCGACGGCGCACCGGAATCTCTTCGTAACGGATCTCGAACGGCAGAGCGGCCAGCCGCCGCGGAGCGGTTCGCGAGAGCCAGGCGCCGTACAAGCCGCTCGCCGCCAGCAGCAAGAAGCCCCCCGCCAGGATCCGCTCGAACGCCCCCTCGGGGATCTTCGGGCCGACGTGCAGCGCCGCGACGACGATCGAGGCCCAACCGACATGCAGATGCGCCTGCATCCAGCTCGACAGGCTGCCGAGCGGCAGGAAGTTCAGCCGCTTGCGGAGCGACAACAGCGTGAGGAACAGGAGCATGCCGCCGAGCGTCCAGCCGCTCGTCCAGGCCGGATTCCTCAGTCGCGAACTCTCGTAGCCGAGCAGCAACGCCAAGAGGACGAGTGCCGCCAGCGTGATCGCGATCGACGTCCTGCGGCGACGGACGAAATCGATCGGCCGCGCCGAACCGAGCGGCGCGCGCGAACGCGCCGGTCGGCTTCGACCGGAATCGGCGTTCGTGGCGGCGGCTGGTGTCGGACTCATCGTTCGCGACTCCTCGGGGGACGACTCGGCTTGCGCAGGTTCGGCAGTGGTGCCGAGACTTCAGGCGGCGCGCCGCCCCTTCAACCAGTTCGTCAGCGGTTCGGGATCGGTCAGCTCGATCCGCACCAGCGCATCGTGCGGACAGGCCGAAGCACAGGCGGGGGCGGCCGGGCGACCATGGCAGAAGTCGCACTTCGTCGCCTTCAGGATCGGCTGGGCCGTCGCGCCGTCGACCAGGCGTCGCCCGCCCCGATCGTGCACCTCGACCATCGTGATGTTGTCGTACGGACAGGCCGCGGCGCACGTTCCGCAACCGATGCAGGTCGAGTCGTTGATCGTCACGACTCCCGACATCGCGTCGCGCCCGATCGCGCCGGTCGGACAACCGATCATGCAGACCGGATCCTGACAGTGCAGGCACGCCTGAGCGAACATCAGCCGGTCATGCGTCGGACCGGTGCGACGGAATCGCGGATTGTTGTCGTGCGTCGAAGCACAGGCGCGAACGCAGTCGTCACACCGCGTGCAGCGATCCAGATCGATCACCAGCGCCCGAGTCGCGTTGAGCAGGCGATGCTCGACGAGAAACTCCAGCCGCTCGACGTTCGGCTCGTTCCCTTCGCCGACCGACGCGCTGTCGCCGGGTACGCTGAGGGGCGAAACGCCGGTGACCGAGTCG
>CAZZBI010000191.1:0-10408 GCA_964652385.1 uncultured Pirellulaceae bacterium | reverse complement strand
AGGCCTTCATCGAGGCAAAGTCGACTAAACCGACAGCCCGGTCAGCAAGGGGTCCTTCGCGTCCTCCCTCCGCGCCCCCCAGCCCGCAGCGTCAGCAAGGGGTCCTTCGTGTCCTCAGTTCGGGCCCACGTCTCCGGCCGATCACTCGTGCCGCAGCGCCTCGATCGGATCGAGCTGCGCAGCTCGGTAGGCGGGATAGAACCCGAAAAAGACGCCGACCGAAACGCTGATCAGGAACGACACCAGGAAAGGCCAGGCGACCAACTGCGGCTCGACCGACCTCAGTACCGGCGGCAGCACCTCCATCAGATCAGGAATCGCGATCTGCGCGCCCCACTTCAGGAGCGCGAAGACCCACGGGAAGAGAGCTCCGATCAGCATCCCCAGCCCGCCGCCGACCACCGTCAGCAACGTCGCCTCGATCAGGAACTGCCGGATGATGTCGCGGCGTTTGGCGCCGAGCGCGCGGCGGATACCGATCTCGCGCGTACGTTCGGTCACCGTCGCGAGCATGATGTTCATGATGCCGATCCCTCCGACCAGCAGCGAGATGCCGGCGATCAGCACGAGCAGCGCGTTGAACAGGGTTCGGAGCATCGCCGCCTGTTGCAGCAGCTCCTTGGGGACGGTGATCCGCACGTCGACCATGCCGGGGTGCTCGCTCTCGAGCAGGTTTCGGATGATGTCGGCGGTGTGATCGACCTGACCGATCTCGCGCACGCTTACGGTGATCTGGTTCAGCTCGACGATCTCCCCTTCGTTGCTCCCTTGGCGGCTGGTGAACAGGATGTCGCCGATCCGCACGCGCCACGTCTCGATCGGGATGTAGATGTCGTTGCTGAAGTCCTGCGAATCGAGACTCCCGCCGATCGCCGCCGTCGCTTCGCGCGGTTCGACGATTCCGATCACCGTGTAGAAGTCGTTCGAGAAGAAGACCGCTTCGCCGATCGGATCCTTCAGCGGAAAGAGCGCATCGGCGACGCCGCGACTGATCACACAGACGTTGTTCGGCGGGTTGCCGTCGCGGTCCTCGATGAACCGTCCGCCGTACTCGACCGTCAGTCGATTCAGCTCACGGTATTCGGGAGTGCAGCCGACCAGGCGTCCTTCGACGGTGCGCGAGCCGTTGCGGAACTCCATCCGATACTCGCGGATCTGGACCGCCTGATCGAGATCGCGGAGGTTGTTGACGATGCGGCGAAAGTCGGATCGCTTCAGACCGTATTCCAGAAAGAAACCGCCGCGCCCCGAGGCGGCTCCGGTCTGAGACGGCTTGACCGAGCGGACGATGATGTTGGTCGCACCGAGGCCTTCGATCTGCTCCTGAGCCTGGCGCGAGACCCCTTCGCCCATCGCGACGAGCCAGATGACGGCGACGATGCCGATCAGGATGCCGAGGATGGCGAGCGCCGAGCGGAGCTTGTGCAGCCAGAGGCTGTAGACGCCGACGCGGAGCGCGAGCAGGAGTTGCGAGAAGGGTTGCAAGGTTCGATCACCTGAGCTGCGCGAAAGGACAGAATCACCTGCGGAGGCACGACGACCGACGTGCGACGCTTCGGCCGTTCCGTCGACCGACGACGACTCGCGATGACCTCAGCCGCCCGGAGGCCCACCGCCGCCACCGGCCTCTGCCGCGGCTCGCGCCTTGGCCGCCGCGTCCGCTTCGGACTTGTCGATGAACCCGTCGCCGTTGCCGTCGATCCGATCGAAGAACGCCTTCATCTGTTCCGGCGCTTCGTCCTTGCTCACCTTGCCGTCGCCGTCGGTATCGAGCGCCATCAGTCCTCCGCGAGCACCGCCGGCTCCACCGGCGCCTGCCCCGCCGGGACCACCGGAGGCGCCAGGACCGCCGCTCCCCGGAGCTCCGCCTCCCGGAGCTCCGCCGCCGGGAGCCCCCGGGCCTCGCCCCGCTCCCGCCGCTCGCGGATCCCGTTCCTTGGTCGCCGCCTCACCGAAACGACTCGCCGGATCGACCTGTTCGTCGGCGACGACGGTGGCGAGAAAACGCTTCTCGTAGGGCGTCGGATTTTCGTAGACGTTCTCGTTCGCCTCGACTCCGGATCGGATTTCGACGACCGAGTCGTTCGAGAGGCCGACCTGCACTTCGACTCGTTCCGAAGAACTCCCGTTCGGCTTCCAGACGTAGAAGCGTCCTTGGTGTTCGACGACGCACGAGAGCGGGAGGAGGACGACGTTCTTGAGGTTGGCGACCAGGATCTCGACTTCGGCCGTCATCCCCGGCTTGATCCCTGCGGTGCTCCCTTCGACTCGGACGAGCGTCGCATATTCCTTGATGTTCCCCGAGCGGAAGTTCGGCGGCTCGGGCTGGTTCGCGATCGACGCGACTCGCCCCTGATAGGTCTGACCGAGGATCTTGATCTCGGCGGCGAGTTCCAGATCGAGCAGATCGACCTTGCTCTCGTGCACGTTGGTCCGGACCTGCATCTGACGCAGGTCGGGGATGCGAACGATCGTCTGCCGTTCGCGAACGGCCGCCCCTTCCTCGATCACGACCCCTTGGCCGCCGCCGAACATGTTGGCTCGTTCGTTCGCATAGACGATCATCCCCGACTCGGGCGCGGTGATGACGCAGTTCTCGAGCTGGGCTTCGAGGCGTTCGAGGCGCTGTTGTTCGAGATCGAACGCCGCTTGCTCCGAGTTCTTCTTGGCCTGGGCGATGTCGACCTTGCTGCGCAGGTCCTCGACCGTCTTGACCTTGGTGAAGTTCTCGAGCACTTCCTTGGCGGTGTTGGCGCTGTCGACTTCGAGCTGGGCTCGCTGGACGGCGAACTCTTCGGCTTCGAGCTGATTCTTGCTGACGTATCCCTTGCGGAACATCATCTGGGCGTGCGCGAGCGCGGACTGGGCGCTGCGCAGATTCTCGAGGGCGATCGTGATCTCCTTCTCGGCGTCCTGCAGTTCCTTCTTGAAGGTCCCGTCCAGGTACTCTTGCACCGAGATCTCGGCGACTCGATAGTCCTGTTCCGCCTGGATCTTGGCGGCGCGAGCCTTTTCGAAGGTGTTCCGCTGCTGGTTGATCTGCTCCTCGAGCGCCGACGCGTCGAGCTCGATGATCTTCTGCCCCTTCTCGACGACGGCGCCATCTTCGACGATCCAGAGGATCGAAGTCCCTCCGGCCACCTGGCACTTCACGTCGACGTTCGAGGCGCTTTCGAGGTTGCCGTCCTCCATGACCGTGACGAGCAGATCCCCTCGGACCGCCGTGCGGACGGCGGTGGAGAGCCCTTCTTCGGCCGCCGGGCCGCGGAAGTAGCCGGAGGTGGCGAGCACGCCGATGACGACGACGGCGATCACCGCGACGATCACGATCCCTCGGATCCAGCCTCCGCGAGCCGCCTTGCGCGAGCGGGGACGCAGGAGGCGATGACGCGACGGATCGAGAGCGAGCGAGTCGGCGGAGGCCGACGACGGCGCGAAACGAGACATGACCAGATTCCCGAAGGCGCTGGGCGATACAGGGGAGCGTCAGTATGGACGCAACACCGAAGAATCGCCAGTTCGATCGTCAGCCCGGTCAGCCAGGGGCCCCCGTGCCCTCGCCCCCGTGCCCTCGTCTTTCCCAGCCCGAAGCGCCAAGCGCAGGGGTCCCCGTGCCCTCGCCGCCGTGCTCTCGCCTTCCCAGCCCGAAGCGCCAAGCGCAGGGGTCCCCGCGCACTCGACTCCGCGCCCTCGCCCCCGTGCCCTCGCCGCCGTATCCTCGCCCCCGCGCTCACACCGCGACGACGTGGCCTCAGGCGCTCCGTCCCCGAGGCCGGGTTCGCTCTCCCTTAGGCCACGCTTCGCAGCGGTGGCAGCCGCGCAACGAAACCATGCCTCGGCCACGGAACGGCCGGGCCCACACAGGGGCTCCGTGCGGCTCGCAGCGCGCCTCGTCGCACCGCCGACTGGGCCAACCGATCCTCCGACCTCAGGCCGGCGTGCAAAGTCCGGTTCCGCCTCCGATAGCGGCTCCAATCGTTCCCGCCTGAGTTCCTTTCACCACCGCAAAGCCGACACAACTTCCGGGAACGCCGGGGAACCAGCCGAACTGAAAGAGCGTCTCACCGAGTCCACCGACCCCTGCGTCGAAAGGACCATCGGACGAGGCGTACCGACACCGACGATCTCGGAGAGCATGGCAACGGTTCCTTCGGATCGAAGACACCGCAGCTCACCGGGGTGGCGGTGAACCACAGAAATCCGAAGGCCACCCTACCCGCGGCCCGACTGATTGACCGGTTTCATGCCCTTCTGAGGGGACGTCGATCGGCGATTGTCGCCGGTCTTCGAAACCGAAGTCAACTTGTTCGAGCGCGGATTCGAACGAGTCGCTGGGTCGTTGGCCCGCGTCGTCCTCGACGCGCGGCCGGCTGATTCCGTTCGCTCGAGACGCTGCGCCGCGTCAGCGGTGTCGGCGTCGCTCGCCCGCGGCTCGGGACGAGCCGGGGCTACATCGGCGGCTCCGTGCTCTCGCCTTTCCCAGCCCGAAGCGCCAAGCGCAGGGGTCCCCGCGCACTCGACTCCGCGCACTCGACTCGGAAAACACCGCAAACCAAGGCAACCCTCGGCGAACCAGCGTTCCCTGGTCGTCGGCCCGCGTCGTTCGCGACGCAGCGCAGCGTCAACAGTGTCGCCCGAGCACGCCCGCGGCTCGGGACGAGCCGGAGCTACTCCGGCGGCCGAGCGACTCTACCTGACCGACGGCAGCTTCAGCTCGAACGGAGGTCGGAGGAGCGAGATCGGACGCGGCGCCTCGCACGGACAGGGACGATCCGGCGCACAATCCCCTTGTCCCCAGGCGTGCCGCTGGGCTTTTCGAGTCAGATCAGCGCCGAGCGTCGACAGCGTCAGACGCGGAGGCCAGGCATTGAGCGACGACGGTCGGCAGTGCCATTCGATGTACGGACTGTGACGCTTCGCGTGATCGTCGTCGCAGTGGCCGTAGAAGCCCGCTTGGCCCGTCGCGACTCGATGGAGCCAACCGGCGGTGCGCGGATCATCGGGGGAGTAGAACCCCGAGTCGTGCGGCTCCCCTCCGGACGCCTCCCAGGCCGAGAGTCCGAGAAGGATCATGGCGATCGCCCACCCGACGCAGATCGTTGCGATTCTCATCCGCTCTTCCTCCAGCGCGAATCACGTCCGGCCATCCGCTCCCTGACAGCCTCCGCAAGGTCGTATCGGATCGGCAAACTCGCGCTGTCGAGAAGCCGCTTCGCGATCGGCAACGGCGACCTGAATTGCCTGTCTTCACGCTCGGGCGGCATTGGGAGGAACGGCTGGCGTTCTGCACCGCGGTCGTAACGTAGCCCCGGCTCGTCCCGAGCCGCGGGCGTGCTCGGGCGACACTGTTGACGCTGCGCTGCGTCGCGAACGACGCGGGCCGACGACCAGGGAACGCTGGTTCGCCGAGGGTTGCCTTGGTTTGCGGTGTTTTCCGAGTCGAGTGCGCGGAGTCGAGTGCGCGGGGACCCCTGCGCTTGGCGCTTCGGGCTGGGAAAGGCGAGAGCGCGGAGCCGCCGATGTAGCCCCAGCTCGTCCCGAGCTGCGGGCATGCGATGCCGACACCGCTGACGCTGCGCAGCGTCGCGAACGACCGGCATCGCTCGGCCCCCTCTTCCGAATGAATTTTGGTTGATTTCGACAGAATCTTTTTCCACTCTGGGGGCGGATCGGTACTTCTCGAATGAGCCCGCGAGGCATTGCCTTGCGGATCTCGGGCAGGTCGGACGCAATCGACTGCGACGACGCGAGGGTTCCTTTACCTACCCCGGATGGTTCCTTCGAATCGCCGAACGTCGCCTGCGCCGACCTGCCCTTCCCATATTGCCCAATCAACCCCGCCATTCGCCGTCTGGCCGTTCTTGTCGGTCGCCGCACGGTGTTCGGTCGGGCGTTCGTCGGATTCGAGTCGCAGGAGGCAATCGAGGTGCGCTGGACGCTGATGTTGTCGCTGTTGCTCGGAACGATCTCGGCCGGACTCACCTACCGGTTCGGCTGGGTCGATCGCCGCGACACGCCGGCGCCGCGACCGCAGGTGGCCGATCTCTGGCGCCCCTCCCCTTCCGATCGCCTCACCCCCGACTCGCCGATCACTTCCCCTCTCCCGTCCGACTCGATCCTGTTCCCGCGGATTGCGGCCGCCGAAGCAGCGGAGCGGAGCACGGCCGCGGAGAGTCTCGACGGCCTGCCGATGGCGGGAATGTGGTCGAGCGGCATCGGAGCCGGGTTGGCTCCGCATCTGCGGCTCGCGTCCCTCGCCCCCGAGCAGCGCCGCAACGCGATCCGTTCGCTCCGCGACGAGCTGCTCGATGACCCGCTCCTCGAGATCTTTCTGCCGCCGCGCGATCGTCTGATCGCGACAATCGAAGAAGCGCGGGAGCTTTTCGGCGATGACGACGACTTCGTCCGGCGATGGGAGATCCATCGGCTGCGGGTCGACTTCGAACATGGCCTGATCGATCGCACCGCGGCGCAGCGTCTCTGGCTGGAGCGCGTCGAGCCGCTTGCGGCGACTCGACCCGAGTGGCGCGACTATCTGGCCATTCGACGAGCGCAGTGGTTTCCTCCCGACGCCCCGACGGCGCTCCCCGAGTTCGACGCCGGTTGGTACGGACGCACCTCACGTCGGCCAACCGACGAAGGATGGATTCTCGGTCTTGCGGCGGCCGACGTCGTCCGCTTCCTCGATCGGACCGGCCACCTCGAAACGGCTCGCGAAACGCTCGAGCGATGGCGGGTCTATGCAAGGCGGATCGGCGTCCCCCGTCTGAAGACTCCGTGGTTGCTTGCCGAGGCGGCGATCGCGGCGCATGACCTCGACTTCGGCGCCGCGGCCGGTCATGCCGAAACGGCTCGCCGGGTGGCCGAGACCGACGACCAGGCGGATCGACTGCTGCTCGACTGGATTCGCGGCCACCATCGGATGTACGACAGCGCGGTCGAAACCCCTCGGGAATCGATCCTCCGTCCGGTCGTCGCGACGACTGACGATCGCTGGCGGGCGGCCGAACATCCGTTCTGGCCCGATCGAGTCGCGTTCGTGGCGCGCGCGGACGGAAGCCATCGTGTCGCGCTGCTCGATCGTCTGATGACGCGCGATCGTCAGGTCGAGCCGGCAGCGGCGATCCTCGCTGCGCGCCTGGTCTTCGCTTCGCCGGAACTGCGACGCTTCCAGCGAGCCGACGGTGACGGCCTTGCGCTGATGGCACTCGCCGAGCGGTTGCCGGTCGACGACGTCGCGCGCATCGACGGCCTTCTGATGGCCGCTCAACTGACCGGCGAGCAGCGAGTCGGGAGTGCCGAGCAGATCGAGACGCTGATCGCGAACCTCGAACCGGCCATCCGTCGCCTCGAACGGCTCGCCGCGCGCGAGACGATGTCGCGAGCCGACCGGTATCGACAGGCGATCCCGACCGGCATCGGTTTTCTCGCGGCGAGACTTCCGGCGACTCCCGAACTCGATCGTCGCTTCGCCGCGTGGAACCTTCGCCTGCGCGATCTTCCGGCTCGACGACTGAAGTCGGCGATCGCCGCGGCGCGAACCTCTCCGGAGGGGCGACGTCAGCTGACCGATGCGTTCTCGGCCGCGGCCGATCTCAGTCGCGCGTTCTGGTCCGAGACGAACGCTTGGGGAGCCGATCGACACCGGCGCGTCTCGACGGCGCTGCGCGAAGCGGAGCGATGCGAGCGGGAGCTGATCCGCTCGGCGCCCGGGTCGGTGCAGGAGGTGACTCCGTCGGAGTTCGCCGCTCGTTTGCCGGCCGATATCGCGGTGATCGATCTGGTGCAGCAGTTGCCGTACGAGTCGGACGGTCAGGAGGACGCGGAACTGGTCGGCTATCTCCATGCCCGCTTCGGACCCGACGATCCGCGGGCGAGTGTCCGGCGCGTTCGGCTGGGGATCGTTGTCGTGGCGAACCCGAGCGGGATCGTGTCGTACTTCGCGGCGCCGCATGCGGACGAACCGAACGAAAGCGGGCCGGTCAACGGACCGGTTCGTTCGCTCCGAGCCGTATCGAAGCGACAGCTGGCGAAGGAAGCGCTGGAGCGGATCGAGCGGCAGTTGCCCGATCATGTGACGACGCTGCTGCTGGTCCCCGACGGCCGTACGGTCGACTTTCCATGGGCCTCGGCCTTTCGCGAGTCGGCGGTGGATGCGGAGCGGGCTCGGCGGTTGCATCTGGGCTTTCATCCGTACCAGGCGATCGAAACGCCGGCGAGCGACTGTCGATCGTTTCTGGCGCTGGCCGGGGGCGAGTTCGACTCGCTGCGATCGGATCCGACGTCGACGCTCCGTTCGTTGGGTGATCTTCCCGGAGTCGCGATGGAGCTGACCGCGCTGCGCGAATCGGTCGCGACTCGGGTCGACGATGGGGAGCCGATCTTCGGTCCGTGGGGACCGCACGTGAGGGGCGGCGAGGCGAATCTGCTGCACGTCGCCGGACACGCCCGATCGGTCGATCTGCTCCGTTTGGGATACGGCCCGGAGCCGATCGATCGGGACGAGATGCGTTGGAGACAGGAACTCGGCTCGTGGCGACGAATGCCGTTCGTCGCGTCGGCGCTGGTGCTGGGCGATGAGGTGCTGCAGTCGTCGCCGGGCTGGGAGGGCTCTCCCTTTCTGAGTGCGGCGATGGTGATCTGCTGGCCCGAAGCGATGCCCGAGACGGTGGTGTTGGCGACCTGCGATCCGCTCGGCGGCCGATCGATCCCGACGTCGACTCCCGACTCGATCGCCAAGGCGTTCTGGATCGCCGGTGCGAAGCGGATCCTGGCGAGTCCGGATCGCGTCGCGGACGACGAACCGGCGCGTCTGCTCCCGTCGCTCTATCGGCAGCATCTGGAAGGAGCCTCGTTCGCCGAGGCGTACAGGGCCGCCTATCGCGAGTCGCACGCCGACCGCCGCCGCGAACAACCGTCCCACCCCGGCCACGACTGGTGCCTGTTCGGCTTCTGACCCACCGCACCCCACCCTCCGTGCCCCGATCCAGCCCGAAGCGCCAAGCGCAGGGGCCCCCGTGCTCCCCGTCCTCCAGTCCCGTGCCCTCCCCCGAACCGACGCGACAGCGAGGCGAATCTCCTCGAATCCCCAACGAACGATGCGGCCCACCGAATCGCACCAAGGCCTCTTTCCGCTTGCCTACCTGCTGACTTGGTCGACCTACGGCACCTGGCTGCCGGGCGATGAGCGAGGCTGGACCAAACACCAGGGGACTCGACGATCGGGAATGCCTGGTCTGGAAGCTTGGTCGCGCGATCGACTCAAGGCCGCTCCAACGCTACTGAACATCGCTCAACGACAGATCGTTCACGAGACGATCGAGGCGAGCTGTCGGGTTCGCGGCTGGCACCTTCATGCCGTCAATTGTCGATCGAATCACGTTCATGGCGTCGTTTCGGCAGCGCTTCCCGGTGGTCGAATCGAACGCTATCTGAAGACCTGGTGCTCGCGTCGACTGAACGACGAACTGCGATCGAATCTGAAAAGCGGTTCGGCCCGACCTGCTATCCGATGGTGGGCCGAGGGAGGGAATCGACGTCGCATCGACGATGCTGAGGCGTTGGAACGAGCGATCACCTACGTCATGGACGGACAGGGGCCCGGAAGATTCGCCGATTGAACGGCCGCGGTAATGACGAGGGCGAGTTCTGAACCGGGGCGGGCTGAGAGGCACGGGGAACCCTGCGCTGCGCGCTTCGGGCTGTGAGGGCACGGGGACCCCTGCGCTTCGCGCTGCGGGCTGGATGAGGGCACGGGGACCCCTGCGCTTCGCGCTTCGGGCTGGATGAGGGCACGGAGACCCCTGCGCTTGGCGCTTCGGGCTGGATGAGGGCACGGGAACCCCTGCGCTTCGCGCTTCGGGCTGGGGGGCACGTTAGACTGAAGGGGTGTTGCCGTCGCCGAACCGTTTCCGAATCCAGGACCGAGCTGATGCCCTCGCTTCGGCGATCGTCCGTGGTCTGTTCGCTGCTCGTCCTCGCAGGGATCGTCGCGTCGCGCGCCCCGGCGCAGGAGACGGCGCCGCCCGAACGAGCGATCGTCGCGCGACTGCTCGAACAGCTCGAATCGTCCGGACTCGATGCCGACTCGCTCGCACAGCGTCGAGCCGCTTGGGGCTGGCCTCGGGACCCGAGTCGTCTGTATCTGTTCGCGCCGGCGGCAGGAGCGGGTCCGGAACGGATAGCGTTCGCTTCTCAGGCCGAGCGCGAACTCCGTTCCGCCGCCGCGGCCGAGCTCTTCGAGCGCGCTTCCTCGCTTGCCGAACAGGAGCGTGACGGCGATGCCTATCGTCTGATCTTCGAGACGTTGGCGATCGACCCCGAACATCCGCAGTCCGCCGCGATTCTCGGACCGACTCGGCGCGCCTTTGCCACCGACATCGATGAATCGAAGGTCGCGGTGCAGAAC
>CAZZBI010000190.1:7442-10420 GCA_964652385.1 uncultured Pirellulaceae bacterium | reverse complement strand
AACCCTCCGCTCGCCGCGATGAAGACCTCTGATCGGCCATCGCTGCCGATCAGGCGAGCATCGTTTGCCTGATTCGTCGGCAGCGCCCTGTCCGTTCGTGGACCGATCAGCTGTGCTTCGGTCGCGAGGCCTCACGCGCGGTTCAGGGAGTGAGCGCTCGACGGCCTCCATCTCCGTCGCCACGTTCTCTCATCAGCGAGCTCGGCGGCTGCGCAGCTGAAGTCCGTCCGTCGACGATGTCGTGAGGTGACGAGCGAACGACCGATGCGTGGCCGAACGACTTCTCGACGATCGCGAGTCGCTCAGGACGCGAGCGACCGCCGACCGCGCCGGTGACTCTGGGGGAACACGAAGCGCATGTGGCGAACGAGTGTCGAGGTGCGACGCGAATCGCGTGTCGACGGCGATCAGCGCCGCTTGCGCGACGTGCGATGACCGGTCGCTCGAGCGTCGGCGCCGCTCGTCGCTCGGGCAAACGGTCCCGCTCTAAAGGCAAGGTTGCGTCGAATTGTCGCCCCCTGGGGCAACCGCTAAACTGACCCGGCCGTCGGCTTGCGCGAGCCGGCGGCACTCCCCGACTCGGGGTCGACCCAACGACTCCCGAGGGACCCCGGCGTCCCGCTCGCTCGCGAGCGGCCCCTCTCGCGTTCGGCGGTCACGGGATCGAGCGGCTCGGAGAATCCGTTCCGATCGGTCTTCGTCCTGGTTCGAGCGCCTTAGGGTTCGTCGATCGGGCCTGGGTATGTCTCGGCATGCCGAGCGACCGTCGCGTTCCCGCTCCCTCGGAAGTCCCGGCCGTGAGTCTCGCCTCCACGAAGGATCCAACGATGTCGGACGTCGCCAAGCTCAGCTACCAGGGTCGCCAGCTCGATCTTCCGTTGGTGGTCGGAACCGAGCAGGAGACGGCGCTCGACATCGCGAAGCTGCGAGCATCGACCGGTCTGATCACGCTCGACGAGGGCTACGTCAACACCGGCGCCACGACCAGCGCGATCACCTATCTGGACGGCGATACCGGGATCCTCCGTTACCGCGGCTATCCGATCGAGGAGCTGGCCGAGAAGTGCGAGTTCCTCGAAGTCTGCTACCTGCTGATCTACGGCGAGCTGCCGACGGCCGAGCAGCTGAACACCTTCAGCGACTCGATCCGCGTCCACACGATGCTGCATGAGGAGATGCGGTCGTTCTACAACGGCTTCCCTCGCGACGCGCATCCGATGGCGATCCTCTCGAGCGTCGTCAGCGCCCTCTCGACCTTCTATCAGGACTCGCTCGATCCGAACGATCCTCGCCAAGTCGAGATCTCGATCCATCGGCTGATCGCCAAGCTCCCGACGATCGCCGCCTACAGCTACAAGAAGTCGTGCGGTCAGCCGTTCATCTACCCGCAGAACGATCTCGACTATGTCGCGAACTTCCTGCGGATGATGTTCGCCGTACCGACCGCTCCGTACGAGGTCGACCGCGACTTCGTGTCGGCGCTCAACATGCTGCTGATCGTGCATGCCGATCACGAGCAGAACTGCAGCACGTCGACCGTCCGCATGGTCGGCTCGGCCGACGCCAACCTCTTCGCGTCGATCTCGGCCGGCATCTGCGCCCTCTGGGGGCCGCTGCACGGCGGCGCGAACGAGGCGGTGGTGAACATGCTCGAGCGGATCATCGAAGACGGAGGGGACGTCGCGAAGTACGTCGCGATGGCCAAGGACAAGAGCAGCGGCTTCCGGCTGATGGGCTTCGGCCATCGCGTCTACAAGAACTTCGATCCGCGCGCTCGGATCATCAAGGCGGCGTGCGACAAGCTGCTCGCCAAGCTCTCGATCAAGGACCCGCTGTTCGACGTCGCGCAGCAGCTCGAACGGACCGCGCTCGAGGACGAGTACTTCGTGCAGCGGAAGCTCTACCCGAACGTCGACTTCTATTCGGGAGTCATCTACCGGGCGATCGGGATTCCCGTGCAGATGTTCACCGTTCTCTTCGCGATGGGACGCCTCCCCGGCTGGATCGCCCACTGGATCGAGATGCACGCGTCGCCGACCAAGAAGATCGGTCGCCCGCGACAGGTCTACACCGGCGCCACGAAGCGCCCGTTCGTGCCGCTCGATCGACGAGGCTGAGCGGAGCCGGGAAGCAGGGAGCGCGAACGTCCCCCGCCGCACGGCTCGACTCGCACCGTCCGCTCGAACGGTCAGGAGAAGTCCGATGCTTGCGTTCGTTCGACCGTCGCACCGCTCCCCTTCCCCGTTCGTCGCGCCGCCGCTCGTGCTGACGGTGGCCGGCATCCTGCTGACCACCCTATCGATCGCGCTCGCGCCTCGATCGGCCGCGGCGCAGGAGGGGGCAAGCGAGACGCCCGCGGCAGCCGCCGGGGACGACCGGCCCTCGGCGATCGACGAACCGGCGGCGCTGGACCTGGAACCGGGCAAGCCGCTGTCGCTCTTCGACGGCTGCTCGCTCGCTCCGTGGCGATCGATCGACGTCACGGTCTACAAGCGGCACGGCGAGGTGGCGATCGTCGACGGAGCGATCCGCATGTCGGCCGGCATGCCGGCGACCGGCATCGTGCTCGATCGTCGCCCGCCCGACATCGACTACGAACTCCGCTTCGAAGCGCGGCGCATCGACGGCTCGGACATCTTCTGCGGCCTGACCTTTCCGATCGACACGGCGCATTGCACGCTGGTGCTCGGCGGTTGGGGGGGAGGGGTGACGGGGCTGAGCAACGTCGACGATTTCTCCGCGATCGAGAACCTGACGACCGAGTTTCAGGAGTTCGAGAACGGGACCTGGTACCCGGTCCGATTGCGCGTCACACGGCACCGGATCCGCGCCTGGGTCGGCGAGCGGAAGCTCGTCGACATCGCGACCGGCGAGCATCGCTACGAGGTCTGGTGGGAGCAGGAACCGGCGCGGCCGCTCGGCATCACGACCTGGAACACGACGGCCGAGGTGCGGGGGATCGAGCTCGAACGTCTGGA
>CAZZBI010000190.1:0-7432 GCA_964652385.1 uncultured Pirellulaceae bacterium | reverse complement strand
CCGCCGAAGAGCCTGCCGAGAAGGATCCTCCGCGGCAGGACGACGAAGCGGACGACGGCGAAGCGGCGACATCCGAGGCGAATCGGCACCGGGAGTGACCGTCGTCGCGAGCGCGTCACCGGCGACGTTTCGTCGGAACGCTGCCGTCGTCGCTCTCAGCCTCTCGTCGTCTCCGCTGACCGCCGCTCGGCGAGCATCGCCAACAATCGCCTCGCACACCGCTCCGCGAACTCCGCGTCGTTGATGTGCGCATCGACCGTCTCGATCGGGACGGGGGACGGAACGCTCTGCAGTCCTGCCAGCAGTTCGCGGCGCGCCACCGGATCGTCGAACGGTGCGCCGCTCCGATCGATCGCCGAAACGCCCTGCAGCGGAAACAGCAGCGTCGCCGGGCCGCGCGCCGACGCCAGCTTGCCGGCGATGATCTCTCCCAGACGTCGGCATTCGTCCGGGGTCGTCCGCATGAGCGTGACGGTCGGATTGTGGACGTGAAACGTCCGACCCGCGAACCGGTCGGGGATCGAGTCGCGAGCGCCGAAGTTGACCATGTCGAGCGCACCGACCGAGACGACTTGCGGGATCCCTCGACGCCCGGCCGCCTCCAGGCGATGCGGGCCGGCCGACAGGACCCCTCCGACCAGCTCGTCGGCCCACTCGGTCGTCGTCAGATCGAGGACTCCCGCGATCAGCCCCTCGTCGATCAGCCGCTCCATCGCCCGACCGCCGCTGCCGGTCGCGTGAAAGACGAGCACCTCAAAGCCGGCCAGTTCGATCAGCGCCCGCGCCTGCTGGACGCACGGGGTGGTGACGCCGAACATCGTCGCCGCGACGATCGGCCGTTCCGCGACGTGCTCCCCGCCGAGTTCAACGCGTGATTCGCGCGCCCGCTTCGCGCCGCCGATCATCCCGATCATCGCATCGGCAGCTTGGCCGAGCACGATGCGCGAGATCCGATTGAGACCGGCGATGTCGACGACCGAGTTGATCATCACCAGATTGCGATCGCCGACGTACGGTCGGACATCTCCCGACGCCATCGTGCTGACCATCACCTTGGGAATCGACAACGGCAACGACCGCATCGCCGCCGTGCCGATCGTGGTGCCGGCCGAGCCGCCGATGGCGAGCACGCCGTCGACATGCCCCTGCTCCGCCAGCCGCCGCACCACCTCGGCGACCCCTTTCGCCGACCAGGTGACCGCTTCCCCGCGATCCAGCGCCGCGCCGTCGGCGGGAGCGCCGTCACCCGCCGCGCGGAACACCTCGTTCCGATCGATATCCGGAGTGACGGTCGGCGGGAGTTGCGTTCCCGAGTCGATCAGCCGGACGTCGATTCCGGCGTCGATCAGACGAGTGCGGACGAACTGCGCTTCGGTCCCCTTGGTGTCGAGCGTCGCGATCAGCAGCACGGCCATGCGTGGGTCTCCGGTGGGGTGGCGGTCATTGTGCCCCATGCCGGTTCCCGTCGCGACTCGCCCCGGGCACGCCGAGCGGTCGACCGGTCCCCGAACGACGACGGGCCGCGACGGCAAGGAAGCCGTCGCGGCCCGCGCGAGATCTCGAACCAGCGGTTCCGATCGGAAGCGATCGGCGCCGCTGCGGATTCCGTCGACGGAATCACTTGAAGACGTCGTGGCACGCCTTGCAGTTGGTCGCTTCCTTCAGCTCGTCGACCGCACCGTCGCGACCGACGACGACCTTGGCGGCGGCGACGACCGAACGACCGGCAGCCATCAGCCACTCGGTCTGCTCGCCCTTCTCGGGAGTCCCTTCGAGCATGTCGATGTACAGGTCGAGAAGCTGCTGCTTCTCGGCGTCGGTCGCTTCGCCGTCGACGACCTTCTTCAGCAGGCCGTCCTTGTGCGCCAACTTCATCACCTCCTTGATGCTGTTCTGCGGAGGAGCCGCCACGGGGGCGGACGAGAGGGCCGAGCCGACGACCGACGAGGCGACGAACGCCACGAGCGAGAGCGCGATCAGGGATCGAATCATGAAGCCGTACTCCGACTATCGATGCGGCGATCGTTCCGACGGAGACGACACGACATCGTCAGGACATTCCGGCGGATCGATCGAACCGACGATCCGAGACGGACCGCCGGCTCGGTCAGGGTAGCGGTTCCGCGCCGACGAATCCATACGAACGGGGGCGTTCGCGCCGGCTTCGATCGACCGGTCGTTCAGCGCTGCATCGGGAGCATCAGTTCGATCTCTCGTCCGTCGCGCAGCACGGTGACCCCGATGCGTTCTCCCGGACGATGCTCCTCGAGCGCATACGCGAACCACTCGGATTCGCTCTTCAGATCCTTGCGACCGTCGAATGCGACGATCAGGTCGTCCTTCAGGAAGCCGGCTTCCTTCCCCGCCGCATGTTCGCCGTACTGCCCGACATACGCCACGACGAGCGCCATCGCGTCGGGATCGATTCGCGCGGCGCGGCGCCGCGCCGGATCGGCCGTCTCGAGCACCAGCCCGCCGGTCGTCATCTTGCGGAGGTTCCATGACGAGACGCGCCACGAGAGATCACCCTGTCGCTTCCATCCCTCGTCCAGATCGAGCGTCAACGAGTGTCGCACGCCGTCCCGTTCGACCTCGGCGGTGATCGAAACATACGAGCCGGCCTGATGCAGGACCCACTGCAGGTCGGCGATCGAGAGAATCGGTTGACCGCCGAAGGCGATGATCTCGTCACCCGCGACGAACCCGGCTCGCTCCGCAGCCGAGCCTGCAACCACCTCCTTCAACGTCCCGCAGGTCGCCGGGTCGACGATCAGCCCGACGATCTTCGGATGCGGATACGGGAACAGCACCGTCTCGGGAAACGGCTCGCCGCGCGACCGCAGGTGATCGCGCATCGCATCGCCGATCTGATGGCAGTGAATGCAGTTCTGCACGACGCCGGGGGTGAAGTTCAGGCGCGAAGCATAGCGCGTCGCGAGCGACGGGAACTTCTCGGGGCGATCGAACTCGGCGTCAGGCCCGGTCTTGTCTCGCAATCCGGCTCGGAACTCTCCCGGATTCTCGTGCAGCTCGAGCGCCCGTTCGAGCGCTCTCGTCAGACCGGCGATCGAGACGTCATCGATCCACTCGGTGCGCGCCGAGCGGGTACCGTAGCGGCCGTAGATCGTCCGGTCCGCGTTCATCAGGAAGATCGCGAACGACTGATCGGTGTCGAACTGGAAGAGATCCAGGTCGAGGCCGTTCGTCGAAACCAGACGGACCCGGACGAACTGCTCGAGCAACCGTCGCAGTTCGGGATCGCTCTCCATCAGCTCTTCGTCCAGCTTGACGCACTCCTCGCACGGGATGCAGCGGAGCGTGACGAGCAGCGGCTTTCCGCTCCGCCGCGCTTCGCGCAGCCCGCTCTCGAGATCCTGGTAGAGCCAGAAGCCTTCGGCCGTGACGCGTCGATGGTCTTCGAGCACCTTCTCTTCGCGCGACTGAGCCGCGAGGTCGCGAACGAGTCCGGTCGACAGGATGGCGACGGTCAGGGCCAGCGAGGCCGCCAGGGGAGCGAGTCGCAGCGGTTTCATGAGATCGCCTGCATCGAGGTGGGAGCGGACGGACAGCCACTCGGGGGCCGGCGCCCCCGGCCGAGGTCGGCGCGAACGCCAGTGGACGCGACCCGCGAGGCCTCGGTCAACCCGTTTCGGGGTTCGGCCACGGCGGGGCCCGCGTCGGAACGACCATGCGGAACGGCCCGATCGTCGGTTCGGCTTGGCCCTGATATTCCGGCTCGGCGTGCCCCAAATGCGGCGGCTCGGCACAACAGGGCCGGGGGGAGCGGTCAGGGATGACACTTTCGGGACCCCTGATTAGGATGCAGGAAGACCTTGTGCTGCGGGGCCTCCGCCCCCTTTCCCTCTTCGTCATGTCTCGGCCCACGACGGGAAGACGTTTCCTTGACGGCTGCCGCCACCGAAATCGACGAGCTCCCGTGGACCGCGGAGTACTCTCCCGAGTCCCAGGCGCGGCGCCCGCTCAAGATGATCGCCGACATCGGGCGCGACGTCTGGGTCGGCCGCGAGCTGGCGTGGCGGCTGTTCGTCCGCAACCTATCGGGGTCCTACCGCCAATCGTTGCTCGGGTTCCTCTGGATCCTGGTGCCGACGATCGCTCAGGCCGCTTCGTGGACCTTTCTTTCCGATCAGCGGATCCTGCAGTTCGGGACGATTCCCGGCGGCTCGTTCCTGGCGTTCATCGCCATCGGATCGGTCCTTTGGCAGGGATTCTTCGACGCGGTCCAGACGCCGCTCAAGACGGTCCTGGCGAACCAGGGGCTGATCACCAAGCTGCAGTTCCCTCGCGAGTCGCTCGTGCTCGTGTCGTTGGCCGAGGTGCTGTTCGATTTCCTGATCCGAATGATCTTCGTGCTCGTCATCTGCGCCTTCACCGGACTCTCGTGGTCCTGGGGGACGTTGGCGGTCCCGGTACTGATGTTCGGATTGATCCTCGTCGGATTGGCGCTCGGGCTGATGCTGACGCCGGTCGGCATCCTGTATCAGGACATCGGTCGGACCCTGACCGTGCTCAGTCCCTTCTGGATGCTGATGACTCCGGTCGTCTATGTCGCTCCCGACAATTCGGCCTATCGGCTCTGGAACTGGATCAACGCGCCCGGAGCGCTCCTGTCGGCCAGTCGCGATCTGCTGGCGGCGGGGACGACCGACATGTGGGTCCCCGCGCTCGTCTGGTTGGCGGTCGCCCTTCCGTTGCTGCTGCTCGGGATGATGTGGTTCCGGCTGGGATTCCGCATCTTCATCGAGCGGATGGCGAACTGACCCCGCGAGGCGCACCGATGTCCCGTTCCGATCAGCACGTCGCCCGCATCGAGCATGTCTCGAAGAAGTTCTGCCGCAATCTGCACCGCAGCCTACGGTACGGGATGGTCGATCTGGCGCGCGAAGCGATCGGACTGGGTCCGACCACCGGCCTGCGACGCGGCGAGTTCTGGGCAGTACGCGACGTCTCGCTGTCGATCCGCCCGGGGGAATCGCTCGCGCTGATGGGAGCCAACGGCGCCGGGAAGTCGACGCTGCTCAAGATGGTGCAGGGACTGATCCGCCCCGACGAAGGTCGGATCCGAGTCCGCGGTCGCATGGGAGCCCTGACTCAGCTCGGAGCCGGTTTCAACGCCATTCTCTCGGGACGCGAGAACGTCTACATCAACGCGGCGATCCTGGGGGTCACCAAGTCCGAGGTCGATCGCCGGTTCGACGCGATGGTCGACTTCGCCGGTCTCGATCACGCCATCGACGATCCGGTCCGCACCTACAGTTCGGGGATGCGAGCCCGCTTGGGCTACTCGATCGCCGCCTTTCTGCAGCCCGACCTGCTGCTGATGGACGAAGTGCTCGCGACCGGCGACATCGCCTTTCGCATGAAGTGCTTTGCCCACATCGAGTCGCTGATCGCCCAAGGGACGTCGGTCATCGTCGTGACGCACATGATCGGGCGGATCGCGCAGGCCTGCAATCGATTCGCCGTTCTCGATCGAGGCTCGATCGTCTACGACGGCGAGGTTGAAGAAGGGATGCGGATCTATCGCCGACTGCTCCGTCTGCAGGAGACGGGGAACGACGACGGGGACGACGAGGGGAATCCGACCGCTCGTACGGCCGCGGCGGCCGACCGCTCGACCGCCGCCGCGAACCCGGCGCAGCCGCCGTCGAACGTGGCGATCTCGTCGACCGTCGCACCGTCGCCGATCGTTTCGACTCCCGCTCCCCCCTTGCCGCACTATCTGGGAGCCGCCTGGATCGAGGAGTTCCGACTGCTCGACGTCGACGGCAACGACCTGACCGACACGTCGTACGCGTCGACGCTCCGCTTGCGTGTCCGTCTGAACTCCGAAGAGCGAGTCGACGAGTTCCGACTGCGGATCCGCTTCGAGAGCGACGGCGAGACGCTGACCGTCATCGAATCGCCGCGCCGTACCGACGATCCGCTGATCGGCTCGCGGACCATCGAGGTCGAGGTGACGAAGCTCAATCTGCTGGCCGGGACGTATCAGGTCTGCGCCGAGCTGATCGGAGGGCGGCCGCCGCAGACGCTCAGCGAACGCCGCACCGAGCTGAACGTCCGCTCGGCGGCTCGCGCCGGTCGCTTCGTCCTGTCGCATCGCTGGATCGAAGGCCAGACGGTCCACGTCGACTGAACCTACGGATCCGAGCGCTCTTGCCGATCCGCGTCGCGCCGTGCGCGAAGGTGCCGGCGCCGTTCAGTCGAGCGACTTCAGATACTCGGCCATCGTTTCGGCGATCAGATCGACCGCGATCGGTTCGATCGGCATCTCGTCCGACTGCTCGGGATAGTCCGAAAAGTCGTCGTCGAACAGCGGGCGACCGTCAAAGTACTTCTCGGCGAGCTCGCGATTCCGATCGCGGAACAGCTCGGCAAATGCTCGCGCTTCGTCCCGAGTCGGCAGCTGCGGAGGGCCGGGATAGGCGTCGCGCAGCCGCCGCACCAGGAACCAGCGCAGCTTCGCCGCATGCGGATTCGGGCCCGTTTCCAGCACCGACGGAAAGTGTCGATTGAAGCGGAGCAGGATCGGTCGGGCGTGAGCCGACACCGATTCGTTGCGATTTGCCGGAAGCGACAGCTCGGACGGCGCAACGCCGATCCCCGCGTGATGCAGAAAGTCGTCGATCAGTCGCCCTGCGACCCACTCCGTCCGGTCGAACGGCCGGATCGTCAGGCGGTCGCGACCGAAGACGTTCGACCAGCGTTCGACCAATCCCAGGTAATCGAAGAAGTGGGTCCGATCGCTCGTTCCCGGCGGCAGGATCTCGTTCCGTCGACCGCCGCTGGTCAGCAGCGTGCTGTACGAGCTGACGGCCAGTCGATCCTGCCGGCGCAGATAGACGAGCACGTCGATCCGATCGAAGTGCGGCCCGACCAGTTCGAGCAGCGTCCGCACTTCGGCTTCGTCGATCAGCCGCGAATGGAAATGCTCCGACGTCAGGATCACCCGTTCGACCTTGCCGGTCAGGCCGCGGAGTTCGCGAGTCAGTGCGGCGCGCAGCCGGCTACGCCACTTTTCGCGCCGCGTCGGATCGGCGAAGCCGTTCGAGACGCCGTGATCGTCGATCCGGCCGGCTGCCATGCAGTAGGTCGCGGCTCCGCGATTGTTCGCTCGCCCGGGCGAGGTCAGGACGCCGACGCGCTCCGACGCCAGCCGCTGTCGATTGGCGAACAGCAGTTCCTGGATCGTCGTGGTCCCGGTCTTCTCGGTGCCGATATGCACCGTCAGCGCGGGAATCCGCTTGCGGAGCCTCATGATCGTCCCTCACCGTTTCGATTCCCGGCGGCGATCCGGTCGAGATCGGCCGGCGTTCTCAGGCAGCCGCGCCCGCTGGTCGCGTCGCGCAACGAGTCGCTCGCCTTGTAGCGGATGAAGTGACTCGTTTCGGGAACCGCTCGATGCACACAG
>CAZZBI010000189.1:6156-10449 GCA_964652385.1 uncultured Pirellulaceae bacterium | reverse complement strand
CCTTGGTGAAGTGATTGACGAACTCCATCATCCGCGCAATCGCCGTGTTGAAGCTCATCGCTTCGATGTCGGCGCTCACCGCCTTGATCGTCTTGTGCAGCGTGCGGCGAGCGGTGTCGCTGGCGGGAGCGTCGGTCACGTTGTCGGCCAGCCGAAGCGTCTCGGCTCGATCATCGACGATCATTCGCCAGGCGCGATCGAGAAAACCGCGGACTCCCTTCACGCCGTCCATGCTCCACGGCTTGGTCGCTTCGAGCGGTCCCATGAACATCTCGTACAGCCGGAGCGAATCCGCGCCGAAGTCGCGCACGATGTCGTCCGGATTGACGACGTTCCCGCGACTCTTGCTCATCTTGTAGCTGCGTGCATCGACCGCGATCTCGGGCGCCTCTGTCAGGACGAACGCCTCGCCCTTCTTCGTCACCCCGTCGAGTTCGATCTTGGTCGGCGTCACCGGATCGCCCGAACCGCGGCGGACCCAGGTGCCGCGCTCGGCCCCTTCCTGAACGTCACGAGCCGACACCCAGCGGCCGCCGGCATCGACGAACGCCGTCAGCTCCATCTCGCCCAGGATCATCCCCTGGTTCACGAGCTTCCGGAACGGCTCCTTGTGCGACACGACGCCTCGATCGTAGAGCACCTTGTGCCAGAAGCGGGCGTAGAGCAGATGGAGCACCGCATGCTCGGCGCCGCCGACGTACAGGTCGACCGGCATCCAGGCTCGTTCCAATTCGGGATCGACCGGCGCCTGATCGTTGGTCGGATCGATGAACCGCAGGTAGTACCAGCAGGATCCGGCCCACTGCGGCATCGTGTTCGTCTCGCGCCGGTAGCGGCGGCCATCGATGACCGGATACAGCCACGAGTCGTCCGCCTTGGCCAACGGAGGCTCGGGGCGACCGTGCGGCTTGTAGTCCTCGAGATGCGGCAGATCGACCGGCAGGTCCTGCGGATCGACGGCGCGCAGCAGACCGGTCGGTTCCCCGCGCTCGTTCAGCTCGTGCAGGATCGGGAACGGCTCGCCCCAGAAGCGCTGCCGGCTGAAGAGCCAGTCGCGCAGCTTGTAGTTCACCGCCTTGCACGCCAATCCTCGACCATGCAGGTCGGCCGTGATGCGGCGCTTCGCGTCGACCGTGCTCAGGCCGTCGTAAGGGCCCGAATTGAAGGCGACTCCATAGCCGGCGAAGCAATGCGTGCCGGCGTGCACCGCCGCGCGCAACTCGGCATCACCCTCTCCCGGATCGACGACCGAAACGATCGACAGACCGTACTGCTCGGCGAACTCCCAGTCGCGATCGTCATGAGCCGGGACCGCCATGATCGCTCCGGTCCCGTAGCTGATCAGCACATAGTCGGCGATCCAGATCGGAATCGGACGACCGGTGACCGGGTTGATCGCGTGAGCTCCGGTGAAGACTCCCGTTTTCTGCTTCTTCTCTTCCTGTCGCTCGCGATCGCTCTTGGTCGCGGCCGCCTGGCGATAGGCGTCGACCGCCGCTTTCTGCTCGGGGGTCGTCAGGCGGTCGACCAGCGGATGTTCCGGAGCGATGACCATGTAGGTCGCGCCGAACAGCGTATCGGGGCGAGTCGTGTAGATCCGCAGCACGTTCGCTTCGGGCTTCTCGGGCCACCCGCCGGTTCGTCGCGCCGCGGTCCAGGCATCGAACGTCGCCGAGTCGCCGACCGGAAAGTCGACTTCCGCACCGGTGCTGCGCCCGATCCAGTCGCGCTGCAGCTTCTTGATCCCCTCGGACCAATCCAGCTCGTCGAGATCCCGCTCCAGCCGATCGGCATAGGCGGTGATGCGCAGCATCCATTGGCGGAGCGGAATGCGGACGACCGGATGACTGCCGCGCTCGCTGAGCCCGTCGATCACCTCTTCGTTGGCCAGCACGGTGCCGAGATTCGGGCACCAGTTGACGAGCGCGTCCGACTGGTAGGCCAGTCGCTTCGAATCCCGATAGCGACTCACCTCGTCCGGACCGGCCGCGGCGACCGATTCGGGAATCGGCAGTTCGGCGATCGGCCGACCGACCTGTCGCTCGGCGTCGAACCACGTATCGAACAGCTGCAGGAAGATCCACTGGGTCCAGCGGAAATAGGCGACGTCGGTCGTCGCGAGTTCCCGATCCCAGTCGTAGCTGAAGCCGAGCATCTTCAGCTGGCGGCGGAAATTGGCGATGTTCCGCTCGGTCGACTGTCGCGGCGGGATGTTGTCCTTGATCGCCGCTTCCTCGGCCGGCAACCCGAAGGCGTCGAAGCCCATCGGATGCAGGACCGTCTTTCCCTTCATGCGCGCGTAGCGACAGACGATGTCGGTCGCGGTGTAGCCCTCCGGATGACCGACATGGAGCCCCGCACCGCTCGGATACGGGAACATGTCCAGGGCATAGAGCTTCTCCCCCTTCGGCAGACGCGGCGTGCGGAAGGTCTTCTCCCGATCCCAGTAGGCCTGCCAGCGGGGTTCGATCTCGGCCGGGTTGTAGCGGGGCATCGCTCGAGGGCTCGCGACGTGAAGGAAGTCGAACGACCGACAGGGGGAAACGGACGATTGTCGCGGACCCGTCGCGCGTTGCAACGGGGAGCGCCCGCATCGGGGATCGCGATCGACGACGGCAAGCCGCTGGGGGCCAGGGTCCCGGAAATCGCCTGGCTACCGGGGATCCGAGGAGCCGATCGAGCTGACAGGGCCAAGGGAGACGGTACGCCGATCGCGCGCGAACCGAGGCAGGCGAGTCGAGACGGGCGAGCCGAAGCGGAGAATCGCCGGAACCGACCGACCGCATTCGAGCGACCGAACCGTCGTGGCGGGAGGTGCATGCATGGGGGACGATCCCGTAAGATCGAGTCGTCTCGGAGGGGAGATTCGAGCGGCCGGACGCGCCGCGGCCGTGCTCGCTCGAAGGCGCGAGCCGCTCTCCGTCCGCGACGGTCGCTTCGCATTCGCGGCGAGGCACTCGAATCGCTCCTCATTTCCCCATTCCGTCTGACGGCAAGGCTCCCGCCGATGCTTTCGAGTTTCGGAGACGACGACCGAGCCGGAGAACGAGGCGCCCGATTCGCCGCGGGGTTGCTGCGGAGTCTTCACGATCCGGTCTGGTGCCTGACCGTCGATCTGACTCGGGTCGACTTTCACAATACCGCGGCGGCGATCGTCTTCGGTCCTGCGTCGTTCGGCCCCGATGCGGGCGGCCTCGCCTGGCTCGATCGAGTCGCTCCGGAAGAGCGCGTCACGGTCGAAACGCGACTCGAAGCGGCGCTCGGCGGCTCGACCGCTCGCGTTCTCTTCCGCGCTCGGGACGACGAAGGGACATGGCGCTGGATCGATGCGACGCTGCAGCGGATCGCCGACCTCGACGGACCGATCGGCATCGGGATACTCGGGCGGGACATCACCGAGCAGGTGCGCGTCGAGCGGGCGCTCGAGGAAGCGACCAGCGTCTATCTGGGGTTGGTCGAGAGTCTGCCGATCAGCGTCTTTCGCAAGGACCGCGCCGGACGGTTCGTCTTCGCCAATCCGCAGTTCTGCCGATCGGTCGGACGGACGACCGAGTCGCTCCTGGACAAGACCGATTTCGATCTCTTCCCGTGGGAACTCGCCGACAAGTATCGTCGCGACGATCTGCGGATCCTGGCGACCGGCCATGTCTGGCGCGACGTCGAGGAGCATGTCGATCGCGAGGGGCGAAAGATCCATGTCGAGGTGCTGAAGAGTCCGGTGCGCGACCGGACCGGAGCGGTGATCGGCATCCAAGGGATGTTCTGGGACGTCACCGAACGGATCCGCGGCGAACAGGCGATGCGTCACGCCAAGGAACTGGCCGAGAACGCCAACCAGGCGAAGAGCGACTTCCTGGCGAACATGAGTCACGAGATCCGGACGCCGATGAACGCGATTCTCGGCATGACCGAACTCCTGCTCGACACGTCGCTCGATCCGACGCAACACGACTATCTGGCGACCGTGCGACAGTCGGCCGAGTCGCTGCTGACGCTGCTCAACGATCTGCTCGATCTGTCGAAGATCGAAGCGGGAAAGCTCGAACTGGCCGAGGTGCCGTTCGACCTGCGCGACCGCTTGGCCGACGCGATCCGCAGCGTCGCGATCCGTGCCCATGACAAGGGACTCCGGTTGGCCTATCAGGTCGACCCCGAAGTCCCGCGGCGACTGATCGGCGACGTCGAGCGACTTCGACAGGTCGTGCTCAATCTGGTCGGCAACGCGATCAAGTTCACGCCGCGCGGCGAAGTGCTGATCGACGTTCGTCCGGCTCGCGACGACGATCCGTCCGA
>CAZZBI010000189.1:3523-6146 GCA_964652385.1 uncultured Pirellulaceae bacterium | reverse complement strand
CGACTCGGCGGGGGACGAGAATCCCGACGTCGCGCGCCGCCGCGACGACGATTCGGTTCTCCTCGAGTTCGTGGTCAGCGACACCGGTATCGGAATCGCTCCCGACAAGCTCGAAACGGTCTTCGAGAAGTTCGTGCAGGCCGATTCGTCGACGACTCGGACCTACGGCGGCACCGGTCTCGGGCTGACCATCACGCGGCGTCTGGTCGAACTGCTCGGCGGGACGATTCGGGTCGAGAGTCGGGTAGGGGCGGGAAGTCGATTCCGATTTACCGCCCGCATGCGGCTTGACCCTCGTGCCGAGGAGCAGGACGGCGAAGGGGGGACGATCGATCCGGATCGACTGGAAGGGATCCGCGTCCTGATCGTCGACGATCATGATGCGAATCGCCGGATTCTGACCGAGGCGTGTCGCGGCTGGCACATGGTGCCGGAATCGTGCGCGACGGCGGACGAGGCGTGGATGCTGTTGTGCGAAGAGCAGGAGGCGGCGGAGCATGATCGCGAAACGCTGGCTCGGGGCGAGACCGATCCGCATGCGCCGCCGGCCCGAGCGACGACGCCGTTCTCGCTGCTGCTGACCGACGCGAATCTCCGCGAGACCGACGGCCTGGAACTGATCGAACGCCTGCGCGCCGATCATCGATTCGCCGAACTGCCGATCGTGCTGCTGTCCAGCGGCTCGCGTCCGGGGGACTCGGAACGTGCGGCCCGAGCCGGCGTCGCGGCGCGCATGCTCAAGCCGATCAAGCAATCCGAACTTCTCGAGACGATGATCCGGGTCCTGGAGCCGCGACGCGTTCGAGGGGCTCGCAACGCCGTTGCGGCAGCGGCGACCGAGAGGGGCGAGTCGGTCGAGAAGGAGACGGGATCACGCGCCGGAGCGAATGAGGAACGAGAGGCAACGAAGCGCGACGACGAACGCTCCCCGTCACTCGCCGCGGGGACCCGCTCGCTCGATCTGCTCGTCGTCGAGGACAATCCGGTCAATCGGAAGCTGGCGGTCCGGTTGCTCGAAAAGGAAGGGCATGTCGTTTCGGTCGCGCGCCACGGACTCGAAGCGCTCGAGGCGGCGGAGCGGCGGGAGTTCGATGCGATCGTGATGGACGTCCAGATGCCGGTGATGGACGGCCTGACGGCGACGCGACGCATCCGCGAGATGGAAGAGTCGCTGCACCGACGGACGCCGATCATCGGTCTGACCGCGCATGCGATGTCGGGTGACCGCCGCAAGTGCCTGGATGCCGGAATGGATCAGTACGTCACCAAGCCGATCCGGATCGCCGAACTGCGCGAAGCGCTCGACGAGGCGGTCGGTGCGTCGCTCCGTCGGCGAGCGGCGGGACGAGCCGGATCGAGCGACGAGGTGGCGGTCGACTGGTCGTCGGCTCTCGAAACGGTCGGCGGCGATCGGAAATTGCTCGGCGAACTGATCGAGCTGTTCGAGCTCGATTCGCAGAAGCTGCTCGGCGAGTTGTCTCGCGCGGTCCGCGCCGAAGACTCGGCCGAAGTGCTCCGCACGTCGCACAGCCTGAAAGGCGCGCTCCGACATCTCGGCTGTCGCAGCGCCGCCGACGTCGCCTGGGAGATCGAACAGCGCGGCGAGCAGCAGGAGGTCCGCGGCCTGGAACCGAAGATCGCGGAACTCGAGGCGCTCACCTTCCGTTCGCTCGAACGCCTGCAGCAACTGCACCGCGAACGGTGAGTGGGTGTTTCGAAGCCTTCGTCGTAGTGCGACCGACCCCGGTCGCACCGCATGGTCGTAGTGCGACCGACCCCGGTCGCAGCGGAACGGCGGCGAGGTGGGGAGGCGCGGAGGACCCCTGCGCTTGGCGCTTCGGGCTGGGGAGACGCGGAGGGCTGGTGTTGCGGTGAGCCCCGGGCCGCATAGTGCGACCGCCCCCGGTCGCACCGCATGGTCGTAGTGCGACCGCCCTCGGTCGCAGTGGAACGGCGGCGAGGAGGGGAGGCGCGGAGGACCCCTGCGCTTGGCGCTTCGGGCTGGGGAGCCCGGGGCTACGTGGGCCCTGCTCGGACTTCGCCTTGCTCGATCCGCGCGGTTCTGGTAATTCGCCGTGGCGGCAGGATCGACAGCGACTCCGTGTCTCTTCCCGGCACTCGGCGGATTCCCCTCGCTCCTATGACTCCAACCCTTCTCCCTTTCCGACGCCCCGAGCGGGATGACGAGCCGATCGTCATCACCGGCCTCGGTCTGGTGACGTCGTTGGGACGGGATCGGGAATCGAGTTGGCAAGGGATTCGCGAAGGGAGGTGCGGCATCGATTGGCTGCATGGGGTCCCCGGACTTCCTGACGGGACCTGGTTCGGCGCTCAGGTCGATCTTCCGGGCGAAACGTCGTACGGCGAACTCAAGGCGGTGCGGATCGGTTTTCGAGCGGCGGCCGAGGCACTGGCCGATGCGCGAATCGACTGGCGCCAGGTCGATGCGACGACGATGGGGTGCGCGATCGCCGGACATATGGGAGACCTGCGCGGAGTCGCCTCGCTCCCGGAAGTCGACTGGGCACCGAAGACCGAGTTCTCGATCCCCGCTGATCCCGCAGCTCCCGCCTGGCAAGACCGGATCCTCCCCAATACCGCCTGTTCGCTGATCGCCGACCAC
>CAZZBI010000189.1:1433-3513 GCA_964652385.1 uncultured Pirellulaceae bacterium | reverse complement strand
CACTGGGGGCTCGGCGGGCCGCGTGTCTGTCACTCGACCGCCTGTGCCAGCGGCCTGATCTCGCTGCTGGTCGCCGTCCGCGCGATTCGCGACGGACAATGCGACATCGCGTTGGCGGGAGGAGCCGAGGGGATCAACCCGCTCTTCGCCGCCGGCTTTCGGACGATGCGGGCGCTCGCCGAAGGGGGCTCTCCGAGCGAAGCCTGCCTGCCGTTCGACGTCCGCCGCAAGGGATTCGTCATGGGCGAAGGAGGAGCGATGTTCGTCGTCGAACGCCTCTCGCATGCCCTCGATCGCGGCGCCCGGATCTACTGCTCGATCGCCCCCGGCGTGATGCTCTCCGAGGCGCATCATCTGACCGGCCTGGATGTCGACTGCGATGCGCTCGAGCATCTGATCCAAGGCACGTTGCGACAGGCCTCGCTCGCCCCGCGCGACGTCGCCTATGTCAACGCGCACGGCACCGGCACGCGACAGAACGACGCCGCCGAGATCGCCGGCATCTCGCGCGTCTTCGGCAGCGTGATCGATTCGATCCAGGTGAGTGCGACGAAGAGTCAGATCGGGCATCTGGTCAAGGCAGCCGGCTGCGCCGAACTGGCAGTGACCATCCTCGGTCTGCGCGACGGGATCGCTCCGCCGACCCTCGGGCTCGAACAGCCCGAGCCGGATTGCCGCTTCGATTGCGTGCCGCGAACTGCCCGAGGGCATCGCTATCAGCATGCGCTGAAGCTCTCGCTCGCCTTCGGCGGCCATCTGGTCGGGACGATCGTCAGTCGCTGGAACGACGTGCGGAGCGGTTTCGCCTATCCCGAGCGGCAACGCCGCGCGGCATGAGGTTCGGACGGCGCCGATTCGGACGCGATCTAGCCGAAAACGCCGCCGCTACTGCGTCTCGCCCGAGGCTCGCAGCCCGGCGACCACAAAGGCGACGACCGCCAAGATCGCGGTGACGACGCTGCCGAGAATCAGATTGACCGGCGTCTTCATCTCGCGCCAGTTCTGAAACCAGAAGATGATCTGGTAGATGCCGCAGATCAGGTAGAGGATCCCTTTCCAGATCGCGTTCTCGCGGGCGCTGATGATGAAGGCAAGCACCAGGGCCCAGATCCCGCCGACCGTACTCGCCAGTCCGGCAAAGCCGTAGACGATGAAGCCGGCAATCGTGCCGACTCCCGGACTGATCGCCGCCGCGATGATCGCTCCGGCCCCCAGCACGAAGCAGACGGCGTTGACCACCTGGACGATGCCGTCGTAACTGCTGTGCGAGTCGTCCTCGGCTCCCGCCCCCTTCTTGCCCGGCGCCTTTCCCTTGGCCGGCCCGCCGAGTGCCGCCTCGGCTTCGCGCATGTACGGGTTGTCGCTCGCGCCCCCCCAACGCCGCTTGGCCTCTTCGGCCAATCGACGCTGCTCGGCGACGACCGGATTCTCGCTGTACTGCGAAGTCGGCATCACCGGTCCGGTCGGCTCCGCTTCGCCCAACGGCTGAGCGAACCCGAAGTCCTGAACCACCGGCGCACCGAGCGGATCGAAACCGGGAGGGAGCGGAGCGGCCGAGCCGAACGGATCCTCCGCACCGCCGAGAGCTCCGAGCCCGAACGGATCGGGCTGAGCGGCAGCGGGGCGCGGCGCGGCGGGACGCTGGGGAGCAGGCCGCTGAGCTGCCGCAGCGGGACGTCCGGCAGGAGCGGAAGCGGGGGAGTTTCCGGCCGGAGCCGCTCCGCCGCCGATTCGCATCATCGCCCCGCAGGCCTGACACTTCGCCGCCTTGCCGGCCAAGTTGTCCGGCACTCGGTACTTCTTGCCGCAGGCGGAACAGGCGACGTCGATCGGCATGCCGGGCAGATCCAGGGGGAGGAGAGAGTCGAGCCGGTCAGGGGCTGCGGACTTCGGCCGAACGAACCGACCGGAGAGAAGAAGCTTTCATTGTGTTTGCCGCTCGGCCGCTCGGCAACGGTCGACGATACCGCCGTCACGATCGCCCCGACAGGCAGCATGCCGCGACTGCTCTCGATGGCCGCGACGGTCGCGACGCCACGGGCCCGCCGCGGGAACGATGGCCTCCATCGGGCCAGCGGCG
>CAZZBI010000189.1:0-1423 GCA_964652385.1 uncultured Pirellulaceae bacterium | reverse complement strand
GGAGCGCAGGGGGACCAGGGGCCCCTGCGCTTGGTGCTTCGGTCCGGGCGGCACGGGGGACGCAAACGGGCACAGCGGCCCCGCTCCGCTGCCGGTCAGTGGCCTCGGGCCGGAGCCCCGGCGTCGTCTCCTTCGGCGTCCTTATGCATCCAGTACGACAGGACCGGCGAGAGGAGCAGGCAGATGCCGCCGGCGATCATCGCGGCGATCGCGATCTGGTAATAGACGCCTCCGTACACGTTCACCGTCTCGCTCGGGACCGGGATCAGCTTTTCGCCTTCGCCGCCGTGCCCGACCGCCGTGAACTTCGAGATGATGCCGGCCAGGTACTGCGACAGTGCGGTCGCCAGGAACCAGCTCCCCATCACCGTGCTCACCAGCACCTTGGGAGCGAGCTTGGTCACCATCGACAGACCGACCGGCGACAGGCAGAGTTCGCCCGTCGTCTGGAACAGGTAGCCGAAGACCAAGTAAGGAATCGCCACCATGCCTCGTTCGGTCGCCGCCGCCGCTCCCATCGAGAAGCAGTAGAAGCCGAGACCGAGTTGGATCAGGCCGAGCGAGAACTTGATCGGCGTGCTCGGTTCGAGCTTCAGGTTCGCGAGGATCGTCCAGAGCGTCGTGAAGACGAGCCCCAGGATCATGATGAAGCCGGGGTTGATCGCCTGGAAGAACGACGCCGGAATCTCGGACTTCTGTTCCGCGACGCCCATGCCGACGTTATCGGGCTGAACGTTCCAGTCGATCTCGAAGGCCGGCTCCGAGAACGCCTCCCGCAGCACCGTCAGATGGGTCAGCGTGAACATCGCTCCGCCGCTGGTCTGGCCGATCCAGTCCTCGCTCGGCACGAAGCGGATCGTCTGACCGATATCCCCTTCCGCCAGCGTCCGGTCGACCAGCTTGCGGGCGGTCGCCCCGGGGGCAGGCTTCTCTTCACGCACCTTCATCGTCCGGCCGACCTGTTCGGCAGTGACGACCCACAACAGCGCGATGTCCTTCTCGTCCTCGAGGTTCTCGTCCTTCTTCAGCGCATCGAACGTTTCGCGAGTCAACGTCCAGGGGCCGCGCGAGAACCCGAGCTGCTCCTGAGTCGGCTGCAGACGGATCGACTGCCCGACCTCTTCCTGCGCGACGGTCCGCGCTTCGCTGACTCGGTCGACGTTCCGGTCGGTGAAGTTGTTCAGACTGCTTCCCGCCTGTTCGAAGAAGGCCCAGAACAGGAACGAGAAGAAGGTCAGGATCAGGACGACCTGCATCCGCTCGCGGGCGATCTTGCCCATGCGAGTCATCTCCCAGCCGAGATAGCCGAGCGCCAGCAGGCCGGTGATCGACAGGACGAGGCCGGCCGGCTTCGAGATCTCGCCGAGCAGGACCGAGAGGACCTTGTTGACCGCCGTCTGATCGTCGGCGCCGAGACTCTTGA
>CAZZBI010000188.1:1555-10464 GCA_964652385.1 uncultured Pirellulaceae bacterium | reverse complement strand
AGGGACAACTGAACGAGTGAGCCTCATGGCCAAACGCATAGCGGTCGTCGTCTCGCAGGGACAGAGCCACCATCCGGCGAAGCGCCAGCTCGAAGAGGAGCTGGTGACTCGGCTGATGTTCGAGCTCGGTATCGACGTTACCGTCGTGCCGCATCTGTACGATCTCAAGCCGGACGGAACCGGCATGCTGGCGCTGCAGGGGATCAAAGGGGATCTGGTCGTCTGCAGCTGGCTCTTCGAGCGGGCGGCGCGGTGGGTGCTCGATCGGAACGACATCCGCGGAGCCGTCGGATCGACGCTGCTGAAGAACGAGAGCGACGACGAGGAAGAGGACGAGGAAGAGCTGGAGGCGAAACAGGACGCGAAGCGACGCGTCGTCGACGATCGTCCCGTGCCGGCTCGGCGCATCTGGTGTCTCGATCTCAAGGCGCGCGACTCGGTCGAGCCGTTCGTCGAAGAGGTCACTCGGATCGCTCGCGAATCGACCGTGAAGACGGTCGACCTGATGGGCTGGATCGGAGGGACTCCGGCGGCGCCGCAGCTGGAGCGATTCCGCCAGGAGATCGAACGACCGCTGGTCGCGCCCAACGGGAACGGCGACTCGATCGTTCGCCTTGCCGGGCACTCGGCGGGAATCGACGGACCGGTCGCGGAAGGGGGCGAGTCGGCGGGGAGCGAATCGACGGCGGCCGAGGCCGCGGTCGTGCGGCGGATTGCCGAAGAGGGGGATCAGCGGCGCTGGTACCCGGTGATCGACTACAGTCGCTGCACCAACTGCATGGAGTGCATCGATTTCTGTCTGTTCGGCGTCTACGGCGTCGATCGTGCCGAGACGATCCTGGTCGAGCAGCCCGACAACTGTCGCAAGGGCTGTCCCGCCTGCAGTCGCGTCTGTCCCGAAAACGCGATCATGTTCCCGCAGCACAAGAACACGGCGATCGCGGGGGCGGACGAGCTGGCGGCCAACCTGAAGATCGATCTGTCGAAACTGTTCGGCGCTCCCGACTCGGGCAAGTCGGCGGTCGATATGGCCATCCTGGAGCGGGACGAGCAGCTACTGGCGGCGGGCAAGGCGCCGGTCGGCGCCGAAGTCGGTCTCCGGCCCCGCAAGCCCGACGCTCCGGTCGTCGAGCGCGACGAACTCGACGATCTGCTGGACGAGCTCGACAGCGCCGGACTCTGAGCCGATTCCACGGTCGCGATTCGATCCGTTCTGCCGATTCGAGAAGGGGAAGGTCATGCGCGCCGCGTCGTGGGTCGCTTGTGCGACGGCGATCCTGACGGTCGCCCCCTTTTCGGACACCGCTGCGGCTCAGGTCGTGCTCCGTCAGCGCTGCGAACCGGGGAGCGTGACGTACGAGACGACCGGATCGGTCCGACAACGCGTCTCGTTGCTCGGTCAGACGGTCGACTCGTCGATCGACCAGACGATGCTGCTCGACGTGACGACCGGCGAGCCGAACGAACGGGGCGAGCGCGAGATCGCCTATCGCCCGCAGCGTCTGACGATCATGACTCGTTCCGGTGACGAACGGCTCGCATTCGATTCGTCCGCTCCCGCTGATCTTCGTGCGGCGCGACAGGACGACGCCACGCCGACCCTGCGGCTCTTCGCGGCGCTGGCCGAGGCGACCTGGAGTCTGACGGTCGACGAATCGCTGTCGGTCCGCGAGTTCCGCGGCCGCGATCGGGTCCTCGAGGGCCTCGATCCCGCCATCGCCCGCGGTCTCGCGCCGCAGTTCGAACCCGAGTATCTGCGACGGCAGGCTCAGGAAGAGCTGCAGCCGTTCTCCGATCGACCGGTGCGACCGGGCGATCGCTGGCGGCGCACACGGGAGCAATTGCTAGAAGGGGGCGTGACGCTTCGGATCGACGAGGAGTTCCGGTACGTCGGCGAGATCGAAGCGGCCGGAGAGCGACAGCATCAGGTCGACTGGAGGTGCGTCGCGGCGCGTCTGGTCGTTCCCGATGCCGAGCCGACGAACGATGCCGAGCGGACGAACGATGCCGAGCCGACGAACGATGCCGAAGCTCCCGCTCCTGACTCTGAGGAGCAGCCGACGATCGAGTACGGGACACTGCGCGTCGTCGAATCGCGAGGGGAGCTCCGCTTGTCCCGGGCGTCGGGACGGATCGAGTCGAGCGAGCGGCATCTGGTGCTGACCGGCCCGCTGGCGTTGCGGTTGGGGGAGCGAAAGGTCGACGGGACCGTGGAGCTGACGCTCGATGAGCGGCAGCGCCGAATCATCGAACCGTAAGGGACAGGTGCGTCGCCGTACGAAAGCTGCCGGTCGTCGCTCGCTCGGGCCCGCCGATCGATGCCGGTTGACGTCTTCGCACGGGCGAGTCGACCGGGACTCGACCGTGCATTCCGTCCGTTTCCACGGCCCGTCCGGTTCTACGGCGCGACCTGGTCGCGAGCGTTCGGCGGCGCGATGGCGTGCACCTGCGGCTCGGCCGACGTCGAGCGGCGTGGGGCAAGCATCGGATCCTGCCAGTTCTCGTCGCGAAAGTGCTTTCCGTAGACGCCGTAGTCGTGAAAGGCGAACTTCTTCGCCAGGCGGTAGGCCAGGCTCTTTTCGGGAATCGGCTTCGACTCGGGGCGGTACTGCGACGGATGGCGTTCGGCAGCGTCCAGTTCGGCCAGGGCGGTCCCGCGAGCGGTCGAGTCCTTGGCGCCATGTCGCTCGACGAGCCCTCGGATCAGATCGGGGCGTTCGAGCGCAATGCAGCCGCGGGTATGAGCGGCGGCGGTTCGGCGGAAGTCGGCCAGATACTCCGAGCGATCGAACACCTCGCTCAGCGGCCGTTCGTCATGGATCGATTCCTTGGCGAACTGCACGATCGGACACGGCTCGATGTCTCCCCACGGGTTGATGTGGTGAGTGAACCCGGTGGCAGCGGGGCAGAGGGCGTGACCGTCGGCGTCGTAGTAGGCGTCGATGATCACGATCGGCTTGCGGACTCGCATGTCGACGACGAACTGCCGAGCGGCTCGCTGCTGTTCCTGGGAAAGCGCCAGTTCCGGATTCGGGTCGGGGCCCATCGGCCGGTAGATGTGGAACCAGGTGTAGAGGACTCCCATCTCGATCAGCCGGTCGACCCACTCCTCGCGGAGCAGGTCGTCGTAGTTGCTGCGGCAAAGACTCGTGCAGACGCCGGTCAGCAGCTTGGCATCCAGGCAGTTCCGCAAGCCCTCGAGGGTCTTGTCGAGCACGCCGGAGCGGCCGCGGCGCTGGTCGCTGATCAGGCTCGTCCCTTCGACGCTGATCAGCGGCGTGACGTTGCCCGCCTTGCGCAGGCGAGCCGCGACTTCGGGCGTGATGAAGTGGCCGTTGGTGAAGACCTGGAAGTAGGCGTCGCGATGCCGATCCAACAGATCGAGCAGTTCCTTGTGCATGAACGGCTCGCCGCCGAGCAGGCCGAAGAACGAGTTCCCCATCCGCTTCGCTTCGGTGATCATCCGATCGAGCGCGTCGATTTCGATCTTCTGCTGCTTGTGGGCGACGTCGACCCAACAACCCTGGCAGCGGAGGTTGCAGCTGTTGATGATCGAGATGTACAGGTACGGCGGGAAGAACTTCCCCTGCTTCAGTCGTTTCTTGTGGGCGCGGATGGCGAAGAATCCCTTCACGCCCATGTTCCAGACGAGCTTGCGGACCAGACGCTTGTCGGTCTCGAAGAGCATCCGGCGGGCCATCTTCAGGTACATCGCGTCGTTTCCTGGCTGCTCGAGAACTCTCCGCGACGCGTCGACCGAAACGTGCGGGACCGAACGGAGCGGGGGGCGATTCGGACGGAGCCCCGCCGAACGCACCGAACGATTATAGTCGTTTCCGCCGTTCCGACCGCTCCGGCTCGCACCGATCGAGCACCGGCGACGGCGATCGAGTTTCCGCTTTCGGATACCTGGGCCATGTCCTCCGACGTCCGCGATTCGTCGTCCGATCGAACGACGACGCTCTCCGCCGAACGGCTCGAACGAGCCTACGACCTCGCCCGCTCCACACTGCTCGACGAGCGGAACTCCGACGGACACTGGGTCGGCGAACTCTCGACCTCGGCCCTCTCGACCGCCACGGCAATCAGTGCGCTGGCGGTGCTCGGGGCCGCTCCGGGGGGTGGTCGCATCTGTCCTCCGGCCGAACGTCAGCGGCTGATCGACGGTGGCCTCGCCTGGCTCGATGCGCATCGGAACGACGACGGAGGCTTCGGCGATACCGATCTGAGTCGGTCGAACATCTCGACCACGCTGCTGGTGCTCGCAGCCTGGAAGGCGGCGGGCGCCGAAGCGGAGCGAGGGGACTCGATCGCAGCGGCGCGCGCGTACGTCGATCGTTGCGGAGGGATTCCGGGGCTGCGGCGGCGCTATGGCCGGGACAAGACGTTCGCCGTTCCGATTCTGGCCAATGCGGCGATCGCCGGTTCGGTGCCGTGGCGCGAGGTGTCGGCGCTGCCGTTCGAGGCGGCTTGCGTGCCGCAGAGCTGGTATCGCTTCATGAGCCTGCCGGTCGTCAGCTACGCGATCCCCGCACTCGTCGCGATCGGTCAGGCGAAGCATGCCCAGGATCCGACCTGGTTCCTTCCGCTACGGTGGTTGCGAGCCGCTTCGGTCGGTCGAAGTCGCCGTGTCCTGGCGCGGATGCAGCCGGCGAGCGGCGGGTTTCTCGAGGCGGTGCCGCTGACGAGCTTCGTCATCATGGGACTCGTGACCGCCGGGGGAATCGATGATCCGGTGACCGTCGCCGGCATCCGCTTCCTGCAGGACTCGGTTCGCGCCGACGGCAGCTGGCCGATCGACACGAACCTGGCGACATGGACGACCGACCTGGCGATCGGCGCGCTGGCGATCGGTGATCGACAGGACGAAGCGACCTGGGCTTCGGACCGGATGCTCGATTGGGTTCTGGCGTGTCAGCACCGAACTCGGCATCCGTTCACCGGTGCCGATCCGGGGGGCTGGGGTTGGACCGATCTGAGCGGAGCGGTTCCGGATGCGGACGACACGCCGGCAGCCATGTTGGCGCTCGACGCGTGGCGACGGCTCGGTCGACCGGACGAGTCCCGTCGCAAGCAGGTCGAGCAGGCCGCTGCGGCGGGAGCCGGCTGGTTGCTCGGTCTTCAGAACCGGGACGGCGGATGGCCGACCTTCTGTCGCGGTTGGGGGAAGTTGCCGTTCGACCGCAGCGGCAGCGACCTGACCGCTCATGCGATGCGGGCGTTGCACGCGTGGCGCGACGTGCTCGGGAGCGAGCGGATCTCGAGGCCGATCGAACGAGGCTGGCGCTATCTGGCTCGGCACCAGCGCGCCGACGGGAGCTGGTTGCCGCTCTGGTTCGGCAATCAGGACGAGTCGGACGACGAGAATCCGATCTACGGCACGGTTAAGGTGCTGGCCGCTTTTCGGGACTTGGATCACGTCGGAGATCCGGCAGCCGAACGTGCGCTCCGCTGGCTCCTGGGACAGCAGCATGCGGACGGCAGCTGGGGGGGCGGGATTTCCGTCCGCCAGCGGCAGGGGGACTCGGACGGATCGATCGAAGAGACGGCATTGGCGACCGAACTTCTCGCGTCCTGGGCGGATCGTTGCTCGAACGAGTCACCTCACGAAGCGGCAAAAGCTCGGCGGGCCGCCCTCGGTGGACTGGAGTGGCTGGTCACTCGGGTGGAAGCAGGGCGGTTTCGGACCCCGAGTCCGATCGGTTTCTACTTTGCGAAGCTGTGGTATCATGAGCGGCTCTATCCCCTGATCTATGCAGTGTCGGCCTTGGGACGCGCTCGGGCGACCGGGATCGTTCGGGCGACCGGGATCGTTCGGTAGTCGGCGTCGCGGTCCATGCGGGTCATTGCCGGATCGGAGCGGATGGAGGACGCAGCGCGAGTGAATCTGCAGCGAGCGGCTCGATTCGGAGCGGCTCGGCCGGCGAGACATCGGTACATCGATTCGCACGCCCCCTCGACCTACCTGCCTCGGAGTGCTCGCCGACATGATCACTGACTCGGATTCGTCCGGATCGGGGAAGCGGACGACGCGGCGACGCAAGACCGCTCATCTGAAGTCGGTCCCTCCGACCCTCGAGCATCGTCAGCGTCTGCAGCAGCGCTGCCGCGAGATCGCGTCGGTGCTCGACAAGACCTCTCCGTTGTCGAAGGACGAGATGGAGCGGATCTGCCGTCGTCTGCTCGACGAGCAGGGGGATCCCGAGGGGTACCTCGGCTGGACGATGGTCGTCTTCGCGTCCGCCTTCTGGCGAGATCAGATCGCGTCGATTCCTCCTGCGCGACGACTCTTCCTGCTGCCGCACTGTCTGAAGCATGCCGAGGGGTGCCCGGCCGATTACGACGAGTTCGGACTCGATTGCAAGACGTGCGGAGCGTGCAGCATCGCCGATTTCCGCGGCATGGCCGAAGAGATGGGGTATCGGGTTCTCGTCGCCGAGGGCTCCCCGATCGTGATGAAGATCATCGTCAGCGGGTACGTCGATGCGATCGTCGGCGTCGCTTGTCTGAACGTGCTCGAAAAGGCGATCGACAAGATCCTGGCTGCCGGCATTCCCTGCATGGCGGTGCCGCTTCTCAGCAGCGACTGCCGCAATACCAGCGTGGACGAGCAGTGGGTGCTGGACATGATCAAGGTGCCCCACGTGCCGGCGACCGAAACGACTCGGACCTTCGTTCACCTGATGCGTGCCAGTTCGAAGCTCTTCGATCCGGCTCATCTCGAGCGGATCGCCCCCCGAGTCCGCTCGGCCGGGCGAATCGAGACGTCGGGCAAGGCCGATCTGACCGCCGATCCGATCGGAGCGACCGAAGCGATCGCCTACGACTTTCTGGCCAAGGGGGGAAAGCACTCGCGCCCCTTCATCACGTTGGCGGTCTACGACGCGATGACCGGCGGAGCGGCGACCCTTCCCGGAGGCGAGGAGGTCGTGGCCGGGTGGAGCGACGGCGTCAAGCGGACCGCGATGTCGATCGAGACGTTCCACAAGGCGTCGTTGGTGCATGACGACATCGAGGACGACGATCGCTTCCGCTACGGCGAAGAGGCGGTGCACGTTCGCTACGGCGTTCCGACGGCCATCAATGTCGGCGACTACCTGGTCGGCCTCGGTTATCGACTGGTCAGTCGCGAGACGCGCTCGCTCGGCGCGGACAAGGTCGCCGATCTGCTCGATCTGCTCGCCGACGCCCATCAGCGGCTGTCGGAAGGGCAGGGGGCGGAGCTGATCTGGCGCGACGGACGCGACAAGCAGCTCAAGCCGATCGACGCGCTCAAGATCTACGCGCTCAAGACCTCTCCGGCCTTCGAGGCGGCGTTCTTCTGCGGTCTGCGATTGGCGGGCGAGATCGGTGCCTATGCCGAACCGATCCGAACCTTCGCCCGCAATCTCGGCGTCGCGTTCCAGATCCTGAACGACCTGAAGGACTGGGCCGGCGACTCGGACAACAAGCTCTCGGCGGGGGGCGATATCGTCGGCGGCCGACCGACCGTTCTCTGGGCGCTGGCGCTCGAGGGGGTCGGTCCTTCCGAACGGCAGGAACTGCTCGAGCTGATCGGCGACGCCGGCAAGCCGATCGCTCAAAAGCTCCAGCGCTTCCGGCAGCTGTATCGGCAAGCCGATGTCTTCGACAAGGCGGAACGGCTGGTAGAAAAGCATCGGCAGCGTTGTCAGGCGGTCGCCGATGCGATCGAGCCGGTCGAGCTGCGGCGATTGCTCAACTATCTGATCGAAGTCGTGCTCGAGCGGCCCGCCGATCAGTCCGCTCCGGTCGAGGTGCAGACCATTTCGATTTCGCCGCTGCCGATCGTCTCGACCTGAGCGACGCCGATACCCGAGGGGCGCCGCGCCCCGAGGAACGTGCTGATCCGACTCACGGCGTCCTCGTGGAGCGGCGGCGTCGCCGGTTCACGCTCGCTCTTCCCTCATCCCCGGGTTCGCGGCCATCTCTGCCCGGGGCTCTTTCGAGGCTCCCCTCCCTCCCGTCTTCCTCCCCGGTGCTTCGCGCTGGGCGTTGGAATACAATCGAGCGGCCCCGCGCGGGGCAACGCATCGGAGCCTGTGTCCGCGGCGCGTCGGCGCCTGGGACGGTTCCGGACGTCTCGGACCCTCCAGGGAGTGCCGCATGCCGGAACCTGCCGCTCGGCCCGTCCAGTGGGCCACTCCCGATCTTCAGGTCCTGGTCGATCTCTTCTATGACCGCCCCGAGCGGCTCGGAAGTTTTCGGGAGGTCCGTGGCGAGGAGGTCCCGGAGCCGTTCCGTGCCCTGCTGGCGCATCATGCCCACATGACCGTCACGGTCGAGCGGCATCATGGCTGTCTGGTCGATGTTCAGGTCGATCGGACCGAGTCGACGGCCACACATTACGCGCGGGTCATTCGGTTGCGGCGGCAGCGGGACGGCCGAGTCGTGATGTTCGGGCTCGTTCGTCTCAATCGCCAACTGCTCGGCGAAACGGTGCTGCACGAGATCGAGGCGCAGGGAGAACCGCTCGGGCGGATCCTGATCCGGCACGATGTCCTGCGAAACGTGAAGCTCCTGTCGCTCTGGCGGATCGAGCCGGGGCCGGAGTTGCGAGCGGCGGTGGAGCAGCCTGCCCTGAAACTGGCTTGGGGCCGGACTGCCTTGATCTACTGCAACGGTGTCCCGGCGGTGGAGTTGCTGGAAGTGGCGGTAGAGCCGGACTCCGACTGATCGACCGAAGCGCGTGGGGGGGGGAGAGATTCCGGGGCGCAAGCTGTCGAGTCCCGAGGATCGGTCGCCCGAACGGGGAGCCGGTTTCGAGGCGTTCGGCTACCCGACCTACCCTGTCTTCCGGTTCGTGCCGAAAGGGCTTGAGGGAACGGCTCAGGTGTGACATAATCCGCGGCTTCCGATCACGGTGATGACCCGTTCCCTTCGGGAAACGG
>CAZZBI010000188.1:899-1545 GCA_964652385.1 uncultured Pirellulaceae bacterium | reverse complement strand
AAACGGTTTCTGATGTCCCTTGCAGCGACGGATAGATTTCGGTGAAGACCCGCGCACGCAAACGAGCCAAGGCGAAGACTCGGACGAAGAAGCAGGACCCGCTGTTCGTCGACGGCACGCGTCCGCGTCCGATGTACGTGGACTACAAGGATATCGAGCTGCTCAAGAAGCTCATCAATCGGCACGGCCGGATCGTCGGTCGCCGCAAGACCGGTTGCTCGGCGGCGAGCCAGCATGCGGTCGGTCAGGCGATCAAGCGAGCTCGGTTCATGGCGCTGCTGCCGTACGTCGGCGAATGAGCCGTCGCGAAAGCGGAACCTCAAGCCTGGGTCCCGACCTCGGTCGGGACGCGGGCTTTTTTCGTGCGCGGTCCGTTCGATCTGCCTCGGCCGAGCCGTCGCATCGGCCGGCCGTGCGTCTTGCGAGGCAACGATGAGTCGCTCGTATCGGCTGCCGGCCCGCGTGCGTTTCAGCGACACCGACGCAGCCGGGATCATGCACTTTTCGGCCTTCTTCACCTATCTGGAAGACGCCGAGCACGCCCTTCTCCGCTCGCTCGGCCTTTCGGTCTGTCTGCCGCAGCCTGAGGGCTGGAACCTGAGCTGGCCTCGTGTCGCCGCCGAATGTCGCTTCTCGGGTTCGCTGA
>CAZZBI010000188.1:0-889 GCA_964652385.1 uncultured Pirellulaceae bacterium | reverse complement strand
GTCCTTCGATGTCGAATTGATCGTCGTTCGTCTCGGCACGAAGAGCGTTACCTATCGCGGCGAGTTCCTGCTCGACGAGCGCTCGGTCGCCCGCGGGGAAGTGACGGCGGTCTGCTGCCGGATCGAGTCAGGTAAGCCTCCGGTTTCGCTGGAGATCCCCACGGCGTTTCGTGAGGCGCTGGCGCCGTACGTGAACGAGGCGGACGAATGACCCCTTACCTGCGGCGCCTGACGGTCGATCTGGCGATCGGAGCGGCGGAGCTGGACGAGGCGCGACGCGGTCGTTCGGCTGCCCGACTGCTGCGCGAGCAGCGCGACGACGGCGGTTTCGCCGGACGCGAAGGGGGCTCGGATCTCTACTACACCTCGTTTGCGCTCCGCTCGCTCGCGATCCTCGGAGAACTCTCGGGTGCGCCGGCGGAGCGCGCGGCGGAGTTTCTCCGCCGACGACTTGGGGGGCGCGAGGGGCTGGTCGACTTCTTCTCGCTGATCTACGCGGCGGAGTTGTTGAAGGTCTCGGCCGGCATCGATCCGATGCAGGGGCTCGGCGACGGCTGGCGCGATGCGGTCGCCGACTTTCTCGCCTCGCTCCGCCGCGATGACGGCGGCTTCGCCAAGAGCGACGAAGGGGCGGCGAGCAGCACCTACCAGACGTTCTTGGTCTGCATCGCGCTCCAGCTGCTCGATCGACCGATCGCCGATCCGGATCGGGTTGCCGCGTTCGTCCGTTCGCAGCAGCTCGAAGACGGCGGGTTCCGCGAAATTCGGGCGGCTCGGCGCGGCGGAACCAATCCGACCGCCGCCGCGATCGGCACCCTGAAGATCCTCGGCATTAACGACTCGGAGAGCGAGGATCGGGCGATCGACTTTCTGCTCGAACGACAGAACG
>CAZZBI010000187.1:0-10513 GCA_964652385.1 uncultured Pirellulaceae bacterium | reverse complement strand
GCGCGAACAGCCGCCGGCGCATGGAGCGGGGCAGGACCCGAGTTCGTGTCTCAGGCAGAGCGGCGTGCGGAGTTCGGCGAACAGTTCGAGCTGATCGCGGAAATGCATCGGCGTCTTGGCCTGACAGTCGCGCAGTCCGAAGGCGTAGGCGAGCGCGATCACCCCCTGCCCCACTTCCTTGGTCCCCGGGATCGGACCGAAGCAGTGATGCGTCTCGATCGAGGCGCGTCGAGCCGGACCGACCATCGCGGCGGGACCTCGATCGATCCGCACGAAGACCGGCTGGCGACGGAGCGGTTGCCCCATCCGGTTCATGCTCGGCTGCCAGCGCGTGATCAGCTCCTGTTCGCGGATCAGGGCGAGCAGTTCGTGGGTGGTCGGTTCCCAGATCATGCCGCGCGCGTGGCGGACGATCCGAGTCATCTTGGGGTCGGAGGGCGTCGTCGCCTGATAGCCGAGCAGGCGATGGCGGAGCGATTTCGACTTGCCGACGTAGAGCAGTCGCCCCTGGCCGTCGAGATAGCCGTAGACGCCGGGCTGAGCCGGGACGCGTTCGCGGATCATCTCGCGAGCCGCGCGGCGGCAGTCGGGCAGCTCGCTCCGCTGCTGCGCGGCGCGAGCCGCCTGAGGGATGACGGAGCGTCCGAACCGAGGATCCTTCCCGGGGAGCGACTTCCTGGACACTCGGCCACCTCCCTGATTCGCCGGCTCGTCCGCGAGCCGCTGCCTCCTGAGGTCGTCAGCATACCGTCGGCGAAGGTCGCTGTCTTGCGCGCCGAGACGGGCCGAGTGACGCCACTGTTCTGCCGTCGTCCGGCGCCGACTCAGGTTCTCGGCAGATCGGCGGGGCGCGGGTAGCGGCGCGTCGTCGTCAGCACCTGTTCCAGCAGCCAGGGAGTCGTACCGATCCCCTCGCCACCGTGGATCGTCGGCAGCCCTTCCCAATCGGTGAAGGTTCCCCCCGCTTCCTCGAGAATCGGCTGCACGGCGGCAGCATCCCAGACGTTCATGACCGGATCGATCATCAGGTCGGCTCGGCCGGTCGCGACGAGCAGATAGCCGTAGCAGTCCCCCCAGGTCCGCGTCACGAAGCAGGCGCGTTCGAGTTGCTCGTAGGCCGCGCGGCTCTGCCGAAGATCGAACGTCTTCACTTCGCTCGTCACGAAGATCGCGTCGGCCAGTTCGCGCGTCTTCGAGACGGACGTGCGGATCGGATCACGATCGCCGTGAAAGTGCCAACAGCCTCGCCCGCGCGCCGCGAACACTCCTTCGTCGAGCGCCGCGACGTAGATCGCGCCGATCAGCGCCTGGCCTTCGAATTCGAGGCCGATCATCGTGCCGAAGAGGGGCACGCCGGCGATGAACGACTTGGTCCCGTCGATCGGATCGACGATCCAGCGATAACCGCTCGTCCCGGTCACCTCGCCGAACTCCTCGCCGAGGAACGCATCGTCGGGAAACCGCCGTCCGATCGCCTCGCGCAGCAGCAGTTCCGCCTGGCGATCGGCTTCGGTCACCGGCGAGCGATCCGCCTTGCGCTGCACGATCAGATCGTCGGTCCGAAAGCGAGTCAACGTGGACTGTCCCGCCTCGGTCACCAGATGCCGCACTTCGGCAAAGCGGACATCGATCGGATCGTCGCTCATCGGCACCGGTTTCCGTGGTCGGGGAAGGAGGCATGCGGAAAGTCGGACGCAGTCGCCCGGCCCGGCCGCATTCTATCGCCCCCTCTCCGCAGCGACATGCGGCCGCGCGCAGGCGGCCGGACAGCCCCGGTCGACGAAGGACTCGGTAAGTCGCGCCGAAGAACTCGGTGATCTCGGTGTCCTTTGTGATTCAAAGGCATTTCCTTACCACAGAGCTCACCGAGGTCACCGAGCCGATACCGACGACGACCGACTCGACGGGCCCTCGGACTGTCGCACGGTGTACGGACCCAGCAGTCGATCTCGGTCGAGTCGGTCGGCCGATGCCGCACGGAAGAAAGGCCGAATCGTCTCGAAAGGGACGTCGGACCGTAGTTGCCGAACAGAAAGGTCCCCGAAGATCACGACGAAGCAGTCATCGTGTCTGCCGAACGGGAAAGGGGAGCTGTTCCAGAGGTGACTCGACAGTCGGTCCGCGCATAAGTCCCCCGACAAATGCCACGGAACTTCGGCCTCGGCAATCTCGATCGCGACGATTCCGTTCGTCGAGACTTCCGGCAACCAGCGTTCGGCGCTTCGAGCTCGTTCCAAGACCGTTCCGTCACCGACGACACAGACGATCTTGGGCGGGAGCGGGGCGATCGTGTCGTGCGGCGCCTCGAGCTGATAGGTGAAGCAGGGCTGCATTTGCGAGTGGAGGAGCTCGTCCAGCGACGGAGGCGGGCCTTCTCTGGGGTAGGTCGAAGCGATGTTTCCCGAGAACATCGTGGCGAACTCCGCTCGCCAGCTCAGACGGTCCGAAGTCGACACCGGATTGTCTGCCGTCTCGGAACGACATTCGTCGACCGGCCAGAGTCCGATCGCCTCGTGATAGAAGACCATGCAGTCTCTGATCCGCAGGAAGTCGACGAACGTCGCATGCCGGACGAGCGTTCGTTGTGACTGAGTTCGATGGAACAGTGTCGCAGGCAGGATTCCGACCATGGCGAAAACCGCCGCGAGTTCGATCATGCGTTTAAGTCGGCCACCGGCCTTCGCGTCGTTCATGGGGCTCTCGCTGGCGACGTAAGGCATCGGCTCAAGCCTCGACCATCGATCCGTCGATCGCGGGCCCGTGCTGCAGGACCGTCAGTTCTGGTCGATACCGTCGTCGACCCGTCTAGGTGACCTTCGTGTTCTCGGTGGTTCGAAGGCATTTCCTTACCACAGAGTTCACGAAGTCAGGACAGCCCGGTCATCGAAGGACTCGGACCTCGCGATCACCCGGTGAGCCGGTTCGTGGCGTACCGCTGTCGCAAGCGGCTTCTCGGCTGCCGGAACCACCGGACGCGGAACGTCGCGTAGCGAAACTCCGTGATCTCGGTGTCCTTTGTGGTTCGAAGGCATTTCCTTACCACAGAGCTCACGAAGGACACGAAGTCAGGACAGCTCCGGGGCGGTGATGGGCTCGGACCTCGCGATCGCTTGGTGAGCAGGTTCGTGGCGTAAGGAAGCCGCGAGCGGCTTCTCGGCCGCCGGAACGACCGGACGCGGAACGTCACGCAGCGAAACTCGGTGATCTCGGTGTCCTTTGTGATTCAAAGGCACTTCTTACCACAGAGCTCACGAAGGTCACGAAGTCAGGACAGCCCGGTCACCGAAGGACTCGGACGTCGCGATCGTCTGGTGAGCAGGTTCGTGGCGTACCGCAGCCGCGAGCGGTCTCTCGGCCGCCGGAACGACCGGACGCGGAACGTCACGCAGTGAAACTTCGTGCTCTCTGTGTCCTTTGTGGTTCAAAGGCATTTCCTTACCACAGAGCTCACGAAGGACACGAAGTCAGGACAGCCCGATCGACGAAGGGCTCGGACCTCTCGCCTCCGATCGCTTGCTGAGCGGTCGCGACCTTCGCGGTCGCATGGTGGCGGGCCAGCCCGGATCCGGGGGCCGGCCGTTCCTCGGTTCGGGTCTGACGGCCGAACCTGCCGATCGGCTAGACTGCGGCTCGGCGGTGACGACCGATTCGGCGGTTCTTCGCGGGGCTGCCGGTACGAGGCTCGACCGCGGCGTCAACTCACTCGACCGATCGACGAATCGACCATGCCCGACGTTGCTCCGAACTCCGGTCCTCGCAGGAACGACGACGCCTATGTCGTGGTGGCTCGGCGTTATCGTCCGACCTCGTTCGAGGAGCTGATCGGTCAGGACCAGGTCTCCCAGGCGCTTCGTGCCGCGATCACCTCGCATCGCGTCGGTCATGCCTATCTGTTCACCGGAGCGCGCGGAGTCGGCAAGACTTCGACCGCGCGAATCTTCGGCAAGGCGCTCAACTGCGTCGAAGGGCCGACGCCGACCCCCTGCAACCGCTGCGACGTCTGTCTGAGCGTGGCGGCGGGAGAGGATGTCGACGTGCTCGAGATCGACGGCGCCAGCAATCGCGGTATCGAGGAGATCCGACAGCTGCGTTCGACCGTCGGGGTCCGCCCCAGTCGCGGGCGGTACAAGGTCTACATCATCGACGAAGTCCACATGCTCACGACCGCCGCCTTCAACGCGTTACTCAAGACGCTCGAAGAGCCGCCGGAGCACGTGAAGTTCATCTTCTGCACGACCGACCCCGAGAAGATCCCGATCACCGTCCTGTCCCGGTGCCAACGCTTCGACTTTCCGCCGGTCAAGACGGTCGACATCCAGGAACGACTCCGCCAGATCGCCGAACTCGAAGGGGTCGAGGTGGAGCCCGAAGCGCTCGGGATCCTGGCGCGACGAGCCGCCGGATCGATGCGCGACAGCCAATCGCTGCTCGAGCAGCTCCTTTCGTTCTCGGGCAAGCGGATCGGAGCCGACGATGTCCACCGGATGCTCGGAACGGCCGGCGGAGGACGACTTGCGGCGCTGCTCGACGCGGTCGTCGCTCGGGACATCCCGCGCTCGCTCGTCGAGACCGACGGCGCCGTGCAGGACGGCGTCGATGCGGGGCAACTGGCCGAGCAGCTGCTGCAGGTCTTCCGGGACGTACTCGTGCTGACGCATCAGGGGCCGGTCGATCTGTTGTCGAGCCAATTGGCCGGTGAACCCGACCGCCTGCGCGCCGCCGGAGAGCGTCTGGGAGCTGCTTCGGTCATGGCGGCGATGCAGATTCTCGACCAGGCGGTGGCGCGCATGAGGCACAGCCTGCATGCGCGCGTCCTGTTCGAGATGGCGGTGATCCGGCTGGCCACCCTCGCCGATCTCGATGCGATCGATCGCCTGGTCCGAGTCGTCGCTCGTGGCGAGAATCCGGCTGCGGCGCTCGCCGGAAACCTGTTGCCGACCGGATTGCCTGCCCCCGGAACCTCGTCCTCTGTTCTCCCGACTTCTGCGGCCGGCGGCTCGCAACGCTCGATCCCCTCCCCCGCTCCGCTTGCCGCGACCCCCGTGACCCCTCCGCCCCCTCCGGAGACGTCGACCGGCCCGGCAGCTTCCGCCGACCCTCGCTCAAAAAAAAACGACCTGACGGACCTTGAAGGGCGGGAGACGGTCGGTACGACGGCTGCCATGTCGGGGGCGACAGGGCCCGATGGCGCGCTGTCGAGAGGCTCTGCCGATCGGTCGAGTCAGACCGACAGTGGTCGGGTATCGGGCGCTGGCGAGTCGCTTGTGGCGGCTTCGCGTCCCGTGAATTTCGGGGCGTCGTTGCGCTCCGCGCGCCCGCTGGACGCGTCGAACGCCGAGACGATCTGGGTCGCATCGCTCGATGCGATGACCGATTCGACGCGCGATTTCGCACGCGACTTTGCCCGTGTAGCAATCGGCGGGCCGAACACGCTGGTGGTCACGCTCCGATCGACCTATAACAAGGAAATGTGCGAGCGGCCGGAGCGTCGCGTGCGGCTGGAAGAGGCGGTTCAGGCGGTGACCGGCCAGCGGGTCCGGATCGATTTCCAGACCCTGCCGACTCCCAGTCGCCCGCAGCAGTTCGGATCGACTCAGGCGCAGCGGCGCCAGTTCCTGCGGGACGTGCAGCAGCATCCGTGGATCGCCGAGGCGATGGAGCTGTTCGACGGCGAGGTGATCGACGCTCGGCCCCCGCGTCGCGCTCCCGGGAACTGACTCGGGTCGCGAGGTGGTCCGGCGGGCGGAGGGAGCGAACGGCCGAGACGGTGCGGCATCGTGAAGGATCGATTCGGGTACGGAGCCGACGATGTTCAAGGGACTCGGACAGATGGCGTCGATGCTCCGCCAAGCGCGCGAGATCGGCGGCAAACTCGAAGAGATGAACCGCCGCATGGCGACGTGGCGTCTGGTCGGCGCGGCCGGCGGCGGCATGATCGAGGTCGAGATCGACGGGCTCGGACAGGTGCGGCACGTGCGAATCGATCCGTCGCTCTTCGCCAAGGGGGATCGGGAGATGATCGAGGCGCTGCTGCCGGCGGCCTTCAACGACGCCTCGATGAAACTCAAGGAGCGGCAACTGGCCGAGATGGGCGAGCTGTCGCAGGGAGCCGATCTCGGAGCTCTCGGCAAGCTGCTGCAGGAGGGAGACGGCGCCTGAGGCGCTGAGGTGTCGACTGCGGCCCGCGGAGTGACGGGGCTCGGGTGCGGCGAGTCTCGGATTCGGCAGCTGACGAGCGTTGTTTCTAATCGCTCCGACCAGAAAACGACTCAGGAAGGAAGACGTCCGCGATGGCTCACTTGTCCGAATCGGTCCTGCGGGTGGTCGAGGAGCTGACTCGCCTCCCCGGCATCGGACGCAAGTCGGCCGAGCGACTGACCTATCATCTGCTGCGGGTCCCGAAGGAAGAGGCGTTGGCGCTGGCCGATGCGATTCGTGCCGTCCGCGAGAACGTCCGTTACTGCAGTCGCTGTTACCACTTGGCCGAAGGGGAACTCTGCGAGATCTGTCTCGACCCGCGGCGCGATCCCAAGCGTCTGTGCGTCGTCGAACAGCCGCGCGATCTGATGGCGCTCGAACAGAGCGGAGCGTATCAGGGGCTCTACCACGTCCTGCTCGGTCGGATCGCACCGCTCGAAGGGATCGGCGCCGATCAGCTGACGATCGATGCGCTGGTTCGGCGGGTCCGCAAGGAAGGGTTCGACGAGGTGATTCTGGCGACGAACCCGACGGTCGAAGGGGACGGAACTGCTCTTTACATCTCGCACCTGCTGGCCGACTATCCGGTCGCGCTGACCCGGCTGGCCCGAGGGATCACGGCGGGGAGCATCCTGGAACATACGAACAAGGAAATCCTGGCTGACGCGCTCAGCGGTCGGCAGAAGCTCTGAGCGACCTCCGTCGCCTCCGAACCAGGAGGCGGTCGGTTTCGCGAGGGGAGAACGAGCGGTTCGATCGAGTCGCAGTGACGGGAAGTAGCGGGGCTTCATGAGACTTTCGTTCGGCCAACATCCGCAGCAGAAACAGGTCCAGACGCTGGCTCCACGGATGATCCAGTCGATGGAGATTCTGCAGCTGCCGATCCTGGAACTGCAGGAGCGGATCGAGCAGGAGTTGGCCGAGAACCCGATGCTCGAGCTCGAGGAGAGCGACCCGTCGCTGCCGGACGAGCCGATCGAGCGCGAGGAGAGCGACAAGCCGAACGTCGACGAGAAGGAACTGATCGTCGACAACGATCACAACAACGCCGACGACTTCGAGCGGCTGCTGAACCTGGATCAGGAGATCCCCGAGACGTTCGAGGAGTACACCCGCCCCTCGGCCAACCGGATCGACGAGAGTCTCGATCGGCAGCACGACATGATGTCGAACATCGCCGATCGGCCCGAATCGCTGCACGAACATCTGCTCCATCAGCTCGGCGAAATGGAGGAGATCACGCCGGACGAACTGGCGATGTGCGAGCGGATCATCTCGACCCTCTCGCCCGAGGATGGCGGTTACCTGAAGGTTTCGCTCCCCGACCTGCTGCCGGCCGACGCCGGCTCCGAGCAGCTGGCGCTCGCGGAACGGGCGCTGACGCTGATCCAGACGCTCGATCCGGCGGGAGTCGGAGCGCGGTCGCTGGAAGAGTGTCTGCTGCTGCAGATCACCGACGAGCTCCCGTATGCCGACGAGATGCGGGTGCTGGTCCGGGAGCACCTGGACGATCTGTATCACAACCGGATGCCGGCGATCCAGAAGTCGACCGGGATGTCGATCGAGACGATCCAGGCGGCGCTGGCTCAGCTGCGCAAGCTCAGTCCCAAGCCGGCGGCGCGGTTCGTCGAGCGCAGCGTGCCGACGATCACTCCCGACGTCTTCGTCGATCGGGACGAGAACGGCGACTACCGTGTCCGGCTCGAGGACTCGGGGACCCGCGGCCTCTACATCAGCAACTACTACCGCAAGCGGCTGCAGACCGGCGAAGCGACTCCGGCCGAACGCGAGTACATCAAGCGCAAGGTGACATCGGCCCAGTGGCTGATCGAATCGATCGAACAGCGACGCGCCACGCTGACCGCCGTCGCTCAGGCGATCGTCGATCACCAGACTCGGTACCTCGAACTCGGTCCGGAGTTCATCGAGCCGCTGAAGATGCAGCAGATCGCCGACAAGGTGCATGTGCACGTGACGACGGTCAGTCGTGCGGTCGACGACAAATGGATCCAGACGCCGCGCGGCATCCTGCCGCTGCGGCGGTTCTTCGTCGGCGGGACTCAGTCCGACGACGGCGAGGATGTCGCCTGGGACCGGATCCGCCTGAAGCTGCAGGATCTGATCGACAACGAGGACAAGGCGAACCCTCACAGCGACGACGACCTGGTCCGGATCCTCAAGGCGCAGGGGCTGAACGTCGCGCGGCGCACGATCACCAAGTACCGACAGAAGATGGGGATCCCAAGCAGTCGCCAGCGCCGCGACTGGAGCAAGAAACTCTCGTGAGTCGCCTCGGCCGGTCGACGGCCAGTCGTCGATCGGCTCCTCCCCGTCGGCCCTGATTCTCGGCGGCCCGGGCGGTCGCTCCTCCTGCTACCATGTCGACGTCGTGCCGGAGCGATCGGCGCGGCGACGCTCGAACCGACTCACCTCTGGAGCACAGAATGCCCCGTCTGACCGTCGAAGGAATCGGAGAGTTCGAGGTGCCGGCCGGCAAGCGTCTGGTCAAGGCGCTGCGCGAGGAGGCAGGGACCGATCAGCTGCATGCCTGCGGCGGCAAGGCGCGTTGCACGACCTGTCGAGTCGAGTTCGTCGCCGGCGAACCGAATCGAATGACCGTCGCCGAGAAGACGATCCTGGCCGAACGAGGCGTCACGGGCGTGCGGCTCTCGTGCCAGGTCCTTTGCGATCAGGATCTGTCGGTCCGTCTGATCAGCCGCCTGGCCGGAAGCGGCCGAGCCGATTGCGGCGGCGCGGTCACGGACCAGCTGATGCCCGAACCGGTCGAGTGGGTCGAGCGCTGAACGGGGCTAGCGCGGCCAGCGTCGGGGCATGACGATCGAACGCTCGGAAGGAAGGCCGAAATGTCGGAGATCGTCGGAGCGACGTTCGTGCTGGCGGTCGCCGACCTCGCCCGATCGAAGCGGTACTACGTCGAGACGCTCGGTTTCTCGATCGATCTGGAAGTCGACGGGTGGCTCTTCGTCAGCCGAGGCGCCTGTCGGTTGCGTCTCGGCGATTGCCCCGGGATCCGTCCGATGACCGAGGCGCCGGATCACTCGTGGTTCGCCTACTTGCATGTCGATGATGCAGCCGCTCTGCATGCCGAATGGGTCGCCAACGGCGCCACGCTCTGGCATCCGCTGAGCGATCGACCGTGGGGGATGCGCGAGTTCGCGATCGTGACTCCCGACGGTCATCGGATCGTCTGCGGAGAGCGACGGGACGATCGTGTCCAGGGGTGAGGAAACTCGGACCCGGAAATGAGGAAACGACCTCGCAGCGGTGGCAACCATGCGGTTCCTCGCGACGCCCGAGTCGTGGACGAAGCGGTGCCCGGCGCAGCGGGCGGGGGCACCGAGAGGAGTCCCGGCGCTGCGCATCGGGCTGGTGGGGTCGCTGTCAGAGTCGGCGTCCTGCGTAGCCCCGGCTCGTCCCGAGCCGAGGGTGTGTGATGGCTCCACCGCCGACGCTGCGAAGTGTCGCGAGCAGCGCCGTCTCACCGCCGCGCGTCGGGGACGACGCGGGCCTACTTCGAGGCGCGGAGAGGAACCCCGGCGCTGCACTTCGGGCTGGTGGGGTCGCTGACCGAGTCGGCGTCCTGCGTAGCCCCGGCTCGTCCCGAGCCGCGGGTGTGTGACGGCGACACCAATCACGGTCGCCGAGTTCCTAGGATCGAGGCGCTGAGGGCCCCTGCGCTTGGCGCTTCGGGCTCGGAGTACACGGAGAGGAATCCCGGCGCTGCGTTTCGGGTTGGTCAAGGCGTTGACCGACGCGGCGTCCTGCGTTGCCCCGGCTCGTTCTCGAGCCGAGGGCGTGCGACGGCGCTACCGCTGGAGCTGCGACGGGGCGCGAACCGCGTTGCGGTAGGCGCGGTGGTTCCCTCGCTAGAGACCGGAGCTGGCGGTCGCTCCGGTCTCGTCTCCGCGATCGGGCTTCGCATCAGGAAGCCCTCGACCGAGTCACTCTTCCGCCGCGGCTGCCGCGCCGCCGCCCGAGCCGCCGCCGCTTCCGCCGATCTCGACGTAGCCGCCCGAGGCGAGGATCTTCTGGTGGATCTCCTGAGCCGTCTCGGGGTGCTCCATCAGATAGACGCGCGCCTTTTCCTTCCCCTGGCCGATCAGGTCGTCGCCGTACTTGAACCAGGCGCCGCTCTTGGCGATCAGCTTGTGAGCGACTCCCAGATCGAGCAGGTCTCCTTCGTAGCTGATGCCTGCGGTGTGCATCATGTCGAACTCGGCGACGCGAAACGGCGGAGCCACCTTGTTCTTGACGATCTTGGTGCGGACCCGCTGCCCCACCACCTCTTCGCCGT
>CAZZBI010000186.1:9448-10523 GCA_964652385.1 uncultured Pirellulaceae bacterium | reverse complement strand
GCTCGAGAATCTCGAAGCGGTACCGTGCCTTGCGGTTATCGGAGATCGTCTTCTCGACCGCTCCGACCGCCCCCTTGCCGGCCGTCTTGCCCGCAGCGTCGGATTTCTTGGATTTCTTGGCCATGCGGAGACTATACCGACGAGGAGGATGCGGAAACAGTCGAGCGACGAGGGGGAAGTCCGCCGTCGCTACGAGCGATTCGGCGTCTCGGGGGTTCGCTCGGTTCAAGGAAACCTCCGGTCTGAGGAGGCTCGTTTTCGCGACACCGTGGCGAAGCGGCCCCTCGGTCCGATCAGCGCCGCGGTCTATCATGAGGGTTCGGTCGTTCGGGCGGCTCCGATGATGTTCCGCACTCGGCCGCTCGGCTCCGCTTCGGAGCTCGAAGGAGCTCGTTTCGTCCCGCTCGCCCTTCGGCAGCTCGACTCGTTCGAAAGGTGGCTCGCGTGTCCGGTTCTTCGGGTTCGTCTCTCCCCGGCGCGGCTCTTCCCATCGTCTCGCTTTCGGGAAGCGGGTGTCGCGCCACGTCGTCGACCGATCTCGCTCCGTCGGAAACGGTCGGTCGACTTCCGCGGTGGCTGAAGCGCGAGGTGCCGAAAGGGAACGCCGACCACTTCACCGAGAAGCTGCTCGCCGAACTGCGGCTCGAAACGGTCTGCGACAACGCGAAGTGTCCGAATCGGATGGAGTGCTACTCGCAGAAGACGGCGACCTTCATGATCCTGGGGAACGTCTGCACGCGCCCCTGCGGTTTCTGTGCGGTCGACCGAGGGCGGCCGAGGGCTCCGGAAGCGGACGAACCGGAGCGACTGGCCGAGGCGTCTCGTCGGTTGGGGCTGAAGCATGTCGTCATCACGTCGGTGACTCGGGATGACCTGCCGGACGGCGGTGCCGAGCACTTTCGCCGCTGCATCGAGGAAGTACGGCGAGTGACGGGGGCGACGGTCGAGGTGCTGACGCCGGACTTCGTCCGCAACGACGATGCGGTCCGAGTCGTCGCTTCGGCTCGCCCCGAGGTCTTCAACCACAACACCGAAACGGTCCCGCGACTGTATCGGCGCGTGCGGGGACCGAAGT
>CAZZBI010000186.1:0-9438 GCA_964652385.1 uncultured Pirellulaceae bacterium | reverse complement strand
GCACCTGCTCCGTCGGATCAAGGAACTGGAGCCGGGAATTCGGACCAAGAGCGGTCTGATGCTCGGTCTGGGCGAGACGGAGGAAGAGGTGCTCGAGGTGCTCGCCGATCTGCGCGCCCACGACTGCGATTTCCTGACGCTCGGTCAGTACCTACAGCCTTCGCAGGAGCGCTACCTGCGCGTCGTTCGTTACGTCCGCCCGGAAGAGTTCGCCCGCTGGGGAGAGATCGCGAAGTCGCTCGGTTTCGCTCAGGTCGCCTCGGGGCCGTTCGTCCGGTCGAGCTATCACGCCCGCGACATGGCCGAAGCGTTCTGAGCCGGGACGGATGCGAGGTACCGGCGAGTCGAAGGACGCGTGGGGCATCGAACCTCGACGACCGCTCGCTTGTCCTCGGCATCGGCAGGCCAGCGCGATCGAGCGGGGAAGGGGAGTGACCGAACGGGGCGCTGAGGGCGGGCGCCAGCCGGCCCGTGCGCGATCGTGGTTCTCCGCTCCGCTGGCAGGCGGCGCGGCTTCTTCTAGAATGTCGTCTTTCTTGCGGCGAGGTTTCGCCGCTCAGCCAATGCGACCGGTCCCTGGCGACTCGGCCGCGCAGGAGACCGATTCCGTGGTTACGAGTACGCCGTACGGGAACGTCGCGGTCGTCGGTGCGACCGGGGCCGTGGGTAAGATCGTCCGCGAGCTGTTGGAGCGGCGGAAGTTCCCGTATCGATCGATGAAGTTCGTCGCTTCGCCCCGTTCGGCGGGAGCGAGACTTCCGTTCGGCGGTCGCGAGATCGAGGTCGAGCCGCTCCGTCCGGAAGCGTTCGACGGAGTCGATCTGGTGATCGCCAGCACCCCGGACGACGTCGCTCGCGACTTCTGCCCGTGGGTGGTCGAGCGCGGAGGCGTCGTGATCGACGAGAGCGGCTACCACCGCATGCTCCCGCATGTCCCGCTGGTGATTCCGGAGGTGAATCCCGACGCGGTCGATCGTCATCAGGGGATCATCGCGAGCCCCAACTGCTCCACGACTCAGATGGTCGTGGCGCTCAAGCCGCTGCACGATGCGGCGGTGGTGAAGCGAGTGATCGTCAGCTCGTATCAAGCGACCAGCGGCGCGGGGGTCGTCGGCGAAGAGGATCTCGAACAGGGCTCGCGAGCCGCCTTGTCGGGCGAGACCTGGAACTATCGCGCGTTCAAGCACCCGATCGCCTTCAACCTGATCCCGCAGATCGGCTCGGCGAAGGAAGCGGGGTACACCTCGGAAGAAATGAAGATGGTGTACGAGACGCGGAAGATCCTGGGAGACGAGTCGCTGCTGGTCTGCCCGACCTGCGTTCGCGTCCCGGTCACCAATTGCCACAGCGAGAGCATCGTCGTCGAGACGGAACGGAAGCTGAGCGTCACCGAGGCGCGAAAGTTGTTCGAGGGGGCTCCGGGGATCACGGTCGTCGACGATCTTCCCGCGGGTCGCTACCCGATGCCGCTGGAATGTTCAGGGAGCGACGACGTCTTCGTCGGTCGGATCCGCGAGGATCTCTCGTCTCCCAACGGCATCGCGTTCTGGTGCGTCAGCGACAATCTCCGCAAGGGAGCGGCCACCAACGCCGTGCAGATCGCCGAGCTGCTGGTGGCGCGGGCCGCGGCCGGCGCATGCAGACCCTGAAGCTGACGATCGCCTACGACGGGACCGCCTACGGCGGTTGGCAGACGCAGGTCAACTCGCCGTCGATCCAGAGCGAGATCGTCAAGGCGTTCGGTCAGGTGCTGCGCGAACGGGTCAAGGTGACGGCGAGCGGCCGAACCGATGCGGGAGTCCATGCGGTCGGGCAGGTCGCCAGCTGCACGATCGCCGGCGATCTGAGCCCCGAGGTGTTGCTGCGGGCGCTGAACTCGAAGCTCCCGGACGATATCCGCATCGTCCGCTGCGAGCGAGCGGCGGACCGTTTTCATGCGTTGCGGGATGCGGTCCGCAAACGTTATCGCTACCGGATCTGGAACGGTCCGGTCGCCGACGTCTTTCTCCGCAACGCGGCATGGCATGTCCCGCGACGACTCGATCCCGAACCGATGCGGCAGGCGCTCGCGCGGCTCGTCGGCAGTCACGACTTCGCCTGCTTCCAATCCTCCGGCTCACCGCGCAAGACGACGGTGCGAACGCTCTCGGACGCGTCGCTCCGCTGCGAAGTGACCCACGAGGCGACTCGCTTTCGAGCCGCTGCGGACGGACTCGAACTTCCCGCGCAGCGGATCGACATCGAGCTCGAGTCGAACGGGTTCCTGTACAACATGGCGAGGAACATCGTCGGCACGTTGGTCGACGTCGGCCTCGGCAAGCGATCGCCCGAGTCGATGACCGAGCTGCTGGCGAGTCGCGATCGTCGAGCCGCCGGCATGACCGCTCCGCCGCAAGGCTTGACCTTACTGCAGGTCTGGTATCGATCGGACGCGGACGGATCGAGCGCAGGGGATTCGGAGCCGGCCGCGAGCTGCGACGACGAGTTCCCGTCCGAAGACGCGGACTCCATTCCCCGACTCTGACCTCAGCGGAACGGACTCGACCGATGCGCGTGATGCACGTGATCACTCGGATGATCGTCGGCGGGGCTCAAGAAAACACGTTGTTCAACTGTCTCGACCTGCAACGCGACTTCGGCGATGACGTCGTGCTGGTTACCGGGCCGACCGACGGGCCCGAAGGGAGACTGCTGGAGCAGGGGAGGGGAGGGGCGCTCGAGATCGAGATCGTCCCCGAACTGATCCGTTCGATCCGGCCGCTGACCGACCGAGCGGCTTATCGGCAGCTACGCCTTCGGATCCGGGAGTGGCGTCCCGACGTCGTTCACACCCACAGCGCCAAAGGGGGTTTCCTCGGGCGGCTTGCGGCGTGGCACGAGCGGGTTCCGGCGGTGATCCACACGGTCCATGGGGCGCCATTCCACCCGTACCAGTCATTCGTCGCTCGTAGGCTGTTTCGCGACTGCGAACGCTTCGCGGCGAAACGCTGTCACGCGATGATCAGCGTCGCCGATGCGATGACCGATCTGATGGTCGGCGCCGGGGTCGCGCCGCGCGAGAAGTTCACGACGATCTACAGCGGCATGGACATCGAGCCGTTCCTGGCGGCTCGGCAGGCACGCGACGCGGCGCGGCGCGAGTTCGGCCTTGCGGATGACGATCTCGTGGTCGGCAAGGTGGCCAGACTGTTTCGTCTGAAGGGGCATGAGGATCTGGTGCGGGCGGCGGCGGAGACGGTGCGGCGGCACCCGCGAGTCCGCTTTCTGCTGGTCGGCGACGGAACGTTGCGGCCGGCGATCGAAGACCAAGTCCGCCGCGCGGGGCTCGAACGGCATTTCGTCTTCGCCGGACTCGTGCCTCCCGAACGGGTGCCGTATTGCATGGCGGCGATGGACCTGCTGGTCCATACGAGCCTTCGCGAGGGACTCGCGAGAACGCTCCCTCAAGCGCTGCTGACGGGGATTCCGGTGATCAGCTACGACATCGACGGGGCTCGCGAGGTCTGTCTCGACGGCCGGACCGGAGTTCTGGTGCCGCCTCGCGATATCCCCGCTCTGATTGCCGCGCTCGATCGACTCTGCGGCGATGCGGCGGCGCGCGAGCGGATGGGGGGAGCCGGAGCGGTGCTCTGCCGCGAGCGTTTTCCGCACCGTTTGATGACGCGCCGGATCCGCGAGCTGTACGAGCGGGTGCTGGGGGACTCGGACCGAGCCGTCGCTCGCGTGGCGGGGAAAAAGGGCTTGAACTAGACTGCAATCGAGAGGCGCTCCGCTGGACCACCTGGCCGGAGGAGATCTCGGGCGCGAGCGGACTCGCGGCGGCGAAAGGGGAGGGGACTCCCACCGATCGAACGAGGGTTTTCGGGTGGCAAGCGGACGCGACTTTCTCGGCCCCTATCGACTCGTTCGGCTGATCCGCTCGGGGAACACCTGCCAGGTCTGGGAAGCGATTCGGGATCCGAATCCCGAACGGATTGCGGTCAAGGTCCTGCTGATCGAGCATGCCCGCAACAAGGACGAGATCGAACAGCTGCGTCACGAGGCGGAGGTGGGGCAATCGCTCGACCATCCGGCGGTCATCAAGATCCACGAGTTCAACGGGAAGCACGAGCTGCCGTTCGTGGCGATGGAGCTGTTCAACGCCCGGAATCTGAAGCAGGAGATGCGCGAGAACGCCGATTCGGTCGCGTTCCATGCGCCGGAACTGATCCGCAAGGGAGCCCAGGGGCTCGAGCACCTGCACGGCAAGGGCTGGATCCACTGCGACGTGAAGCCCGACAATTTCCTGGTCCGCGGCAACGATGTCCGCCTGATCGACTTTTCGATCGCGGAAAAGGCGAAGCGTTCCGGAGGGATCGGAGCGCTGTTCGGATTCGGCAAGGGTTCCAAGGTCCGAGGGACTCGCAGTTACATGTCGCCGGAGCAGATCCGCGGCCAGAACCTGACCGCTTCAGCGGACATCTACAGCTTCGGCTGCATGATCTTCGAGGTGTTCGCGGGGAGACCTCCGTTCGCCGCCAGCAGTCCGAACGACCTGTTGAACCGCCATCTGAAGTCGCCGGCCCCCTCCATTCTGCCGTACGCGTCGCGGGTCTCCCCCGAACTGAACGATCTGCTGATGCGGATGATGGCCAAGACGCCGGCCCAGCGTCCCGAGTCGATGAAGGCATTCCTCTCGGAATACGAGCGGATTCAGGTCTACCGAGCCGGCATGCGCCCGGCCCCTCCCGCCGAACCGCCTTCTGAGGATGGGCCGAAGTGATTAGACTGCTTCGGCAATCGGGCGAAACGCTGCCGATCGAACGGACTCCGTTCCCCTTTCCGCGGAACCGGTCCGTGACGACTCGGGAAACCTGAGCGGGTTTCCGGTCCAGAACGATCACCGTCGGCAGCCCGGCTTCGCCCCCTTCGCGTTCCGGAGCCGTCGATGGACACCTTGGCGTTCGAACAGCCGATTCTCGCGCTCGAACAGCGCATCCGCACGCTCGTCGCCGAAGGCTCGGACGATCCCGAGACCAAGGAAGCGATCCGGTCGCTGCGCAAGGAACTGACCGAGCTGACACGCAAGGTCTACGGCGAGCTCGACGCCTGGGAGACGGTCCAGGTCGCGCGGCATAAGGATCGCCCTCATACCGTCGACTATCTGAGTCTGGTCTTCGACGAGTTCGTCGAACTGCATGGGGACAAGCATTACGGCGACGACCGCGCGCTGCGATGCGGATTCGCGAAGCTCGAGGGGCGCAAGGTGATGGTGTTCGGCCACCAGAAAGGCCGCACCTATCAGGAACGGAGCGAATGCTATTTCGGCTGTGCGCATCCCGAGGGCTATCGCAAGGCGATGGCCAAGATGCGACTGGCGGCGAAATACAAGTTGCCGGTGATCTGTCTGATCGACACGCCGGGCGCCTACCCGGGGATCGGAGCCGAGGAACGGGGCCAGGCTCAGGTGATCGCCGAAAGCATGTTCGAGATGAGTCGTCTCGAAACGCCGATCGTCTGCGTGGTGATCGGCGAAGGCGGCAGCGGCGGCGCGCTGGGGATCGGCGTCGGCGACCGGATCGCGATGCTCGAATACGCCTACTACTCGGTCATCAGCCCGGAAGGCTGCGCGGGGATCCTCTGGAAGAGCGCCGAGCATGCCTCCAAGGCGGCCAACGCGCTCCGATTCACGTCGAAGGACCTCGAGAAGCTCGGTGTCGTCGATGCCGTCATTCCGGAACCGCTCGGCGGTGCTCATCGGGACCATCACCAGATGGCGAGCCGCCTGAAGACCTTCCTGGTCAAGTCGCTTCGCGAACTCTCCGACGTGCCGTCCGAAGAACTCGTCGCGCAGCGGTACGAGAAGTTCCGACGGATGGGACAGTTCCTGACCGTCGGCGAGTGATCGGGGGCGCTCGGCTCCGGACGTGACGACTCCGGTTCGATCGCGACACCGAACGAGCCTTCCGAGTCCGCGCGCCCGGCCTGCGAGCCCAGTCGCCGACTCGACCGCGAAGCGGGCGCGGTGGTCGTCCGTCAGACTCCGCGCAGCGACTCGCGGCGCGACCTCGATCGGCCGCGCGATCGGCGCAGCGACGATCGAAACCGGATTCGTGACGACAGCCGCGACGTCGCTCCGGCGACACCGGCCGAACTCCGATCCGCCTCGCGGCCGACCGTCGCGTCGCTCGAAGAACGCCCGAGCTCCGCGAGGATGATCCTCGGCGCCGCGGGAGCGTCGTTCGGCATCCGAGCCGACTCGCGGGACCGCTTCGTCGAACTCGTTCAGGGCCCGCCGAGAGAAAGCGTCTCGGATCGACCGGCCGTCCGAACCGTGCCTCGGCCCCGGCAATCACGGGCGCCCCGCAACGTCCGATAATGTCTCTTATGTGCGGTTCGAGGGTCGAAAATCCCTGGAAATACGCTCGGACGCCCCGAGCCGCCCGCCGTCGACTCAAGACCGTTCCGCCTCCGCGATACGACAGTTCGCCGATCCGAAGCAGGCTCGGTTCGCCCGTGCGATCCGACGCGGCGACGATCATCGCCGACGCCAGACTCGGCGGCGTGTCGCCCAGCGACGAACGACGCCGGGCTCGCTGCCGCTCAGCGACTTTCGGTTCCCGATTCGCGGGCGGCGTTCGGCGCCCGGGACGCGGCGTTCGGACCGAGTCCGATCCGCGGTGCGCCCCCCTGCTCCGCCGCCGACACGTTCTGACGGAGTTCGGACTCCTGCGGCCGGGATCGATCGCACCGAGCCTGTCGCGCGATTCGAGCACGCTCCGCTCGGCGACCGAATCGACCGCCGGACGCCTTCGAGTCGCCTCGACGAATCAGCGCGGCTGGACGGCGCGGCCGATCTCTTCGGCGAGCCGCTTCCAGGCGGGATCGCTCCACGGATCAGGTTGTCGGGTCGACGAACCGGCAGGGGTGTTCGCCCCGCTCGCACTCGAACCGTCGGCGTTCGATCCGCCGAGGTTCGGGAAGCCGAACGGGTTCGATCGCGAGTCGGCCGACTCGGGACGCGAGCGGACCGCGTCGTCGATCGTCTCGCCGCTACTGTGGCGATCGAGATCGTCACCGAGCTGATCGAGATACGGCCGGACGACCCGATCGACATCCGGCGGCATGCCGATGCTGAGATTGTCGACGACCGAGGCCATCAGATAACCCGCTTTCGAACGGCTGATCGCCGACTTCTGATCGTCTCCCAGAAACGGCAGCGTCATGGCGAAGAAGGTGATCACCAGGCAGACCGCCAGTCCGTTGATCGCGCCGACGACGGCGCCGGCCTGACGATCGAAGTCCTTCATCTCGACCTTTTCGATCATCCGTCGGACGAAGGCGAAACCGATCCAGACGGCGAACGAGGTTCCCAGATAGAGCACGAACATCGCCAGATAACGATTCCAAGGCGGCTCGGCATTGATATGTCCGGCAACCGTACTCGAAAAGGTGATCGCGACGACATAACTGCCGAACAGCGCCGCAGCGCTGGCGATCTGCCACGCCAGCCCCTTCATCGCGCCGAACAGGATCGCCGCGATGAAGATCCCGAGCATGAACAGGTCGTAGATCTCCATATCGTCCGGTCTCTCGTTGGGATTCCGCCGGAGCGCAAAGCCGAGGCGGGGCCGTTTTGCGGCGGGGAGTATAGCGACGAAGCGGCCAAGGGCGAAGATCAACCGCGGATCGGGGTAGGGGGCGAACGGGGGAACCGCCGGCAGAACCGCCGACCGTCGCGCTGCCGCGTCCAACTCGATCCGATCGGCGGCGCCCTTCGCGACGACCGACGACGACCGATCGGCAGGACGCAGTTCGTCGGTCGCACGATTGATCTTGGAGCGATTCCGGGTTTGGACTAGGTTCGTCGTCGGCGCACGAGGCGCCGCTCCGACCGTTCGGCTCGCTTCCGCTCCGGAACCGGTTTTCCGCGAAGCAGACCGGGTCGAACCGACGAGCCGAGTTCAGGGAGGCTCGGGTGGCTGATTTCCGAACGCACATCACGGTCAGCTCGGCGGTCGGTGTCGGCTACGGCATGCTCGGCTATTCGACGCTCGACATGACGGTCCAGCAGAGTCTGCTTACCGCGGCGCTCTGCGGCATTTCGGGGATGCTCCCTGATCTCGACAGCGACTCGGGGATTCCCGTTCGCGAAACGATCTCGCTCTCCGCGGCCGTCGCCCCGATGATGCTGATGGATCGCTTCGGCGATCTCGGTCTCGATCGCGAATCGCTCGTCCTGGCGGGAGCGGCGGTCTATCTGCTGGTCCGCTACGGCGTCGCCGAGCTCTTCAAGCGCTACACGGTCCACCGAGGCATGTGGCACAGCATTCCTGCGGCGTTCATCGCGGGACTGATCTGCTATCTGATGACCTCTCACGACGTCACGCCGGTTCGCCTGTTCAAGTCGTCGGGAGTCGTGCTCGGTTTCCTCTCTCATCTGGTGGTCGACGAACTCTGGGCCATCGACTTCGCCCATGGCCTCCCGCGCACCAAGAAGTCGTTCGGTACGGCACTCAAGCTCTGGTCCGAACGGGATCTCTGGCCGAACGTCTCGACCTACGCCAAGCTGGTCCTGCTGACGATGATCGCGTTCGGCGACCCGTCATGGACCGAACCGGTTCGCGAGCGACGTGACCGGTTGGAACAGACCGCCACCGACTATCTGCAGGACTGGATCCGGCGGACGCGCGAGGCCTCTGCCGACAGCGAATCGCTGCGGCGCTGACCCCGTCGACCTTCAGAAGGTCCGACGACTGTCGATCAGGATCGTGACCGGACCGTCGTTGATCGACTCGACCTGCATGTCGGCTCCGAACTCGCCGGTCGCTACCGTCAGCCCGAGTCGGGCGAGCCCGTCGCAGCAGCGCCGATAACCGTCTCGCCCCCCCTCAGGCCCCTCGGCACGGACGAAACTCGGGCGGTTCCCCTTGCGACAGTCCCCCAGCAACGTGAACTGACTCACCACCAGCACGCTCCCGCCGACCTGGGTGACGTCGCAGTTCATCTTCCCTTGGTCGTCGGCGAAGATCCGAAGCGCGGCGATCTTTCGGACGAGGTACTCCGCATCCTCGGGACGGTCACCGACCTCTACGCCGACCAGCACGAGCAGCCCTCGATCGATGCGTCCGACGACTTGTCCGTCGACCGTCACCGACGCACTCCGGACCCGCTGCACGACCCCTCGCATCTTCCGCTCGCTTCCTGAGACTCTCTCTCCGCGCCTCCGGTGACCGGTTGGCGACGCCCCCTGCCCCGGATCCCCGCAAGTTCGACGGGTCCGAGGCCGCCGGCCGCGCTACACCGCATTGCTTTTCCCTCGCCGCGCCTCGTTCGGGGCGTTGCCGAGACGACATCGGGGCCGTTACCGTTGGCGAATCGGGGATCGATCGAAGCCCCGCCCGGAGAGGGCCTCCGCGATCCACCAGCCTCCGTAAGGACCCGAACATGCCCGTGTCT
>CAZZBI010000185.1:0-10559 GCA_964652385.1 uncultured Pirellulaceae bacterium | reverse complement strand
CGTTGGAACTACGACGCGCCCAACGGCAAGGTGATCGTGAGCGACGGTCGCAAGGCCGCCCCGTGTGGGATCCCGCATGAGGCGCAGGCCGGGGACATCTATGAGGGGCATCGCCACTCCGACCAAGCAGCCACAATCCGAGCGCAGATTCCCCGTCAGCCCGAATTCCTGCCGAGCCAGCAGCACCGCTGCGCCGCTCGCCAGAAAGGTCCGTCGATCGATCGTCCGAGTCGAGTCGTCAGTGCGGTGCGGCATGCCCGGTCGCTCCCGAAGGTCGGTGGAAGAGGAGGGGGGAGTGGTCCGCGACATTAGACTCGGCGGAAGAAGCGGAAGCGAGTCGCGTGGGTCACAGGAGAGAAGTCCTGCCGATGCGGGAGCAGCCTCGAACGAGCCGGGTGACCGAGGGGGAGCGGCGGTCGGTTTCCTGAGGTGCCACTGGTCGATCCTCGGCGCACCGGGTACACCAGTCTCGCGACACGACACGGCAAGGAGTCGATCGATGGATGTGCTCGAACTGGCGCAGCGACTGATCGCGGTTCCGAGCGTCAGCCCGATGCGTCCGGCAGCGCCGGGGGATCCGCCGTGCGAACGGGCAATGACCGAGTTCCTGCTCGATTGGTTCGCGGAGCGCGGGATCGCCGCGGAGTCGGTCGAGGCAACCTCGGGGCGCACAAGCGTCGTCGCGACGCTCCCCGGAGAAGCGGGACGCGGAACGCTGATTCTCGATGCCCATCAGGACACCGTGCCGCCGGCAGCCGAGAGCGACCGACCGTTCGAAGGGCGGATCGTCGGCGGACGCCTGTGCGGACGAGGGGCTTGCGACGTCAAGGGACCGATGGCGGCGATGCTCGTCGCGTTCGAGCGGCTCGCGACTCGTCCTTCAGCGCAGCGTCCGCCGCTCGCTTTCATCGCCTCCTGCGACGAGGAGTTCGGCCAGGCCGGGGCGATCGATGTCGTGAATCGCTGGCAACACGGCGAGTTCGCGTCGCGCGTCCCGCAGCGCGTCGACGCGGTGGTCGTCGCGGAGCCGACCGGCCTGCAGCCGGTCGTCGCACACAACGGCGTGCTGCGTTGGACGATCACCACGCGCGGCCAGGCGGCTCACAGTTCGCGCCCGGAACTCGGCGCCAGTGCGATCGAACGGATGGGGCTGGTGATCGCCGCCTGGAGCCGGCTTGCCGAACGTCTCAGAACCGCAGGGATCGAACATCCGCGCTGCGGTCGACCGAGAACGTCGATCGGCCGGATCATCGGCGGAACGGCGGTCAACATCGTGCCGGACCGGTGCGAGATCGAGATCGATCGCCGACTGGTGCCGGGAGAGACGTTCGAGGGCGTGCGACGCGAGACGGCGGAGCTGCTCGCGTCGATCCCGGCAGCACAGGCGACGAGCGGCGAGGCTTGGACCGAGTCGCTGCCGCTGGTCGACGACCGAAACGGGTCGCTTGCCGCCGCACTCGCGGATCAGGTCGAACGACTCGGGCGACCGTCCGCGCCGATCGGTGTCCCGTTCGGAACTCATGCGCCGCGGTATGCGAAGCTCGGAGCGCCGGTCGTCGTCTTCGGCCCCGGATCGATCGACCAGGCGCACACGATCGACGAATGGATCGCGATCGACGAGCTCGCCGCCGCGGTCGACGTGTTCGAACGCTGGGCCCTCCGGTTCGAACCCTATTGACGGCCGACGCCCGATCGCGATCAGCGATGGCGGTGTTCCGAGGCAGGGCCCCAGTTGCGCTGCATTTCGTAGAAGGTAAAGCTGGCGGTCCAGGCGATCAGGACCAGACCGATCAGCGCTTCGATACCGGCGAGCATCCGTCCCAAACCGATCGGCACGATGTCGCCGTAGCCGACGGTGGTGTAGGTGATGACCGAGAAATAGACCGCGTCCGCGAAGGTCCGGACCTGAAAACCGATGTCGTCCGCCGCGGAGCGGGCGATGAGCCACCAGCCGACGGCAAAGATGACGATCTCGATCAGGTGCAACAGGATGGCGATCGTCACCACGACCGCCACCCTGAGACGACGATAGCCGATCTGCTTGACGATCCACGAGGCGAACAGCAGCCCTTCGAAGTGCACACCGACGCAGACCAGGATCGCCGCCAGCGAGACCAGCAGGGAAAGAACGAGTTCCGACATCGGGCGTTATCCGGCGGGCTTGTCGTGACGGCTCGTCGGAGAGGGCCCGATCGTCCCGTGGTCTGGCAGGAATCCCCGGCGGCGTACGGCCATGCCGGAACGATCAGGGCTGCGGCGGATCGGCCGCTTCGTCCTTGACGATCCGGCCGATCAGGTGCCCGCCGACTTCGCCGTGCGACCAGGTGCCGGCGTACTTGCCGTCATGCAGCACGACTCGCGCGCTGAACGGCCCCTGACCGAGAATCGTGAAGTCGGTCAGCGTGATGACCGGCGTGTCTCCGGCCCACTTCACCTCGATCGGCAGCGGGACGGTGTAGTCGTTGTCGCCGTACTTGATGCGAGCCATGAAGACCCACAAGTCCCCTTCGGTCGACTTGGTGACGCGCCGGATCAGGTACTCCTCTTCCTGATCGGCCGCCCCATCGTTCTTGCCGATGATCGAGAAGCGCCCGACGAGTCGCGCGCCGCTCATCATCCGCTCGAACTTCTCGTACCGCTCCTTGGTCGCCGCGTCGAGTTCCGGCGCGGCATCGTCACCGGTCGCCGGCGTCTCCTGCGTCGCCGGAGCGGCGGCGGCAGGAGGGGTTCCCTCCTGAGCCGCCGCGCCGATCGCCGGGAACGGAGCTCCACCGAGCAGCGCGAGCGCTGCCGTGCCGAGCCCGAATCTCAGACCGCGTCCGACCTTACTCGATCCTGTCCTGGTCATCGTCCGCTCCCTCGTCTTCCTCGCCGCTGCCGAGCACTTCCTCGAAGAAGGCGTCGAGATCCTCGGCCGCGGCATCGTCCACCGGCTGGTCCGGATCGGCCTCGACCTCGAGGACGGTCCGCCGTTCGACGTCGCCCGCCTTCAGCACGACCAGATAGCGTCCCGGAGCGGCCGTCGGGCCGCGACCGGTCCGGCCGCGCTGACGCACCTCGCGTCGCAGATCCCAGTTGACCGTATGAAATCCCTTTTCGACAGGACCGGTCAGGTTCGCGAGGACCGTCCCCTCGAGATCCTGCACGGTGATCGAGACCGTTTCGACCGCTTCGGCCAAGGCGTAGCTGATCCGCGCACCGCTCGGCGGGTTGCTGCCGATGAAGCGTCGCGTCCCGCTGTCGCCCGCCTGCACGACACTTCGCCAGAGGATCGCGGTGTTCGGCCGGAAGAGAACGACCGGTTCGGCGAACGCGTCGGCATCGAATTGCCGCAGCGCCGTCACGTCCGCGATCCAGATGCTGCGACCATGCGTGCCGAGCACGATCTCGCCGGCCGTCGGATGCTGAGCGATCTCATGGACGGCCACGGTCGGCAGATTGTCGCGGAACGGATGCCACGACAAGCCGCGATCGAGCGAAACCCACAACGACATCTCGCATCCCAGATACAGGATGTCGGGACGGCGCAGATCCTCACGGATCACATGGCAGGTCCCCGCCTCGGTCGGCAGGTTCGCTCGAATCGAACGCCACGACTTGCCGTGATCTTCGGACGCGAAGACGTACGGCTCGAGGTCATCGGAACGATGGCCGTCGAGCGTCAGGTAGATCCGTCCCGCCTGGAACCGCGACGCTTCGATCGAGCTGACCCAGCGCGGCCCCGGGACGAGCGCACCAAGGCGGCTCGTCGGTCCGGTGCTCGCGGGAGTCTCGTCGGCGGCGGCCGGCGCATCGCCGGCGCGCGTCCCCTCGAACTCGATGACCATCGAGCCCGAGTTGACGTCGAGCGAACCGGTCAGCTTGGTCCCTTCGAGCTTGGCGGTGACCGCGATCGCCGACCGCTCGGTCTCGATCGCCAGCGACACCGTGCCGGTCGCCGCATCGAAGGTCCCGCCCGAGACGGTCCCTTCGAGCTGCGTCGACCGATAGGTTCCGGTCACCTTCCCCTCGGCGTCGCGACGCAGGATCAGATCGAACGACGCACGATCCGCCGGGAAGCGATCACCGAGGAATCGGCAGCTCCACGATCCGGAGAGCTTGTCGTCGGCAGCCGCAGCGGCCGGCGTTTCGGCGGCCGGAGTTTCGGCCATCGGAGCGTCGGCCATCGGAGCTTCGGTCGGTGGCGTTTCCTGAGCCGGGGCTTCGGTCGAAGGAGTCGCCTCCTCGGCAGGCGCTTCGGTCATCGGCGCCTCGGTCGCCGGAGCTTCCTGAGCCGGAGCTTCCTGAGCCGGAGCTTCGGCGGCGGGAGTTTCGGTCGCCGGCGTTTCGGCCGCTGGGGGATCGCCGGCCGTCGCCGCCGGGGGAGCCCCCGCCTTGGCGATCTCCTCGGCGTCGAGCGTGCCGTCGCCGTTGGCGTCGAAGCGAGCCATCAGCGGCGCCATCCGTTCGCCCATCTCTTCGGCGCTGATGGCGCCGTCACCGTTCTGATCGCGCGACAGGAGCATCTGCTTCAGCCGCTCGGGGTTCATCCCGCCGGCTCCGCCGAAGCCGCCGCGCCCGCCTCGACCGCGTCCGCCCTGACCGCCGCGAGCTCCGCCCGGGCCGCCGCCGGCCCCCGCTTCGGGACCGCCCCCTCCTGCTTGGCCACCGGCAGCACCGGGTCCGCCGCCGAAGCCACCTCGGCCTCCCGGCCCGCCGGGGCCGCGCTGGTCAGCCGGAGGAACGAGGGCCGAAGGATCCTCGAAGACGTTGACCCAGGTCTTCCCTTGGTCGACCGTCACCCAGACCCAGCCGTCGGTCGTGCCGACATAGACGATCCCTTCGCTCTGAGGCGATTCGGCGATCGCGCTGCCGGAACCCTGATCGGTCCGAGTGATCTCGGGCGAGATGGCTCGCAACGAGTCTCCTCGCGCGACGCTGCGGAAGACGTAGTTGCCGGCGCTGTAATGGATCCGGGGGTTATGCGGACTCAGCAGGAACGGCGTCTTCCAATTGAAGCGATAGCTGGTCCCCTGCGGAGCGCGCGGGCGGATGAACCCTCGTTCGCCGGTCCGCAGATTGATGCGCCCCATCGCGCCGTTCTGGCTCTCGAAATAGATCTGATCGGGATCCTCGGGATCGACCAGACAGACGAAGCCGTCTCCGCCGCCGACGCGGTACCAATCGGTGTTGACCGGTCCGGGACCGTTCGCGACTCGCGAGGGACCTCCCCAGCTGCCGTTGTCCTGCAGACCGCCGACGATCCGATAGTTGCGGTTGGCGCTCAGGCCGACGTGATAGAACTGCCCGATCGCGACATGGTTCAGATGATCCCACTGGGCCATCCGATCGCGCGTCACGTACAGGCCGCCGTCGTTCCCCAGGATCATGTGACGTCCGTCGCGCGGATCGATCCAGAGCGCATGGTGATCGACATGGACGTCCCCGCCATGGCCGTCGTCGGTGAAGTCGTGACCGCCGTTCTTGGACTTGTACAGTTCGGTCCCGAGCACGTAGACGAAGTTCAGATCGCTCGGATCGACTCGGATCTGGCTGTAGTACATCGGCCGCGGATTGACGCTGTTGATCCGCGTCCAGGTCTCACCGCCGTCGGCCGACTGAAAGACACCGCCGAACTCCTGTCCGGCCGAACCTTGCTGATCCTCGTAGTTGGGCAGCTGGCCGCCGAGGCCGCCGTCGAACGGACTGCGGGCTCCGGCCTGCGTTTCGCGGTCGGGATTGTTGCCGCCGCGCTGCGGCGACTGAGGCCGCTGCGTGAAGGTGACTTCCAGATCGAGCAGTTCGCGCTGCCGAGCGACCTGCAGCTTGACGGTCTGCCCCGCTTCGAATCGCCGCACCTTGGCGAGCAGGTCCTGATAAGACGCGACCGTCTGGCCGTCGATCTGCACGATGATGTCGTCGACCTTCAGTTCGGCCTTGGCCGCCGGACCGTCCGCCGTCACTTCGACGATGCGGGCGCCGACGTCGGCATCCTCGCCTCGCACGCCGAACCACGGTGCGTTCTCCGGTTCGGCTCCGGTCTTCTCCGTCTCGACGATCGCATAGACGTAGTTCGGATCCTGGCGGTACCACGAGAGCCCGATGCGCCCGAGATTGACCGTCGGCAGGCCGTTGGTGAGCTTGCGGAAGGTGGCGCCACCGTCGGTCGTCTTCCAGAGCGCCGAGCCGGGACCGTTCTTCTTCGCCGGATCATTGCCGTCGAAGCCGTCGCGCTGACGTTCGTAGGTGGCGACGATCAGCGTCTGAGGGTCGGCCGGGCTCATCTGCACGTCGATGATCCCGGTCTTGTCGTCGACGTACAGGATCTTGGTCCAGGTCTGCCCGCCGTCGGTCGTCTTGTACAGGCCGCGGTCCTCGTTCGGTCCCCACAGTCGCCCGAGCGAGCCGACGTAGGCGATCAGCGGATCGGTCGGGTGGAGCGCGATGCGCCCGGTCTGAAAGGTCTTGTCCAGACCGCAGTGCGTCCAGCTCTTGCCGCCGTCGGTCGAACGATAGACGCCGTTCCCCCACGAGGCGCTGTTGCGCGGGTTGGCTTCGCCCGTCCCGACCCAGACGATGTCGGGATTCCCTTGAAAGACCTGCACGTCGCCGATCGACACGGTCGCTTCGCGATCGAACTGGTGTTCGAACGTCCGACCGTCGTTGGTCGTCTTGAGCAGTCCGCCCGAGGCGGTAGCGGCCCACCAGATCGTCGGATCCGCCTCATAGACGGCGAGCGACGTGATCCGACCGCTCATGTTGGCCGGACCGACGCTCCGCCACTCGATCGCCGCGTCGATCCAACCCTCGGGCGGGGCGATCGGTTCCTGCGGCGCCGAACGCTGCGCCGCAGCCGGCGTCAGCAGGAGCGAACCGGAAATCAGTCCGAGCAGAATCAGGGGGAGCCACGAGACGAGCGAGCGATTCGTTCGCATGATCGAAATACCTCGGTGCCGAGAATCGTCGATGTCCGACGCGACCTCCGCCGGCTCGTCGCGAGCGATCGAGCGACGCGGAGTCTCGCGAACGAAAGGGGGCCGAGCCGGCAGCGCCTGCCGTGGGACGCAGGCGACCGAAGCGGTGACGCAGCGAGCTGCGGACCGACTCGGAGCACGCCCGATCGACGGAGCCGAGCGGCTCGACCGAGCGTGTCGACCGACTTTATCCAGACCAGGCATCCCGAACAATCACCGCCGCTTGTCGGGCCGGAGATTTCCTCGGATTCGGCGCTGACGGCAAGTCGCTTCGCGTGGTCGCCCGGTCGGATCGGTCGGGTTCCTTGCCCGAGACCGGTCACGACTCGGGTTCGGACCGATCGGAACGAGGTCCGCCGATTCAGAACCGTCGGGGGGCGAGCGGCATTTCGGGAGTAGAGGCGCAGGCCGCGCGACGTTAGAGTCCGAGTCCCCGTCGCTCGGTCGCGAGCGGCGGTCGTTCCGATCGGCCCGAGGTCCTCCGATGAATCGCTGGTTGCGTCGCCTGCACCGTTGGGGAGCGCTCGTCACGGCCGTGCCGATGCTCCTGGTGATCGTCACCGGGCTGCTGCTGCAGGTAAAGAAGCAAGTCCCCTGGGTTCAGCCACCGACGATGCGCGGTTCGAAAGGGGAGCCGACGCTGACGTTCGACCGGATGCTGGAGATCGCCCGAGCCGAACCGCAGGCGGGGATCGCGAGCTGGGAGGATGTCGCTCGACTGGACGTTCGGGCCGATCGCGGTCTGATCAAGGTCGTCTCGAACGGCAACTGGGAACTGCAGCTCGACGCTCGAAGCGGCGAGGTGCTGCACTCCGCCTATCGCCGCTCGGACCTGATCGAGATGCTGCACGACGGGTCGTACTTCCATGACGCAGCGAAGCTGTGGATCTTTCTGCCCAACGGTCTCGTCCTCTTCGGACTCTGGCTGACCGGCGCCTATCTCTGGTGGCTCCCGTGGCAGGCCAAGCTCAAGAAGCGCCGTCGACGGCGCGTTGAGGGGCGAGAGAAACCGGCGGCGGCCGGCGGCGGCGAAAGCAACTGACCGCGCGTCAGTCGAGTTCGCCCCGCTCGTCGAGTCCGCCGTCCTGATCGAACACGGCGCGGAGCGACTGGTCGACCACCGTCGCGATCCGTTCGACTTCCGCCTCGCCGATCGCCAGCGGCGGGACGATCGTCACGACATCCTGGAGCGGCCTGAGCCAGACGCCGCGGCGGATCGCCTGGTCACAGACGCGACGGCCGATTCCGAGCGACGGATCGAACGGCGTGTTCGCGACTCGATCGGCGACCAGTTCGATCCCGATCGCGAGCCCTCGTCCGCGCAGGTCGCCGACCGCCGGATGTTCGCACGTTCGCTCGAGTCGCAGCATCAGCTGTTCGCCGCGTCGCCGAACGTTCGCGAGCAGATCGGTCTCGTCGAAGAGTTCGAGCGATGCGAGCGCCGCAGCGCAGGCGAGCGGGTTGCCGCCGAAGGTGTGGCCGTGGCAGAAGATCCCCGGCTCCTCGGGCGTTCCGCGGAACGCCTCGACGATGTCCGCTGCGACCAACGTCGCGGACAGCGGCAGATAGCCGGCCGAAAGCCCCTTGCCCAAGCAGAGCAGATCGGGAACGACTCCTTCGGCTTCACAAGCGGACCACGTGCCGGTCCGTCCGCAGCCGACGGCGATCTCGTCGGCGATCAGCAGCACCCCATGCCGCGCGCAGAGATCGCGGAGTCCGGCGAGAAAGCGGTCGGGATGGACGATCATGCCCGCCGCGCACTGCACGCGCGGTTCGATGATCGCTGCCGCGATCCGATCTCCCTGTTCGGCGAACGTCTTCGCCAGCTCGGCCAGATACGCCTCGGCGGCCTGTTCCGGTGCGACTCCCGCAGGCCGACGATACGAATCGGGAATCGGCGCGCGAAGCGTCGGGAACATCAGCGGTCGAAAGACGCGATTGAACCGGTCGACGCCGCCGACCGACAGCGTGCCGATCGTGTCGCCGTGATAGGCGGCATCGAAGCAGAGAAAACGATCGCGGGCCGTGTGCGAATCGATGCGACGGTGGTACTCGAAGGCGAGCTTCATCGCCACCTCGACCGACGACGCGCCGTCGCTCGAGAAGAAGACCTGCCGCAGCGGTTCGGGAGCGCGAGCGATCAGCGCCGCGGCCAGCCGGACCGTCACGTCGCTGGTCATGCCGAGCAGAGTGACGTGAGCGATCCGATCGAGCTGGTCGCGGATCGCTCGGTCGATCCGCGGGTGCCGGTGACCGTGCACGTTGCACCAGAGTCCCGACTCGGCATCCAGATAGCGACGCCCGCGGATGTCGATCAGCTCGAACCCCTCGCCGCGTTCGATGATCCACGGCCGATACCGTGCCGTCGGCGTGAAGGCATGCCATAGATGGGCCCGGTCGGCCTGCTCCAGGCGGTCGACGTCCCAGGACGAGCCGAAAGAACCGTCCATGCTTCGCTTTCGTCCCGTCCGTCCGGACTCGTCAGGCCGTTCGGCTCACGGACCTTCGATCTTGCATTCGGGGAGCGCGTCCTCGAGCTGATACAGGACGTCATCCGAGATGTTCAGATCGAAGGTGATGTTCAGGTACTTGAGCTTCTTGGCGTCGACCAGCTTGGCCGCGCCCGCATCGGTGATGCCGCCGTTGGAACCGATATGGAGCCACTCGAGGTTCGGCAGCTTCGCGATCGTCTCGAGCGCGCCGTCGCCGATCTTGGTCTTGTCCAGATTGAGCGTCTTCAACGACGTGACGCTCGCCAGGTGTGCGATGCCGGCATCGCCGATTTCGGTGTGCCAGAGATTCAGGTCCTCGAGCGAGGTCAGGCCGCTCAGATGCGCCAGCCCCGCATCGTCGACGCCGGGCGAAAGGGTCTCGCTGAGATCGAGGATCCGCAGCTTCGGGAACTTGCCGATCGTCTCGAGCGCCTTGCCCGAGATGCCGGTGTCGCGCAGATCGAGATGCTCCATCGCCTGGCTCTCGACCAGTTCGGCGATCCCCGCGTCGCCGACCAGCGTGCAGCGGACCAGATGGATCTCCTTGAGCTTCTTCTTGCCGCGGAACGCCTTCATCCCTTCGTTCGTCACGGCGGTGTCGTTCAGTCCGACCACTTCGAGATTCTCGAGCGAGGCGAGCTTCAGGATGCCGGCGTCGTCGATCTGCTTCCCCCAGAGCTTCAGGAAGCGGAGCTTCGGAAAGCCGGCGATGATGCCGACGCCGACGCTCGTCACCTGATTGCAATCGCTGAGATCGAGCGCCGTGACGGTCCGCAACTCCTTGATGTGCTCGAGCGCCTTGTCCGAGACGCGCGTCTGGCCGCAGCGGATCTGCTCGATCTTCGGGAGCTGAGCGATGCTGCGGAACCCTTCATCGGTGACGTCGCAGCGGAAGAGCTGCAGATGCTTCAGCTCCTTCAGCGTCACGAGCTTCGCCAGTCCCGGGTCGCCGACCGCGGTGCGAGTCAGATCCAGATGTTCGAGGCCGGCGAGCTTCGCGACGACCTCCATCGAATCGTTGTCGATCGCCGGTCCGTAGAGGATCAGCTGCTTCAGCCCGACGAACGCGGGGAGGTACTGCAGCGCCGCGTCATCCTGAGCGAGCGAGCCGGAG
>CAZZBI010000184.1:10357-10714 GCA_964652385.1 uncultured Pirellulaceae bacterium | reverse complement strand
GACCGGGGTCGGTCGCAGTACGGCAGGCGCGGGACGATCTGACGCTTGCCCAGTCGACGTCGCTGACCGAGCCGCCGAGTCGTTCGCTAGCGAACGACTCGATTTCTCCCGAGCACCGGATTTCAGTTCCTCGTCGCTCCCTGCGACGGTCGACAGCCAACGACAGGAGTCGTCGTCGGAAGGCGACTTGTCGACGGTCGCGACCTCGGTCCGCGGCAACGGGGAACTCGGTGCGAGAGGTCAGCCGTGAAGCGGCTCGGAATCATCACGCTGCTCGTCATGGCGGTCGGTGCGGCGGCGATCCTGTTTCATCAGCAGGATCGGATCCATAGCGTCCAGGACGCGATCGCGATCCCG
>CAZZBI010000184.1:2697-10347 GCA_964652385.1 uncultured Pirellulaceae bacterium | reverse complement strand
TCGCGATCCTGGTCGAACCGCTGCGCGACACCGGCCTGCCGGAATCGACCGAAACCGCGACCGTCTCGGTGCGCGATCGGGACGTGCCGTCGATCCGGATCGCCACGTTCAATCTCGAGCAGTTCGGCGTGTCGAAGCTCCAGGACCAGGCGGCGATGGCTCGCCTGGCGTTGGTTCTGCAGCAGTTCGATATCGTCGCGCTGCAGGAGATCACGTCGAAGGACCCTCGCTCGATCGAGCAGCTACTGGCATGGGTCAATCGTGACGAACCGCGGTTCGACATCATCGCCGGCCCGCGGATCGGTCGAACGGCTCAGCAGGAGCAGTACGCGTTCCTGTACGACACCAGTCGCGTGCAACTCGATCGCTCGAGCAGTTACGTCGTGACCGATCCGGATGATCTGCTGCATCGCGAGCCGTTCGTCGTCTGGGGACGGGTGCTCGGTCCCGAGCCGTCGGTTGCCTTCACCTTCACGTTGGTCAACGTTCACGTCGATCCCGATCTGGTCGACCAGGAACTCTCGTGGATGGCCGACGTGATGCGCGGCGTACGGAACGACGGTCGAGGGGAGGATGACGTGATCCTGCTCGGCGACTTCAACGCCGACCCGATTCGGATCGTCAGGCATGTCGACGTGACCGGACTGCAGGTGGCGCTGCGCGAGGGGACGACGAACACGCGAGGGACCGCCGCCTACGACAACATCGCCTTCGTCCAGCCGGGGACCGTCGAGTACCTGGGGCGCTCGGGGGTCTTCGACTTCTACCACGAGTTCGATCTGACGATGGACGAGGCGCTCGACATCTCGAATCATCTGCCGGTCTGGGCCGACTTCAGTCTGTACGAAGGAGGAACTCCCGGCACGATGGCCAGTGTTCCCGGACGTCAGGCTCGCTAGACTCCCTTCGTCCCGAGTCGACGACTCGGGGGCGACCATGACGGACGAACGGCGACTCGCGCGGCGAGGCGGATCGTCCGATGACTTCGGGGAGAGCGAGCGACGCGATGGCGGGCGAGATCCGACATTGGCTGGTGAAGACCGAACCGGACGTCTTCTCGATCGACGACTGGAATCGACTCCCCGGCAAGAAGACCGGCTGGGACGGCGTGCGGAACTACCAGGCGCGCAACTTCATGCGCGATTCGATGAAGTTCGGCGACGGCGTCCTGATCCATCACTCCAACTCCGATCCCCCGGCGATCGTCGGCCGCGCCTCGGTCGCCAGCCGCCACGCGATTCCCGATCCGACGGCGTGGGATCCGAACGATCCGCACTTCGATCCGAAGTCGACCGCCGACGAGCCGCGTTGGATGATGGTCGAACTGAAGCTCGAAGAGATCTTCCCCGAACCGCTGACGCTCGAACGTCTGAGAGCGGAAAAGAGCTTGGCCGAGATGGAGTTGCTGCGCCGCGGATCGCGACTGTCGGTGCAGCCGGTAAAGGCCGGCGAGTGGAAGCGGATTCTGGCGATGGCGGCGGGAGCGAAACGCTGACGCGGCGCAGCGTCCGCCGTCTTGCCTTGCCTGCCGACGAAGCAAGACGCGGTGGCGTCGACGGCTCGGCCGGCAGCGCTCTTCCTCAGCGACGGCGCATCACGACTCCGATCGCGGTCGCATACGCGACGATCGGAGGGCCTTCGAGCGCGGTCCAGAACCAGGGCATGCCGACCGCGAGATCGATGCCGAACATCACGGCTCCGAACAGGGCATTCGACACGACGAGAATCTTCAGCAGCGGCCGATAGCGTTCGACGTCGAACGACATCGCGAAGGTCAACGCGCCGTGCAGCGCGTAGGTCGCCGACAGACTTCGCGCCAGGTAGTAGCTGATCGGAACGTCGGGAAACGGCCCGAGCCCGAGTCGCTCGTGGATCGAACGCATCAGCTCGGCAGGCATCACGATCGGGCCGAGCGCCAGGAGCAGGACGAGGCCGTTGCAGCGGACGAGCCAGGTCAGTAGCCGATGGGAACGCCGTCGAGCGGCGGACTCTCGTTCGCGAGATGTCTCGTCCGCCAAGCCGAATCCTCCTCGACGTCCGATCGGTCCCTCGAACTCGCTTCCCTCACGACGCCTTCTCAGTTCGGCTGACCGCCGAGCCCGGGGAGCCCGCCGAGCCCGGGGGGAAGACCGGGATTCGCGTTCGGATCGGCCGCTCCGGTCCCGCGCGGGACGATCAGTTCGCTCCGCTCGATCCGGATCTCCTTGAAGCTCTTCTCCGAGACGACGTAGTACCAGTCGCCGAACCGACCGTTGAGCTCCTCGACTCGTCGCCGCGCGGTGTCGAGTCGGGCGTTGCGCTCGTCGACCAATCGGCGGTACTCGGCATCGCGACGACGAGTCGCTTCGTCGTCCGCTTCCTGCGTCGTCGAGACGAAGGCGAGCCCAGCCGCAGCAGCGGTGCGTGACTGAAGGCCGTCGTCCGGTTCCCCGCCCGGCGTCTCGGTCATCGGCGTCTCGGTCATCGGCGCATCTCCGCCGTCGTCGCCCGCCGGAGCGCTGGCGTCTCCCGGCGTCGGTGCGCCGTCTCCCGGAGCGGGCGCGCCGTCGTCGGACGGAGACGGTGCATCGGTCGGCGACGGTGCTTCGCCGCCGGGGAGTCCGATGTCCGGGAGCGCCGGCAGCTCGGGCATCGGAAAGGCGCCTTCATTCACGCTGACGGCGACCATCATGTAGCGATCCAGACTCCCCGCCGCTCCTTCTCCCTGCCGGATGTTGCCGAACCGCAAGGTGTATCGGAGTCCGTCGGCCGTATCGACGAAGAGGTCGCCGTTCACGCTCTTGAGCTCGAGCGATCCGTCGGCGGCCTGAGCCGGAACGTAGCCGCTGGCGTTGAGGTCGAGAATCTCCTCGGCCGTATCGATCGCCTTCAGATCGACTCCGAGTCCCGACGGCTTGCGCACGACGTCGACGATCTCCAGCGTGTCGAGGGACGAGGCGACCTGATTCAGCCGGACCTGATTCAGTTCCTCCTCGGCACCGATCGTTCGCTCGTTCGGCTCGTTCGGATCGACATACTCGAGGAATCGTTCCAGTTCCCAACGCGTCCCCTGCGAGCGGACCGCGGCTCGGAACCTGGGTTGGATCGACGCGAAGCGGCGTCCGGCGTCCCCGGCTTCGGGAATCAGCACCTGATAATCGTCGATATCCAGTCGCGCGATATCGACGGCGTCGATCTGCAGCAGATCCTTGTCGATCCAGTCGCGAAAGTCGGTCTTGAGCACCGTCGGGTCGTAGTCGACGACGAAGATCAGCGGCTGCCCCGGGCGCCGCACGAAGCGGAGATTCGGCTGGTTCTCGTCCGAGTTGCCGATGATCAGGCTGCCGATCGTCTCGCCCGCGGCGTCGCTGACCGTCACCAGCGTGCCGACTCCGGTCTGTCCGACCGCCGTGTCGGCCCGATCCGGCTCGAGTACGCCGAACTCCTCGAACAGATTCTCGGAATCGGGAATGACGTCGACGATCGTCAGCCCTTCAAGCGACGTGATCGCGGTTCGCATCTGCTCTTCCGCGTCGGCCGGATAGCCGTCGCTCGACGGGATCGTCCAGATGCCGCGCCGATCGCGCGTCACCTTGAACTCCGAGAACCGGTCGGCAGCCGAGTCGTAGCGGACGATCTCGAGCGTCGCCACGTTCTCGACGGTGAACCGCTCCTGATCGAACAGCGGCTTGCCGATGTCCGCCGACGGCTCGATCGGCGGAATCCACGGGTACGTGAAGTACGCGATCGCCGCGAGCGAACCGGCGACGGCGACGGAAATCAGGGTCTTGGAGGTATCGGACGACACGTTGGGTTCCTCGATCGGCGCGTGCGGTTCGCGGCGGTGCGGCCGGCAGCGGAGGCTTCGATCCGCTACCGGCTCGGGAGGGTTCAGGTGCGGAGCCGGCTCTTCGAGATCCCTTCCCGCTCGCGGAGTCGGCGATAGGCGAAGACGCCCATGCCGATCAGCGCCAGCGGGATCCAGGGGATCCCGACCGAGATTCCCTTGTACCAGGACTGGGTCCGTTGGATCTCGAGCCGCGTGTTGTTGTTCGCCTCGCGGACCCGCTGAGCCGTTTCGCGCGTCAGGCGTTCCTCGAGCACCTCGAGGCGGACCTTGCTGCTCTCTTCCTGCTGACGAAGCTGGTTCTCCTTGACCTGCATCTCGACCAGGTCGACATCCTCGCCTCGGGCGCGCTTGCGGCGCATCGCTTCGAGCTGCGTGTTGACGGTCCGGCGCAGCTCGTCCTGCTTTTCCTTCGCCGCCTCGATCGCGCTGCGCTGTTCGCGCTCGAACGTCCGGACGAGTTCGCGCACCTGTCGCAGTTCCGAGTCGGTCTTGGCTTCCATCTCCTTCAGCGTCCGATGCTGCTGACCGCGGCCACGGACCGTCACGTACTCCGTCTCGCCGGTCAGCGAGTCGATCAGGTTCAGGGCGAAGATCCGGTTCTGCCAGCGAAGCGTCATCCCTTCGGACTGCGGTTGGCTGGTGAGTCCGGCGACCTGGCTGGTCAGACAGTCGACGTCGGCGACGTAGATGACGTCGATCGGCGCGGTCGGTTCCGCGGCCGAATCCTCGGCAGCTTCTTCCCCATCAGTCGACGTCGGCGGGGCCGAGGCGAGTCGTTCGGCCGCTTCCTTCGACGTGCGGATCCGAACGGCGAGCGTGTAGTAGGCATCTTCCGGTCCTCGCTCCGGAGTCGTCCCTTGGCTCTCGATCAGGTCGGTCGACGAGAGGGTGCCGGCAAAGCCGGTCTGGACGAGCGGAATGAACTCGAGATCGGTCTTCCCTTCCGCCTTGCGGATCGCCCCCGGATACGGCAGCAGCAGCTCTTCGAGACTCGCGGTCGCGACGGTCGCGGCCGGATCGAGCGGATCCTGAGGGAAGGCACTCAAGGTCAGCCCCGAGTCGCGATCCTTTTCGGCGACGTTGGTCATCAGGTTGCGGACAAAGACGAACTCGGGGGTGCCGGTGAAGTCGTCGATCTGCGGGTACGGGTTGTACGACTGCCAGATGACGTACGGATCGCGGTTGCCGAACTGGTTGATCCGAGCGACCGGCGCGATGTGCAGCAGGTCCCAGAGCGCCCGCATGTCTCCCTTCGGCTCGGGCCGCCCGCCGCCGAGCATCGCCATCTGCGGATCGACCGATTTCGGCTCGGCGGTCCCCGGCAGGAAGCGCTTCAGCATCGCGGGGTAGGGGTCCTCGAAGATCGCGGTCGGCACGCCGCCGCGGATCGCGCGAACGACGTTGTCGAGCTGTTCGGGGCCGAGCGACGACGGTTGGACGACGATCAGCGCGTCGTACTTCCGCCGCTTGCCTCCTTCGGCGTTCGCATCGTCGATCCAGAGCGTGATCTCCTGCGACGGATCGACCGACTCGACCTGATACTGCTTCTCGAAGTCGCTGACGATCAGCTGCTTGGGGACCGGAGCGGCCTGGAACAGGTTCAGCTGCACCTGGCCCCCCTGGAACCGTGCGTCGGTCTGCACGATGCCGATCGTCCGCCGCTTCTCGCGAGCGACGGTGCTGATCGAGCGGATCAGTTCGTACTCGACCGGCATGCCGTGCTCGAAGAACGGGACGACGACTCGTTCCAGTCCGCACGTGAAGACCGCTCCCATGATCAGCTCTTCTTCGCGGATCGTTCCTTGGGAGCGAGTCACGACGCGGCGAGGCTGGATGTCGAACCGCTTCGCCGCCAACTGCGCCTCGACGCTGAACGGTTCGACGCCGTTATGCAGCGTCACCTGCAGTCGCTTGCCGCCGAGCGCATCGAACTCGCGCAGCAGGTTGAGCAGGTCGCTGCGGACCTGAGCGTATTCGGCGGGGACTTCGCCGCCGACGAACGCCTCGATCCGGATCGGCTCGGCCGGCTCTCCGTCGTCCCGCTTCTCGCCGGCCAGTCGAGTCAGGATCTCGCGCGTCTCGCTCGTCAGACTGCTCAGACGCCCTTCGCTGGTGTCGATCCGGACCCGGTTCAGGACGGTGTTCTGCGCGATGAAGGTGAGCGAAACGACGGCGACGGCGATCATCGCCGAGCGGACCAGGTAATGCAGTCCGCGCTGCCAGGCGTTCGCCGCTCCGACCCAATGCCGCCGACCGATCAGGATCAGGCAGAGATCGATCGCCAGCACGGCGATGCCCAGGAAGTAGATGATCGACGGCAGGCTGATCAGTCCGCGACCGAACGGCTCATACCGGCCCAGCAGACTCCATTCCGACAGGAAGCCCGACCAGCTGACTTGCGAGATCGCGGTATCGACCGAGTCGAGGAAGACGAGCGGTGCGTTGAACAGGGCTCCCAGAATGAAGCCGACGGTCAGGTTGTTGGTCAGGAACGAGGCGACCATGCCGATCGCCAGCATCGAGACGCCCATGAACCAGAAGCCGAGATAGTTGGTCAGCAGCAGCTGGACGTCGAGTTCCCCTTGCGTCAGCAGGATCAGGATGAAGACGTTCCAGAGCTGACTGAGCGCGAGCGCGACGGTGAAGATGAAGATGCTCGCGAAGTACTTGCCCAGAATGATGTCGGTGTCGGTGGTCGGCAGCGTCAGCAGCAGCTCGTCGGTCCCCTGACGCTTCTCTTCGGACCAGGTGCTCATCGTGATGGCCGGAATGATGACCAACATGATGTAGGGGAGGTAGGTCGCGAGCTGATCGAAGTTCGCCAAGTTCGACGCGAAGAAGCCGTTGGGCCAGAACGCGGCGAAGCTGGTCAGCACCACGAAGAGCGCCAGAAAGACGTAACCGGTCGGATTGATGAAGTAGCCGACGAAGTTGCGCTTCAGCACCGCGAACGCCGCCTGGCGATACATGCCGAGCGGTACGACCGCGAAGATCAGCAGCGCGGCGAAGAGGAGCGTGATGGCCGACATCATGAGGAACGCGAGCAGACTCATGATCGATCCTGTCCTGGAAAATCGGGGCTCGCGGAAACGGGAGCGACGCTATCGGAAGCGGCTCCCGCTTTCGTGGTTCGATGCGGAAAGGGGAGGGGAGAGAGCGGAGCGTGCGACGGTCACTTCGGCCGAGTCAGTTCGCCGAAGACCTCGTCGAGGCCTCGTCCGTCCGGATCGAGACGCGAGGTGATGTCGTCGAAGACGACGCGTCCCTCGTTGATCATCACCACGCGATCGGCCATCGCCGCGACTTCCTGAAGGATGTGCGTCGACAGGAGGATCGTCTTGCTTTCGCCCAGACGCCGGATCGTCTCGCGAACGCCGCGGATCTGGTTCGGATCGAGGCCTCCCGTCGGCTCGTCCAGGATCAGCACGTCCGGCTCGTGCAGCAGCGCCTGAGCCATCCCGACTCGCTGGCGATACCCCTTCGAGAGCTTGTTGATCGGCTTGTGCAGCACGCTTCGCAGGTCGCACAGCTCGACCACCGCATCGATCCGCTCGCGCTTCGCCTTCTTCCGCATCCCGCGCGCTTCGGCGAAGAAGTCCAGACTGCCGTGCGGCGTCATGTCGGGATAGAGCGGGCCGTTCTCGGGGAGATAGCCCAGACGCTTCGACCCTTCCAGACGCTGTTGCGTCATGTCGAAGCCGGCGATGCGCGCGGTCCCTTCGCTCGGCGCGATGTAGCCGGTGAGCATCTTCATCGTCGTGCTCTTGCCGGCGCCGTTCGGGCCGAGAAAGGCGACCACTTCCCCCTGATGGACCTTGAAC
>CAZZBI010000184.1:650-2687 GCA_964652385.1 uncultured Pirellulaceae bacterium | reverse complement strand
ACCTTGAACGAGACGTCGCGAGTCGCCGCGAAGACGCCGTAGAACTTCGACAGATGCTCCGCCTCGATCATCGGGACTCGGGAGTCCTTGGTCGCGGCGGGAGCGGCGGCGGGAGCCGTCGAATTCATGAGGGTTTTCCGTAGGCTGACCGGGTTCGGAGGGGACGAATCAGGGATGATAACCGACCGTTCGAAGCTCGCTCAAGTACGAGCGATCCCCTCGAAAGCAGACGTGGCGGAGCCAGGCGGCGTCGTCGGTGTCGGGATGATCGGTGCGGAAGTGGACCCCGCGAGATTCCTCGCGCGTCCGCGCCGCCGCGATCATCACCCGAGCGACCGCCAGCAGGTTCTGCAGCTCCCAACCGTCCGAGCGGTCGAACTGCTGCACCGCGACATAGCGCGACCATGCGTCGACCGACTCCCCCGCTTCCCGCAGCGTCGAAGCGTCGCGTCGGACACCGACACATCGCCACATCAGGCTCTTGAGCGAGCTGCGGATGTCCGAGAGGTCGAGCGGTCGGGAAGGGGCGGCGACCGGATTGGTCAGCGGCAACGCCCGGAAGTGATCGGGGCGATCGGCCGCGGCGCTGCTCGCTCCCGCTCCGGCTCGCGCACCGTATACGAGCCCTTCGAGCAGACTGTTCGACGCCAGGCGATTTGCGCCGTGCAGGCCGGTACTCGTCACCTCGCCGGCGGCCCAGAGTCCGTCGAGCGAGGTGCGTCCGGCGAGATCGGTCGTCACTCCCCCGATCATGTAGTGAGCGCCGGGGCGGACCGGGATCCGATCTCGCACGATGTCCAGGCCGAACTCGGAGCAGGCCTTGCGGATCCCCGGAAAGCGATGGATCACCGTCTCGGGATCGAGATGACTCAGGTCCAGATAGACGCAGGCGTGCTGCGTCAGCTCCATCTGCGACACGATCGCCTGACTGACGACGTCACGCGGAGCCAGTTCGGCTCGCGGGTCGTAGTTCGGCATGAACCGCTCGCCGTTCTTGTCGACCAGATGTGCTCCCTCGCCGCGTACCGCTTCGGTGATCAGCGACCGGCTGCTCCCTGCCTGGTACAGGACGGTCGGGTGGAACTGCATGAACTCCATGTCGCGCAGTTCGGCACCGGCTCGGAACGCCATCGCCAGACCGTCTCCGGTCGCGACCGACGGGTTGGTCGACTCGCGATAGATCTGTCCCGTCCCGCCGGCGCAGAGGATCGTCTCCTTGGCCCAGACCAGTCGCTTCGTCTCGCCGCGCGGAGCGACCAGGGCGCCTTGGCAACGCTGCTCGGCGGTCAGCAGATCGATGGTGAAGGTGTTCTCGAGGATCGCGACGTTGGGACGCGACAGGACCGCCGCCATCATCGCGCGAATCACTTCCTTGCCGGTCGCGTCGCCGAGGGCATGAACGATGCGGTGGTGACTGTGCCCCCCTTCACGCCCCAGCGAGAGGGAACCGGCCGACGTGTCGAAGCGGGCTCCCCACTCCATCAGCTCGCGAATCCGCTCCGGAGCCTCCTGGATCACCGACTCGACCGTCCCTCGATCGCAGAGCGAGCCGCCCGCTTCGAGGGTGTCGTGCACATGGAACTCGAACCGATCCTCGGGACCGAGCACCCCCGCGATGCCCCCTTGGGCATAGCTGCTGTTGGACTGGTCGAGCGAGTCCTTCGTGACGAGCAGGACCGACAGTCGCGGATCGACCTCCATCGCCGCACGGAGTCCCGCCAAGCCGCCGCCGATGATCAGGACATCGGTGAACTGATGCGGCAACGACTTGGGTGAGAACGGGACGAGAAAACGGGGGAACGTCGACATCCGAACTCCTCGGCGGGCCTGAGACGCACCGATGCGAGCCGTTGCGGGCTCGACGACCGGTTCGAGTCAGTGTAGACGCCGCGAGTCGGGACGGGGGGCCTTACCGAGGCGCTTCGCCCCCCTCGCGGTTTTCGGCCTGCGAAGCGCCGCGCAGGAACTGGCGGAACTTCTCGGCGTAGGCCGAAGGGGGCTTCGAGCGGGCACCGTCCTGCTGCAGCCCTCCGATCC
>CAZZBI010000184.1:0-640 GCA_964652385.1 uncultured Pirellulaceae bacterium | reverse complement strand
GACCGAGGCTGCGAAGACGCTCGTCCAGTCGACGTCGATCGTCCGGAGATCCTTCTCGCGCGGCGCGACGCATCGCCTCCCAACGCTCGGCGAACTCGCGGAGCTGCTCTTCGGTCCAGCCGAGTTCGTCCAGCAACTTCGGATCGGGACGCTCCTGCTGGTCCTTCAGATAGTCGAGCACCAGGTCGGTTGCGCGGCGGGCATAGTCGAGATTGGCCGCCTCGCCGGGCGGGAGGTTCTCTTCGGTCGCACCGCGGTTTACGTCGTCCGCCGTCGAGTCGCCGGGGCGACCACCAGGGGCGCTCCCGTTGCGATTCGATCGATTCGGGTCCGCAGCCCGAGGATCGACCGGACGTCGCGAGTCGCGATCGCCGGACGAACCGGCATCGCCGGACGTCCCCGATTCGGTTCCGGACTGGGCACCACTGGGCTGCTGGCCGCTGTCGCCGGGTTGGGCACCGCCGGGCTGCGGGTTCATGTCACCGGACTGGGCGCCGCCTTGCTGCTGGTTGTTGTCACCGGACTGAGCGCCGCCGGGCTGCTGGTTGTTGTTGCCGGACTGGGCACCACCGGGCTGCTGGTTGTTGTCACCGGACTGAGCGCCGCCGGGCTGCTGGTTCATGTCGCCGGACTGCGCACC
>CAZZBI010000183.1:793-10930 GCA_964652385.1 uncultured Pirellulaceae bacterium | reverse complement strand
GCTCGAGAGCCAGAAGGACATTCGCCGCGACACGATCAAGGATTCGTCGGTCCCCGGCGGTCCGGTCGACCGCTACACCTTCCCGGACGGTCACTCGATCCTGGTGCTCGCCGAGGGGCGTCTGGTCAACCTCGGTTGTGCGACCGGACACCCGTCGTTCGTCATGAGCGCGTCGTTCACCAACCAGGTGATCGCTCAGCTCGCCCTGTGGCAGGAATCCGAGAAGTACGACATCGGCGTCCACGTCCTTCCCAAGACGCTCGACGAAGAGGTCGCTCGTCTTCACCTGGACAAGCTCGGCGTCAAGCTGACCAAGCTCACCCCGGCTCAGGCGGCCTACATCGGCGTCCCGGTCCAGGGACCGTACAAGCCGGATCATTACCGTTACTGATGCCGGAAGGCGAGACGCAAGAGCGTCGGTGCTCGTCCGCCGGAGCTCGTGACTGACGAGCCGCCCTTTGACAACGCGAGAAGGCTCCGCGATAACCAGCGGAGCCTTCTTCGTTTTCGGACCGCATCCGCCACCGGATGCCTTCTCGCTCCGCCGCGCGGCCCCGCTCCGCCGCGGCCTCCGTTCTCCGCAGGGATCCTCTTCCTACCATGGCCAACATCCAGGCGTTCCGCGGTATCCGTTACGACCTTTCGCATGTCGGTTCGCTGAGCGACGTCGTCGCGCCGCCGTACGACGTGATCGGCAAGGAACTGCAGGACGAGCTGTATCGTCGCCACCCGTCGAACGTCGTCCGTCTGATCCTGAATCGGGACGAACCTGGAGACGCCGAGGATGCTCGCTACGGCCGCGCCGCCAAGTTCCTGCGCAGCTGGCGACAGCAAGGCGTGCTGCTCGAGGAGAGCGATGCGGCACTGTATGTCTATCACCAGGTGTTCGAGGAAGGTGGACGGACGATCACTCGTCGCGGCGTGCTCGTTCGCTGCCGACTCGAGAAGTTCGGCGAAGGGAACATCTTTCCGCACGAACAGACGCATTCAGGCCCGAAGGTCGATCGCCTGAAGCTGACGCGCGCCTGTCGCCACAACCTGAGTCCGATCTTCGGCATCTATCCCGACGACACCAATGAGGCGCAGAGTCTGCTCGAAGGGGCGATTCTCGGTACCGCGCCGATCGAAGCGACCGATCATCTCGGTGTGCTGCACCGGATGTGGGTGCTGACCGACACCGCCACGATCACCGCCGTACAGCGAGCGCTCGGCCCCAAGCCGATCTTCATCGCCGATGGGCATCATCGCTACGAGACGGCGCTGAACTTCCGCGAAGAGCTGCGCGAGGCGGGGGAGCTGACCGACGATCATCCGGCCAACTACGTGCTGATGATGATGATCAGCATGAGCGACCCCGGCATGATCGTCCTGCCGACGCATCGCCTGTTCCGAGGCGTGGCGCCGATGTCGGCCGCCACGATCGCGGAGCGACTGGCGAAATACTTCGAGATCGAGCGGACGGGAAGCGGCATCGACCATGCCCGCGATCTTTGGGACGAGATCGAGGTGGAAGGTGCCCAAGGGACGATCGGTCTCTACTCGCGTCAGGACGACGCCTGGCTGCGCGCACGGCTTTCGCCCGGCGGAGCCCAGCGACTGGCCGAGGTGGCCGCCGATCAGAGCGACGCCTGGCGGGGCCTCGGCGTGTCGATCCTCCACAAGCTGCTGCTCCCCGAAGGACTCGGTCTCGAGGGGCTGCCGAGTCCGAAGTACGTTCACTCGATCGACGAAGTGGTCGAGGGATTGCGGAGCGGCGACACCGCGGGGCGAGATGCGACCGGTCAGATCGGATCGGCTCAGCCGTTCGAACTGGCGGCTCTGGTCCGTCCGGCGTCGGTCGAGGATGTCCGCGTGATCAGTCTGCACGGCGAGCGGATGCCGGCCAAGAGCACGTACTTCTACCCGAAGCTGCTGAGCGGCATGGTCTTCAATCCGGTCGGCTGACCGAAGCTGGGCGTCCCCGAAGCGTCGGCCGACGGTCGGCTCGCGTCGTCCCCGACGCGCGGTCGTGCGACGCCGCTAGGTCGAGAAGCTCCGAAGCTCGTTCGGACTCATCACTCCACGCCCCGCGGCTCGGGACGAGCCGGGGCAACGCCGGGGGCCGACCTGCACGACAAGCGGTCGGTCGACGGTTGGCCCGCGTCGTCCCCGACGCGCGGCCGTGCGACGCCGCCAAAACGCAAAGCTCCGAAGCTCGTTCGGAATCACCACCGCACACTCCGCGCCTCGGGTCCAGCCGGGGGCACGCTCGGCGCCGACCTGCACGACGGCATCGGGAACGATTCGAACCAACGGCCGAGCGTTCCCCCTTGCGACCTTCGCGAGCGGTCGCGCTCGAGTCGGGGGACCTCGAGGATCGGCGAGGATCCGGGTTCCACGTGGCACTTGCCTGTCAAGGCGAGTGTCACGTGGCACGGGGTGTTCGCCGCGCGGATTTTCGCGACTGCTGTCTCGAATGACATCTTATACGGAACCGTATAAGCAGTTATCCGCTCGAGGCATCAGCGCTGCTAGCGGCACCGCGCCGTGCCGGCCGCGCTCCTTCGCGAATCGGGCTTAAGGACGGACCGGTGACGATCGTGGAGCGGTCGCCCCAGCGCCCGATCGAGCCTCCGTCTGCCGCTCTGCCAAACTGCCGTTAGCGCGGCGCGGGAGTTCCCGCTAGAATCCCCGCCGCGTTTCGACTGACCCGACCAGGCGGCAAGGAGGCTGGCCTTGGCCCGGATTCTCTGCGTAGCGAACCAGAAGGGAGGCGTGGGCAAGACGACCACCGCCGTCAATCTGGCCGATGCGCTGGCGAAATCGGGACGCCGCAGCCTGCTGATCGATCTCGATCCGCAGTGCAACGCCACCTCGTCGCTCGGACTCGCTCCCGCCCTGCGCCACCCGCTGCTGCAGGATCAGCCGCTCGAAGAGTTCGAACAGACGGTCGCGCCGCATTCGCTGGCCGTCCTCCCCGGCTGTCGTCGGATCGAGGATATCCAGCGACTGGCGGCAGGTGACCCGACGACTCGCCACCATCTGCTCCGGCGAATCGAGTCGACCGAGGGTCGGTACGACTTCGTCGTCGTCGACTGCCCGCCGTCGCTCGGAGCGTTGACGCGGACGGCGCTGCTCGCGGCGACCGAAGTGCTGATGCCGATCCAATGCGAGTTCTTCGCGATGGAAGGGCTGACGCAGATGATCGAGGTGATTCGCGACGTGATGCATACCGGCTCGGGACGACTCGAGTTCGGAGGCATCCTGCTGACGATGTACGAACCGACTCTGGAACTGACGCTCGAGGTCGATGCCGAAGTCAGGGACTTCTTCGGCGAAGTCGTCTTCGAGACGGTGATCCCGCGCGATGTCGCGGTCGCCGAAGCGCCGAGCCACGGCGTTTCGGTCCTGGACTACGCGCCGCGATCACACGGCTCCTTGGCCTATCTCGAGCTTTGCATGGAGGTGCTCGAACGTGACGATGAATAACCCGAAGAAGCGTCGACTGGGGCGAGGTCTCGAAGCCCTCCTCGGTTCCTCTCTCCCGCCGGACCGCGAACACGACTCGGACGAGGCCGCCGAGCCGCGGATCCTACCGCTCGAGGCGCATCGGACCGAGACGCCTCGTCCGGCCTCGTTCGCGCCTCCGTCGTCGGCGTCGCCGACGACCGTCGCTTCGTTCGGCGCCGCGGCGACCGTGTCGGGCATCGCACCGCACACCGCCGTCCCCGGACCTCGTCCCGCCTCGACCGGGGCGAGTCCCGCCCCCGGCGGCTCGGTCTCCGCGGCCGGTATCGCCCCCAACTGGAACCGCCCCTCCGCCGGTGCTAGCACGACGCAGGGGACGCTGGCGAGTCTCGCCGCGCCGACTCGCCCGACCATGGCGGCGCCGAGCGACGAATACGACGCGCCGACCGTTCGCGTCGCGTCGACCGGTTCAGTCACCGAGGCGAGCGCAGAAGAAGGGAGCCTGATCTACCTGTCGGTCGATCGGATCGTCGAGAACCCGTTCCAGCCGCGACGCGAGTTCAGCGAACCGGAGCTGGCGAGTCTGTCGGAGAGCCTGAAGGAGCACGACATGCTCCAGCCGATCCTGGTCCGGCGGATCGGTGACGGCTATCAGATCATCTCGGGCGAGCGCCGCTGGCGAGCGGCTCAGATGGCCGGCTGGACTCGCATCCCGGCGCGGATCCGTCAGGCCGACGATCGACTGGTCGCCGAGCTGGCAATCGTCGAGAACCTGCAGCGAAAGGACCTGAACGCGGTCGAAAAGGCCCTCTCGTTCCGTCGCTATCTCGAAGAGCACGACTCGACTCAGGAAGAATTGGCCAACCGGCTGAAGATCGATCGCTCGACGATCGCCAACCTGATCCGGATCCTCGATCTCCCCGAGGTGGTTCAGGATACGATCCGGACCGGAGGGATTTCGGCCGGACATGCCCGAGCGCTGCTGCCGCTGGGAAATGCGGCTCAACAGATCGAGTACTGTCAGCGCGTACAGCGCGAGAGCTGGAGCGTGCGCGAGACCGAGCGGCGGGTGATGGAAACGGTCGAGGCGGAGGAGGATCAGGCCGAGACGGAGGCGACCGGCAAGCCGTCGCGCCGCAAGCCGCTGTCGCCGCAGATCCAGGCGCTCGAGCAGCAGCTCCGCCGCGCCCTCGGCACCTCGGTCGAGATCCGAACCACCGCCCGCGGCAAGGGGAAGATCGTGATCCACTTCCGGTCGAACGACGAGTTCATCCGGATCCGCGAGCGGCTGACCGACGACGGATCCGACGAAGACTTGCGTCGCGTCGGCTGAGCGGAATGGCCACCCTGCGGCTCGCCACACCCCGGGCGCAGCCGCACGCTTCGCCCCGTTTTCGCTCGGTGGCCGACGACGATTCCGCCGGCCCCGTCGCACGGTCTCGACCGGATTGCGACCGGGCCGCGGGATTGCGACGATCCGACCCGGTCATTACGATCGGATCGCTCGGGGTGTAGCGCAGTCTGGCTAGCGCATCTGCTTTGGGAGCAGAGGGTCGTAGGTTCGAATCCTATCACCCCGACTCGGAAGACGACCGGCTGCCGGTCGTCTTCCTTCGTTTCGGCGTCGGTCCGTCCCTGCGCCAGCAAACGCGACGGCCGCGAGCGACTCGCGGCCATCGCCCGTCTGTCGAACGAGCGATCCTCCGTCCCCGGATCGCCGTCCGTCGGACGCCGTTTACCGATCGCCGTGCCTTGTCGCTCGCCCACCGTCCGGAGCGCCTCGTGAACCCTCTGACCTTCGATCGCCTGGAAGTCGGCGCCTCGTGGACCAGCCCGGGGCGAACGGTGACCGAGGCGGATATCGTCAACTTCGCGTGCACCACCGGCGACTTCAATCCGCTGCACGTCGATCATGACTTCGCGTCGCGGACCCCGTTCCGCAAGCCGATCGCTCATGGTCTGCTCGGGCTTGCCTGGGTCGCCGGCCTTCAGTCGGGGGCACCACGAGTCGACACCGTCGCCTTTCTCGGCATCCGCAACTGGCAGTTCCTCCATCCGCTCTTTGCCGGCGACACCGTCCACGTCGAGTGCTCGGTGATCGGCAAGGAAGCGACCGGTCGCCGCTCGGGGCAGGTCGTCTGGAACCATCGTCTGGTCAAGCAGAACGGCCAGGTCTGTCAGCAAGGGGAGTTCGTCACGCTGGTGCGGATCGATCGAAAGCGCGATGCCGCCGGAGACGAGGGAGCAAGCGGCGGCTGACTTTTCGGCGCGGCCTTCGCCGGCCGCCGTCCGACGAGCGCTCCGCTCCCTCACCTCGCGCCGCTGCGACTCGACACGCCTTGTTCGACCACGCGGCATGTCGGTCGCCGTGCCGCGTTCCGGTCGGAACCGACCTTGGTCCCGGCTCGCTCGCTCGCTACTCTCCGTCTCCCCGCAGCGCGTGCCGAATCGACACGACCGGCAAAATCGCTCTCAAGCGATCGCTCGAACGGGGACGATGAGACGAACGGATCCGGTCCCGTGCGCGCCTGCTGCGCCGCGGCGTTTCCCGATCCGGATCGGGACGGACCGAGGCGGTGCAGCGCCTCATCGGACATCGATCGCAAGGATGCGAGCATGACGTCGGACCGACAGCCTCGCCAGGACGCCGACGAGGCGTTCGGATCCGCGGAACGGACCGTGCGACTCTATCGGACGGCCGTACTGGCGTTGGCGATCCTGGTGATCGCGATCGCCCTTTGGCCGAAGCAGAAGTCGCCGATCCCTTGCGGCGCAACGGTCGAACTCGCCTATGCCGAGCCGTTGCCGACCGCGCGGCCGCTTCCCGAGCTGATCGACGACGTGCAGCGCGAAACGCTCGCCCCCGCAGCGCTCCGCGAAACGATCGACCTGGCCTGGAACCAGTGGAGCGTCATGCATCGCTCGGCCGAGTCGCTCGACCGCGAGGCGTGGTCCGCCTGGCTCGTTCAGGCGCTCGAGTTCCGCAAGCTCGACGATCCGATCGGCAACTACGTGGCGGTCGAGGTGCGTGCCGACGGTCATGGCGATCCGTTCATCGCTCATCTGGTCAACCGAGCCGCGCTCGACTTCGCCTCGCGACTCGAACGCCGCCTGCTCCAGGAGAAGCTGCAGGATCGCTGGCTGCGGGAACAGGCGCGTCTGGAGGACTCGCTCAATCGTCGTCGTCGCTGGTTCGAGCAGTTCGAGCGGACGATCGATCGCCAGTCCGACGGACTGCGTGTCTTCACCGCGTCGGCCGCGCTCTCGAACGGCACCTCGGCCTCTTCGTCGTCCGGCACTTCCGTGGCGACATCGCCCGGCATCGAGACACCGCTGCCGACGCGCGTCGAGCTGATCCTGGTCGAGCTGCAGATGCGTCAGGAACAGCTCGAGACGCTCGCCCGAACCAACGGCTGGACCGCGTCGCATCCCGAGTACCGCAATCTGGCGGCTCAGGTCGATACGCTCCGCTCCGAAGCGACTCGTGAACTGGTCGCCGCCGGCCGCCGCCCGTCGGACTATCCGCTGGTTGCGATCGGAGCGACCGAGCAGGTCAACGAGTTCTACAACGCCCGGAATCGAACCGAATCGCCGGCTCCGCAGGTCGAGACCGATGCGGCGATCGAGCAGCTCAGTTCCACGCAACAGGCGCTCGACGCGCTTCGTGGCGAAGCTCAGGGACTGATCTCGGACGAAGCGCAACTGGACGACGAGCTGACGAGCTGGTTCTCGGGATCGGGAACCGACGAGGCTCAGGTGCGCGTCGTCGAGTTGGCGGTCGAGCCGGGTCCGAGCGGCGCCGCGATCCGTTCGGGCCATTGGCTGTTGATGAGTCTGCTCGCGGCGGGACTCGGCCTGGCCTACGGCTGGAATCTGAATCGTCAACCCGATCGGTTCTTTTCGACCGGTGACGTTTCCGAGGCGCTCGATCTGCCGGTCCTCGGCATCGTTCCGGGAGATACGACGCCGCCGCGCGGCTTCTGGGTCTCGCTGAAGCGGAACGAGCGGCGCATCCAATGGTTGAGCGAAGCGATTCTCGTCGGCACCGTCCTCCTGGTCGGACTCGGATTGCTGGTCGAGCCGCGTCTGTTCCAGCTGCTGGTCGATCATCCGCTCGACGGCCTCGCACGCGTCTTTCAGGTGATCCTCGGTCGCTGAACTCCGTACCGCTTCGACGCCGCCCCCTCGCACACGTCCGGATACCGTCATGACCACCGACCTCTTCCGATTCCGGCATCGCCCTTTCGCCGCTGCGGCCGACACCGCCAATTATGTCCCGTTCGAATCGATCGAAGCGGCGATCGATGCCACCTCCGGCGCGGTGCGACGCGAAGCGGGAGCGGCAGTCGTCATCGGCACGTCAGGACTCGGCAAGACGATGCTCTGCCGCGTGCTCGCCGAGCGATTGGCCGAATCGCACGAGGTGGTGCTGCTCGCGACGAGTCGACTCGTGACGCGTCGCGCCCTGCTGCAGAACATCCTCTTCGAGCTGGGGCTCCCGTATCGCGATCGGGAAGAAGGAGAACTGCGACTCGGTCTGCTCGATCATCTCCGCTCGCGTCACAACCGAACGGCCGGTCTGCTCCTGCTCGTCGACGAGGCGCACACGATGCCGCCTCGACTGCTCGAAGAGTTGCGGGCGCTGACGAACATCGTCCGCGACGGTCGACCGCGAGCCCATCTGGTACTGGTCGGCAATCAGTCGCTCGACGAGCGGCTGAACCATCCGAAGCTCGATGCCATTCAGCAACGAATCGCGTCGCGCTGCTACCTGTACCCGATGTCGCGCGACGAGACGCGACGCTTCGTCGGACGGCAGTGGACCCAGGCGATCGCGGACGAGATCACGCTGCCGTTCGATGCCGCCGCGCTCGACCGGATCCACGCGGCGGCCGACGGCATTCCGAGACTCGCCAATCAGCTCTGCGATCATGCCTTGATGCTCGCCAACGCCCGACGCCGAACCTCGATCGGCGCCGAAGCGATCGACGAGGCGTGGTCCGATCTCCAGCAGATGCCGACTCCGTGGCAGGTCGGTCAACGGGAAACTCCCGGCGGCGCTCGTCCGACCGGTGCGGTCATCGAGTTCGGCACGCTCGACGATGCGCCTCCCCCGTCGACCCTCCGCTCTCTGGAAGTCGAGGCGTTCGAGCGACTCGAATCGATGTCCGCGCTCGCCGAACAGGCGCTGGACGAAGACGCCGCGACCGATCTCGAAGCGGATGATCTTGCCGTCGTCGAGTACGGCGCGATTCCGACTCCCCCGGCCGAACCCGAGTTCGTCGACCCGTTCGCCGGCGACGCCTTCGACGACGAAGAGTGGGTCGTCGTGCCGAAGGGAGTTTCGGTCGAACCGCCGATGCGTCGAACGGCGAACGGCCCGCCACCGACCGGTGCGACCACGCCGACTGGCGAGTCGGGACCGTCCGGGCAGAACGTCTCGGTGGAGTTCGTCGTCGAGTCGTCGTTCGACGATCCCGAGTCGACTCGACTCCCCTCGACGCTCGCCTTCGTCGCCCGTCCCGATGATGGGTTCGTCGAGGACGAACCGGGAGAACAGTTCCTGCTCGAGGATCTGCAGCAGGCGATCGACCCGTTCGATGACGTCGGCGACTACGTCGAACAGTCGCTGATGCCGGGGCCCCCCTTCACGCCCGTCGATCCGCGGGCAACGGGCCGAGCCGATACGCTGCGGCACTCGTTCCAGGCTGCCCCTCCCCGATCGCCGGAAGGCGGGACCGGACAGGTCATCGGCTTCCGCCCGCCATCGGCCGAAACGTCAGGGCAATCGGGCACGAAGGCCGAGCCGCGCGGAATCGCCGGCCTCGGTCCCCGAGCCGATGTGGCGGACGACAAGGATCTGATCGTGATCGACGATCCGGTTCCGCGCAACTCGCTGCGAGTCGTCGCCGCACCGCCGTCGGCCGGGACAGCGGCGCCGATCGGCCCGCCGTCGCTCGCCTACCGCGAAGACTATCGTTCGCTCTTCTCGCGTCTGCGAGGGGATCAGGATCGTTGAACACCGAGTCGCCGAATCGAACCCGAGACCTCCGGAAACCGGTCATGGACAACATCCTGGAAACGACTCGCCGTCAGAACGCCGCGTCTTCCTTGCTGACCAAGTCGAAGCTCGCCGGGCTCGACCGCCAAGCAGCACCGGCTGTCGCGGATGTCGATCTCCCCGAGATCGTCATCGTGTCGGTTCCCGACCTCGGCCACACCGAGCTCGCCCCTCCGCATGCGCTCGGGATCGCACAGCCCCTCGCCGCACCGTCGCGTGAGCGTCGGATCACCGGACCGGCCGGCGATGCGGACGGAATCGAGCGGATCGAAACGAATCGAACTCCGCTGGCCGGCCCGCACGCTTCGGGTCACCGTCGCCCGGCTCGCGAGCTCGAATCGTTCGAGCGGGACGAGCTTGCATCGGCACCGGAAGACCGCGCCGCCGACGCTCGCATCGCCGATCGGATCGATGAAGCGGCCGACATGCTGAACGAGCTGGCTCGTGCGGAGGAACTTCCCGATCTGATCATCGACGATCTCCCGTCGTCCTACGACGAGGGACGGGGGGCGGAAGCCGAGATCCTGAAATCGCATCGTTCGATCGCTCCGCGTCGTGTCCTGCCCGAGCGAAACGAAATCGAGAGAATCCCGTCGGCCGACACGACCGACGGCGACGCGTCCCTGCGG
>CAZZBI010000183.1:0-783 GCA_964652385.1 uncultured Pirellulaceae bacterium | reverse complement strand
CCGACGAGCCGGCCCAGGCGACTGCCGAAACGACGGATGCTCCTGTCGAGACGGAGCCGTCGAACGAGGGTGAGGCCGAAGCGCCGATTCCGGCGCCGACGACGCTCGTTGCCGAAGCCTCCGCTCGGCGACTCGAAGCGCGCGAGCGCCATGCGCGCACGATCGTTCGCTCGCTCTTCGAGATGCCGGCGATCGCCGACGCCACGTCGTTGCTGCTCGTCGCCACCGGGGGTGTTCGCCGTGCGCTCGACACGGTCGAATGTCTTGGCCGGAGTGTCGCGTGGCACCTGGACCGGGACGTCCGCCTGACCTCGATCGAATCGTGCGACGCCAAACTGTGGGAGGATCTCCCCGAGGCGTCGGTCGAGGAGGAAGGGACCGCATGGCGCGCCGGAGCGAGAGTCTTCCGAGAGGCGAAGGATCGTCGCTTGACGACGCTGGAACTGGCGATCGAAGGGACCGAGGAGAGTCGCTTCTCGGGAGCTGCCCTGCGAACCGCCGTTCGGGACGATCGCCGAGCCGATCGGTGCTCGCTCTGGCTGGTTGACGGCCATGCGAACGAACTGTGCGAAGCGCTCGCCGCCGGATGCGATGCGACGCTGATGCTGGTCGATCTGGGGTCGTCGCGCGTCGCGCGCAGCCGCTGGGTCGTGACTCATCTGCGCGATCATGGAGCCCGCATCGTCGGCTCGATCGTCGTGAACGCCTTCGAAGAGGAAGTCTGATGGCTGTCGTGCTGGTGACCGGAGGGGCAGGCTTCATCGGTTCGCACCTGACCGAGGC
>CAZZBI010000182.1:0-10933 GCA_964652385.1 uncultured Pirellulaceae bacterium | reverse complement strand
CGTCGAACCGAACCCGACCTTCAGCGAGCTGCCCGGATTGGTCACCGTCAACGTCACTTGCCAGCGCTGATCGGCCCATCCCCCTTGAAAATCGGTATGGGTCATGCCGTCGTTGATCGGAGAGACCTCGAACGAGACGTTGCCCGAGGAGCCCAAAATCGCCGAGTCTGAGGTCCAGCTCGACAACGAGAGCGAGGCGACATTGCTGTTGTTGATGAAGATCCTGAACTGCTCGCCGTCCCAAGAGTCGATCTCGTACAGCTGGAACGAGACCACCGCCACGTCGGTCCCGCTCGGCATCGAGAAGGACTTGAAGATGTCCTGATTCCCTCCGGTCCCGCCGAACCGTCCGAGGAAGCTGGTCATCGTCGTACCGGTGGTCGTCGTGTTGTTCGACCAGCCGCTTGCCCCCGATTCGAAGTCTTCGGTCGCGACGACGGTCATCGTCCCGTCGCCGTAAAGCCGGTCGTTGCCGGTCCCGCCGGTGATGGTGTCGTTCCCCGATCCGCCGAGAACGACATCGTTCCCTGCGTCGCCGGACAAGGTGTCGTTCCCCGAACCGCCGTCGATCGTGTCGTGACCGTCGCCGCCGAAGAGCGAGTCGGCGCCGCCGTAGCCGACCATACCGTCGTCACCGCCGAGCCCTGACGCGGTGTCGTTTCCTGACGTGCCGTTGAAGTAGTCCGCTTCGGACGTCGCTCCGCCGAGGACCGCAGTGTTCTGAGGATCGAGCCAGGTGCCGCTCATCAGGATCCGCGGCTCGAGATCGCTGATCTCCAGCTCCGCCTGGGACGACTCGGGACGCGGCTGACCGTGATCCGGATCGGACGTCATGCGAGCCCCCTTCCACCAAGCCGCGAATCGATCGAAGCCGCTCATGAGTCGAGTCCCGTGTCGGCATCGATGGCCGAAGAATGGCGAGATCGGAACGAGTCATGTCCGATCCGATGCGGTCGATACTCGGTCGATCGCCGTAATCCGGCCGACCGAGACAGGTCACTGGCCGTCGGAAGCAATCGAGACCACGGGGATCGGCACCGAAGCGCCGGCCGTCGGAGTACTCTCGAGCTCCGCCGGCGCGCTCGATTCGCCTGCGACCACCGGCCAGGAAGAACAATCGGCGACGACCAGAAAGCCGGCCGGATAGCGACCGTCCCGGTTGTCGATCCGCCAGCGGCAGCGAACCGCCTGGAGCGCGACGTCGAGCATCGGATCGATGTGCACCAGTTCGGCGACGACCGGTACGCCGAGCGGCGCATCGGCGGTCAGTTCGCGTCGCATTCCGACCTGCAGTCGATCGCGGTAGCGCCACGGATGGTGCAGCACGACCGTCAACTCGCTCGGATCGATCAGCCGCAACATCGGCGTCTCGTCGAACACCTTCTGACCGACTTCGACGTCGATCGAGAGGACGATGCCGGCGAACGGGGCGCGAAGCCGGAGCGATTCGAGTCGTGCCAGCTCGAGCGCGTAGCGGGCGCGAGCCAGCGATGCGTTCTCCTCGGCGATCGCGAGTCCGGCGAGCGCCTTGTCGCGAGCGGCGGCCGCCTGCTCGCGCTCCGATGCGCTGACGCCCCGATCGTCTCGTACCGACTCGATCCGATCGACCAATCGCTGCGCGTAGTGCTGTTCCGATCGAGCCAACTCGAGCGCGCCGGTCTGTTCCGCCTGGATTCGCGCCGTCTCGACCGCCGCTCGCGTCACCGGATCGACCATCGAGATCAGTTCGTCCCCTTCGGCCACGCGTTCCCCTTCGCGGACCGTGATCTCCTGCACCAGGCTCCCGGCCAACGGATGGATGACGACGGAGCGAGCCGGGCGCACCCAACCGGGAACATCGGAAACGACCGGTCGCGTCGACGACCGCTCGGCATCGTCGTGCGTCGGATCGGAAGAGAGGCTGCCGGTGGTCGCTCGACTCCCTCGCGGCTCGTCGGCCGACAGGGAGTTCGGAACGCTCGCCACGCAGGCGAGCCACAGGGAAAACCACGGGAGGTGACGGGGCATCGTTCGACCTCGATCGGACAGTTCGGGGAAGGTCGGCAACGTACACGGTCGATCACGGCCGTCCGGACGGCGCGAGAGATCATCCCGAAACCTAAGTCACCGTTCGGCTTGGGTTCCGAAACCGAACCGCCCCGACAGCTGCTCGCGTCCGCCGCGACCTGCCCCCTCAGGTCCGGGAACGCGTCCTTGTTGCATCGATCGATTCCCCTCAGAATGCGTCAGGCCGTTCGCCGCACGAGCGTCATCGTCGATACGTTCGGCCGATCGCCGGCCGCTCGAATCACGGATGTCCCTCGGTTTCGGAGTTCGTCATGACTCGCCCCTCGCTCCCCCTATTCGCATCGCTCTTGGCTCTGATGGCTATCGGCTGCGATTCGATAGTCGGTCCTTCCGCACGCCCCTCCCCTCCCGCCGGCCCGGTCAGCGACAAGATCGAGGAGCTGCCAGGAAGCGCCGGAGTCGACGGCAAGACTTGGCTCGTTTCGTTCGATCAGGCGAAGCGGTTGTCGCGCGAGACCGGACGACCGATCCTGACCGACTTCACCGGTAGCGACTGGTGTATCTGGTGCATTCGGCTGGACGACGAGGTCTTCGCGAAGCCGGCGTTCCAGTCGTGGGCCGAGAAGCATGTCGTGCTGCTGAAGCTCGATTTTCCCGAGTCGACGCCGATCGATCCGGCGGTCGAGCGGCAGAACTCGACCTTGGCGAGCGCCTACGGCATCGAAGGGTTCCCGACGGTGCTCTTCCTGGACGGCAACGGCGAACTTCTGGAGCGATCCGGCTATGTCCGCGGCGGTCCGAGCGCCTGGATCGCATCGGCCGAGGAACTGCTCGGCGATCGCCTGCAATCGACGACCGGAACGGCCACCGACACGGCTCCGGCCGATGCCACCTCGCCGGCCACCGCACCGGCCGCAGGGATCTGATCGACCGAACCGATTCCCAGCTTGCGGTGGCGTCGTTTCGCATGAACCGCAGCGTCCGAGACTCTCCGCTCACTCGACGACGGAACCATCGATGCCGGCCACGCTGATCCGCCAAGGGAAGGTTCGCGATCTCTACGATCTGGGGGACCGACTGCTGCTCGTCGCCTCGGATCGGATCAGCGCGTTCGATTGGATCCTGCCGACGGCGATTCCGGACAAGGGGCGCGTGCTCACCGGGCTGACTCGCTTCTGGCTCGATCGACTCGGCATCCCTAACCATCTCTTGTCGTTCGACGTCGCCGCCGACGAAGTGCCGGTCGGAATCGATCCGGGGTGGCTGGTCGGGCGCAGCATGGTCGTGCGGAAGTGCCGGGTCATTCAGGTCGAGTGTGTGGTGCGCGGCTACCTGGTCGGCTCCGGATGGAAGGACTACCAAGCGACCGGCCAGGTCTGCGGCCTTTCGTTGCCCCCCGGGCTGATCAACTGCGATCGTCTCGAAACGCCGCTCTTCACGCCGGCCGCAAAGAACGATCATGGGCACGACGAGAACATTTCGTTCGATCAGGTCGTGTCGGAGGTCGGGCCGGAGGTGGCGGCGGAACTGCGCGATCGGAGTCTCGAGGTCTATCGCCGCGGACGAGAGATCGCGGCGGAACGCGGGATCATCATCGCCGACACGAAGTTCGAATGGGGCTTCGATCCTGCCGGGAATCTGCTGATCGTCGACGAGGTGCTGACCCCGGACAGCTCGCGATTCTGGCCGGCCGACAGCTATCGCCCCGGAGCGAATCCGCCGAGCTTCGACAAGCAGTTCGTTCGGGACTGGCTCGAAGGGACGACCTGGGACAAGAACTGCCCGCCGCCGGAACTCCCGAGCGATGTCGTCGCTCGGACGCGAGGCAAATATGTCGAGGCGTACGAGCGTCTGACCGGCGAGCGATTTCCGTTCTGAGGCGATCGGCCAGCGACACCGCGGCGTTCGCGGACGTCGATCGATGTCGAAGGGAACCTCGCCGCAACCGGTCGTTCGACCCGCGGAGCCGACCGAGGCCGAGTCGATCGAAGGCGAGGTCCGAGAAGCCTGCCCCGCTCGAACCGGTCGGAACCGACCTGGGGCCTCGGATCCTGTCACGAGCCGACCGTTCTCCTGAGCGTCGTCCGTGACGAGACGGAAGTTCGGGCATCGTCTCGATGCGGCGCAAGGCGTCCGATCGCGTGCCGGGAGAGAGGTCGTGAGCTCGTGTCCCGACGGAGAGCGACTGAAGCGATTCGCGCGCGGATCGCTTCCGGACGAGGCGTGGGACGCGGTCGCGGCGCATCTCGAAGGGTGCGACGACTGCCGCCGTCGCCTCGATGCCGTCGATACGGCAAGATTCCGCCCGTTCACCGACCGAGCCGATCCGCTGTCGAACCGGGGAGCGTTCGTTGCCGGGGAGCGGCACGAATCGTCCGCCGGGACCGGTTCGACGATCGAAGGGGGCTCGATCGATCGGTTGGCCGAGCCGATCGATCCGGCGTCGATCCGCTTGTTGCGGCAGGTCGCCACGTGGGTCATGCCGCAAGGAGGAGGGCCGCAGAGGGACTCGGATCATCGACCGGCCGGTGCTCAGCTGGCGCTGCCGACATCGCCGAACGCGGCGGAGGGTGACGCGGGGCGCTCGCCGAGACTGGGCGATCGGCTCGGGCAATACCGACTGCTCGACGAGATCGGTCGTGGGGCGATGGGCATCGTCTATCTGGCCGAGCACGTCTCGCTCCGGCGGCAAGTGGCGGTGAAGCTGATCCATCCGCAGCGTGAGTTCGGCCCCGACGCGGTCGCTCGGTTTCGACGCGAGATGTCGGCGGTGGGACGACTTGATCATCCGCATCTGATTCGTGCGACCGACGCCGGTTCGATCGACGGGATCGAATACCTGGTGATGGAGTATCTGGCCGGGATCGATGTCGAGAGGCTTGCCAAGATCTTCGGTCCGTTGCCGATCGGAGCGGCCTGCGAAATCGCCGCTCAGTCGGCCGCCGGTCTGGCTCATGCGCATCGAGCCGGCTTGGTCCATCGCGACGTGAAGCCGTCGAACCTGCTGCTGGGCGCGGATGGAGCGGTCCGCGTGCTCGACCTCGGTCTGGCACGGACGATCGATCTCGCTCGCGAACTCCCGGTCGATCGCGGCACCGGGGGACCGGTCGATTGGGATCTGACCAGTCCGGCAGGACGAGTCGGTACGCGAGCGTACATGGCTCCCGAACAGTATCGGAGCAGTCGCGACGTCGATCAGCGGAGCGACATCTTCGGGCTCGGTGCGACGCTCGTCCGACTGCTGTGGGGCTTTCCGCCGTCCGCTCTTCACGGTTCGCGCGACGGTCAGGGGATCGTTCTTCCCGAGATCCGTCTGCGCCCGGACCTCGAGCGCGACTTGGTCGTGCTGCTCGAGCGCATGACCGCCTCGGAACCGTCCCGGCGCCCCGAATCGATGGAACAGGTCGAGCACGAGCTGGCTCGCTTCCGCTCGCCGACTGCCCTGTTCGAGTTGCTGGCGCAATGTCGCTCGAAAGGGCTCGTTCCGATGTCGACGTCGGCTTCGATCGTGCATGCCGCCAGCGTGCCTGGCAGCCCGTCGGGCGACATGTTCGTCCCTTCGGCCGGCGACCGGCCATTCGTCGTCGCCGATCCGGATCGCGGGATACAACGTGGGCTGATGTTCCTGGGCATCGGCGTCTCGACGTTCGGCATGCTGCTGGCCGCCATCACGTCGGCCGTTCTTCTCTGGCAAGCCGATCCGTTCGGATCTCGCGACACTCCGGCGCGACCCGACGGTCGCGACGTCTCGCAGGTAAACGGTGAAACGACGTCGAACGGCTTGGGACTTTCGGACGAACAGGACCTGTCGATCGCAGCGGCGCGGACCCTGCGCGAGGCCCCGACCGTCCGTCTCGCCGGCAACTCGATCGAAGTGCTCGACACCGCCTATCTGTTCGACGGACGACATTCGTTCACGATCGAGCTCTGGATTCGTCCGGACGAGTCGCCGACGCGGGTCAGCCAGGACCTGACGCTGCTGAGCGCTCCGTCGCGCGATCTGATCGGCGGTCCGTTCGGTCGCGGCTGGTCGCTCGGGATCTCGTCACGAGGGTTCCGTTCCGAGTGGGCGTTGTCGGTCGGAGGGTATCCGGGAATGCCGACCGGCGGCATGCAACGATCGGCCTTGCTTCACCCCGGGCACTGGCATCATGTGGCGCTGACGCACGCTTCAGGGAACTGGCGGCTCTGGTTGGACGGCGTTCCTCACACGCTGAACCTGCCCGGACCCACCGGCGGTCTGAGCGAGGGATCTGGAAATCTGCAGATCGGCGGCTGGGGGCATCCGCTTTCGCAAGGAATGCAAGGCCGAGTCGGAGGTTTTCGGATCAGCGACGGCAGTCGCTATACGGGAAACTTCGAACCGCCGTTTCCGTTGGCTGTCGATGATCGGACCCTCTGCCTGCTGGACCTGCGACCTTCATCGGACGATCCGGGGCGACTGATCGACCGGACCGGATGGGGTCGAGACGGGCTGATGGCGGTTCCGGGGCCGAACCTGGGAGAAAATCCCCCTCCCGCTCCGTTCGTTCCTTCCGCTGCGGACGACACGAGCGGAGACGGATCCGGCGGTTCTTCTCAGCCCCCCGCAACTCCCCATGCCTCGAACGGCGATGTAGGGAGGGACTCCTGAGGGGCAGCGAGAATCGACGCGAGCTGCAGCTGGCGATCGCTCTCGGCGCCTCGATCGGAAGTCTTCCCCGAACCGGCAAAGCTTGTTGCCGCGTTTCGGGGCTCCCATAATCGAGGGTCGGGACGGCGCCCGCTCTCATCCCCCACTCGCCACTCGCTCGACGGATCGCCCTCTTGTCGTCCAAGCCGTACGCACAATCCCTGTTCACCAAGAGTGCGCTCCTCAGCGGACTCGTTTCGGACGCGCAGATCCGTTCGGCCGTCGTCGAGCTGATTCAGACAGGGCGGTCGACCGCCCGCCGTCTGGAGGACGTCACCGATCGGGAACTCAGTCAGGAACTGATCGATCGCGGGTTGGTCACGTCGTATCAGGCCGATCAGCTGCGGGCCGGACGAACGAAGTTGTCGCTCGGCAACTACGTCATCACCGACTGGATCGGCCAAGGAGGGATGGGGCAGGTCTTCAAGGGGATGCACCAGGTGATGGGACGGATCGTCGCCATCAAGGTGCTTCCGCTGAGCAAGACGACCGACCACGCCGTCGACAACTTCATGCGCGAGATCCGGACTCAGGCGCAGCTCGATCATCCGAATCTGGTCCGCGCCTACGACGCCGGCAAGGACGGCAACGTCCATTATCTGGTGGTCGAGTACGTTCCCGGAACCGACCTGCGACGTCTGGTCCGTTCGCGCGGCAAGCTCTCGATCCAACAGGCGGCGAGCATCATTCGCCAGGCGGCCGAAGGGCTCGAGTACGCTCATCGACGCAAGCTGATCCACCGAGACGTGAAGCCGGGGAACATCCTCGTGACTCCGGAAGGAGTCGCGAAGGTTTCCGACCTCGGCTTGGCCGCGTTCATGAGCGAAGGGGAAAACGATCCGCGCCACGGCAAGATCGTCGGCACGGCCGACTATCTTTCGCCCGAGCAGATCCGCAACCCGCGCGACGTGACCAAGTCGAGCGACCTCTACTCGCTCGGCTGCACCCTGTACTACGCGGTCACCGGCAAGGTGCCGTTCCCCGGCGGCAACGCCAAGAACAAGGCGCGTCGGCATCTGGAAGAGACGCCGTGGCATCCGCGGCGGTTCAACGAAGAGGTCAGCGACGAGTTCGTCGACCTGATCGCCGACATGATGGAAAAGGAGCCCGCGAACCGGATCGAGTCGGCGCTCGAAGTGGCGCATCGACTGGAACCGTGGGCGTCGGACGTCAGTCCGATCTCGGGCGCTCAGATGACGCGCAGTCGTTGGCAAGCGGCTCCGCTGCCGACCGATCGAGACGAAGATCTCTCGGCCGGAGTCGACACCGATTCGGCGTTCAGCGTCGGCGATCTCGGCACGGGGGATCTCAGTCAGGCGAGCCAAGGATCACAGGGGACGGTCGGCGGACTCGGTTCGTTGCAGGACACGTCGGTCGCCCCCGACAGTGCTCCCCCTCCCCCGCCTCTGATGTACGATCCGACCGGTTATCGGAACCAGGCGCTGCGGCGTACTCGTCTGCTCTTTCGTCTGATCTGGCTCGGGATTCCCGCCGCGCTGATGTTCGGGTTCATCGTCGGCTTTCTGGTCGGACGCTTCTTCCGGTAACGACGTCTCGGCGGTTTCGCTCGACCGTTCGCCCTCCCCGCTTCGATTTCCGACGGACCCTGCCCCGCTCATGATCGAACCTCATCTTGCGGTCGGTTCGGTCATCACGCTGCTGGGCGTGATCTTCGTCCTTTCGGCGCTCCTGGGTGCCGACTGGATGCGGCGACTCTTCCTGTTCAGGCGATTGGCCGAAGGATGGGGAGAACGGTTGGCGCTCGGCATCATGTTCACGGTCGGAGCGCTGCTGGTGGTCGTCGGCATCGGAGTCCTGATCGGCGGTCCGGTACGCCTGGCCGAGGCGTCTCGATCGCCGCGCGACGAATCAGCGATCTCCCGAGGCTGAACCCGACTCGCTCGTCGTCGGATCGGGAACTTCGGCCGATGGGGGTGCCACCGCCGCCGGCTCGCTGGTCGTCGATCCTCGCCCGAGTACGTCGACGATCCGTCGATCGATCGATCGCAGGTGCAGATCCTGCTGAGGAAAGGCGATCTCGATCCCCGCTTCGCGACAACGTCGATCGATCGCCGTGTTGACGTCATGCAATGTCGAGAGCCGAAGATCGAGACTCGGCAGGTGGAATCGCAGCGTGAACTCCAGGCTGCTCGAACCGAACTTCTCGAACGTTACGCTCGGAGCCGGCTCCTTCATGACGTTCGGGTTATCCCGAGCGGCATCACCGAGCAGTCGGGTGACCTGTTCGACGTCCGAACCGTAGGCGACGCCGATGGTGATGACGACCCGGTTGACCGAACTGCTCAACGTCCAGTTCAGCAGCTTGCCGGTGACGAACTCCTTGTTCGGCACGATCAGTTCCTGCTGATCGAAATTGGTGACCGTCGTCGCCCGCATCTGGATCCGCGTCACGACGCCGGTGACGCCATCGACCGTCACGATATCTCCGACGCGGCAAGGGCGCTCGAGCAGGACGATCAGACCCGAAATGAAGTTGGCGAAGATCTCCTGCAGCCCGAATCCCAGACCGACCGTCGCCGCGGCGACCAGCCAGCCGTACTGCGACCATTCGATCTCGAGGTACGTCAGACCGACGATCAGACCGACCATCAGGATGACGTAACGGGTGATCGTCGTAATGGCGAATCGCGAGCCGGAATCGAGCGGCAGGTGCGACAGAACGGTGAACTCGAGAACCGCCGGAACGTTTCTCACCGCGACGAACATCACGAGAAAGGCGAGCCCCGCGAACACGACTCGCGCCACATTCACCTCGACCACCTCGTCCCCGCGCACGACCGACCAGACGCGGATCTTGCCGAACATCCCGAGCGCCGGCAGCATGTCGAACCAGGTCGCCAACAGTCCGACGCTGGCGGCCAGCACGACCGCGAAGTGGATCAGCTGCCTTGTCTGCTGATCGAGCACGGCGAGATCGAGTTCCGTCTCGTTCGGCAGCTCGAGCGCCAGTCCCTCGGACGCCCCTCGACTCCCTTCGCTCCTCGCCTTCATCGCTTCCAGTCGGTCGCGATACTGCTTGAGCGCCAGGCGCCGTCGACGAAGAAAGAGCCACCGTCGCAGCATGGCCGAGACCAGACCGACCGCCAGCAGCACCGACAGGCTCTGAAAGGCGCGGTAGGCCAGCTGCAACGACGAATAGTAGTAACCGACCAGAGCCAGCACGATCATCGCGCCCAACCCGCCGATCACCAGAGCCGTCGCCAGATAGCGCGACCGGTACCAGAGACTGCTCCGATGTTCGGTCGAAACGCCGGCCAAGACCCCTCGCGACGGATGGATCAGACGCACGGCGTGCACCGTCGTCAGTGCCAGCAGCGTCAGAAAGAAGACGCGACCCGCCTCGTTCTGCCACTCCTGCTCGGCGGTCGCCAGTTCCTCCAGCTGATGAAAGACCTCGGTGATCAGAAACAGGAGCGGTGCGATCGTGCCGTAGGTGTGCAGCGACCGACGGAGCATTCGCCGTGATTCGACCTGCCAACCGAAGTGATGCTCGGCCATCCCGTCAGGTCGAGTCAGCTGCCGCAGCACGTCGATCGGCCACAGGAAATAGGCCGTGTGCGTCACTCCTTCGGCGACCGCGTTCAGGAATCCGGTCGGATCGATCGGCGCCCTCAATCGCCAACCGATCAGCAGCAACAGCAACGGCCACATCGACGCAGTAATCAACGTCGCTCCCATCGCCACCAGGGTCGGCCGATACGCCTGACAACTTCGTTTGGACGCGATCGCTCCTTGAGCCGCGATGATTCTTCTGAGTCGCGTCCGATAGACGGTCAGCGCGACGATCAGGATCAACGCTCCGGGGACGAAGATCAGATCGACCGACGGATCGGCGAACGCCCGCTCCGAAGCGACTTGCCACCGGTCCCGATCGACCAGCCGGAGCAGGTCTCCCACCGCCGCCGACAGATCGCGCGGCCGCAGCGCTTCGGCGCTGCGGACCCAAAGCACGCGTTCTTCGATGAAGACGATGAACGCGTCGGCTCGGCGGACCAGTTCGTGTCGCGCCGAATCGACCGCGACCCAGCGTTCGAAGTGCGTCTGGCAACTCGATTCCAGCTGCGCCAGGCCGTCGAGCTTGCGGCGCAGGACCGAGTCGGTCTCGGCGGCGATCGTGTCCGGATCCAGCTCCGGATGCGCGAGAATCAGCCGTTCGATCAGACCCTCGCGGAGTTCCGGATCTCGCAGCATTCGGCGGCGTACAATCCGCATCATGACTGAGGAAGAATGGCT
>CAZZBI010000181.1:0-10939 GCA_964652385.1 uncultured Pirellulaceae bacterium | reverse complement strand
GGACCCCTTGCTGACGCGGCGGGCTGGGGGGGCACAGAGGGAGACGGGGAGGCCTCGGTGCGATTCGAGCCGAGTGCGTGAGACATCAACACCGCACGCGCGGCGCGGCTTCTCGATCGACCGAAGTCGCTCGGCCGCGCGTCGGGGACGACGCGGGCCTACGTCGGAGCGACTGGTCTGCCGTAGTGCGACCGCCCTCGGTCGCACCGTCCGTCGTCGTGCGACCGCCCTCGGTCGCAGTGTTTGCCAGGCGAGGCACGGGGACCCCTTGCTGACGCGGCGGGCTGGGGGGGCACAGAGGGAGACGGGGAGGCCTAGGTGCGATTCCTCAGACTTCGCCGACCAGGGGTGCCGTCCATTCGCGGAGCGACCGTCGCTGACGGCCGTCGGCGTCGAAGTTTTCCGGGGCGCTCCAGGCGCTCCAGGCCGCTTCGAGCGCCGCTCGGTCGGCGTCGATCATCGCGAACCAGGCGGTGTCGCGGTTCCGCCCCTTGACGATCGTCGCCTGGCGGAAGGTTCCTTCGTAGCGGAAGCCGTACCGGAGCGCCGCGGAACGACTCGGGGCATTCAGCGCGTCGCACTTCCATTCGATGCGCCGATACCCCAGGCGGAACGCGTAGCGCGCCATCTGAATCACCGCTTCGCTGGCGGCGGCGGTCCGCTGCAGTCGCGGGGCGAACGCCAGATGGCCGATCTCGATCACGCCGACCTGCGGGCGGATCCGCAGGAACGACGCGACTCCCGCCGGACGCTCGTCTCGCCGATCGATGATCGCATAGAACTTCGGATCGACCGACGTCTCGACCGATCGGACCCACACGGCGTAGTCGTCGGCGGTCGCGAACGGACCGTACCCCAGGTAGGTCCACATCCGGCCGCGCTCGTCCGCTCGGTTGGCTCGATCGAGCTCCGCCGCATGACGAGCGGCTCCGAGCGGCTCGAGGCGTACGCGCGTGGTCGAATCGAGGTCGTTGCCGGGGAGCGGGCACGGGGTCCAGCCGTCGAGCGGAGGACCGACCGGCGAACTGTCGTCGTCGGTTCCGAGAGCCTTCGAGCCGCATCCGTTCATGCGTGCAGCGTTCCGTTCAGAAGGGCCAGGCGAGCGGGATGACGATCGACGCGACCAGCGCGAGCACGACGCTCATCGGCAGACCCGCTCGGATGAAGTCGCCGAAGCGGTAACCGCCGGGGCCGTAGACCATCATGTTCGTCTGATAGCCGATCGGCGTCATGAAGCTGGCCGACGCGGCGAGCATCACGGCGACGACGAACGGACGCTCCGAGACGCCGTAGAGGTTCGCGGTTTCCAGACAGAACGGAAAGACGAGGACCGCCGCGGCGTTGTTCGTGATCGTTTCGGTCACCAGCATCGTGATCAGATAGATCGCGACGAGTGCAGCGATCGGGCCGAGCGACTGCGTCATGGCGACGAGTTGACTGGCCACCAGTTCGGCCGCTCCCGAATTGTCGATCGCCTTGCCGACGCCGAACGAGGCGCCGATCGCGAGCAGCACCTGCCATTCGACGCTCGCTCGGGCATCGGCGATGCTCAGACAGCCGGTTCCGATCATCGCGATCGAGATCACCGTCGCGGCGACCAGGGCGTCCATGAACCCGGACGTCATCGCGGTCAGCAGGATCGTGAACATCAGCAAGGCGATCCATGCGCGATCGGTCCGCAGCGGACGGGTGTTCTCGAGATCGCTGACCAGGTAGAAGGCGGGATCGTGTCGGTGACGCGACAGGAACGAGCGGCCGACCTGCAGCAGCAGCGTGTCGCCGGCGCGCAGACGGATCGAGCCGATCTTGCCGACGATTCGCTTGCCGCCGCGATGGACCGCGAGCACCGCCGCTCCGTACGCCGCACGAAAGTCGGTGTCGCGGATCTGTTGGCCGATCAGCGGCGACGTCTCGCTGACCACCGCTTCGCACCACTTCCGCTGACGCTGCCCCTTGGCCGAGATCTCGTATCCCGGATCTACATCGGGAACCAGGCCGGGAATCCGCTCCAGCTCCATGATGCTGCTGGCGATCCCCGTGAAGATCAGACGGTCTTCGGTCTCGATCCGGTCGTCGGGCGAGACGGGGCTGAGCGTCTGATCGCCGCGCGCGATCTCGACCAGAAACAGACCGGGAAGGTGACGGAGCCCGGCGACTTCGACCGTCTGGCCGATCAGGCGGCAGTTCCCGGCGACTCGCATCTCGACCAGATACTCGCGCCGCGCCTCGCCGAGCTGTTCGAGCAGTTCCTTGCGCGCCGGCAACAGGCGGCCGCCGAGCAGCACCAGCAGCGCGACGCCGACGATCGCGTAGGGGATCCCCGCCATCGAGATCTCGAAGAGCCCCATCCCGGGCTTCCCCGCTTCGATCAGCAGACCGTTGACGACCAGGTTGGTCGACGTGCCGATCAGCGTCACCGTCCCGCCGAGGATCGCGAAGTACGAGAGCGGGATCAGCAGTTTCGACGGGCTGACCTGCGTCCGACGGCACCAGTCGATCACCACCGGCATGAACATCGCGACGATCGGCGTGTTGTTCAGAAAGGCCGACATCGGGATGACGACCGCCGCCAATCGAGCGGTCGCCGATCGTTCGGTGCGCGCCTTGCCGAGCACGTAGTGCCCGATCCGGTCGAGCACCCCGGTCTCGCGCAGTCCGGCCGAGACGACGAACAGCATGCCGACCGTCAGCATCCCGGAGTTCGAGAAACCGGCGAAGGCCTCGGTCGGCGTGATGATCCCGAGCGCCGCCAGGATACCGGTTGCGCCGACGAACGTGACGTCGGCCGGAGCCCAGTCGCGGATCAGCGTCAGCAGGATGCCGCCGACCACCAGGAACGTCACTGCCGCTTCCCAACCCATACGTCATCGACTCCCGTCGTTCGGATCGTCATCGGATCGGAAGGCCGAGCGGAACCGAACGATCGAGCATGATTCGAGCGGCGACGCGATTCCAGGGCCTCCGCGCTGCGTGCGACCGTGAAATCCTCGCCCGTATCCCAGTCCGACCATCGATTCGTTCTCTCCGACCGGTATCGACTCGTCTCACCACCTCGCTCGATCTCCTGCCTGCTAGCAGTCGCCCGAAAACGGCGGCGCCGATGCTAGCGTCGGGTTCGAACGCTCGGATCGGCGGCTATATTCCGCCTCCCCGACGACGGCGGCGAGCAGGTACGCTCCCGCCGCGGAAGCTCGGGGGGAGCCGATCGGATCGATGACCGCCATTCGATCGGACGCGGGCGAACGACGACGAACGATGTCGAGCGAACGGATCCGCAAGCCGTCCGCTCGCAGAATCGACCTCGCGACGACGGCGGTCGACATGACCATCCAGGGAGGGAAGACGATGAGCCGGACCCGCATTCCGTTGAGCGCTGCCGAAGAATCCGCCCGCCGCCAGGCCGAGCGACTCGAAATGAGCACTGCCGAGATCGGCCTCTCGGTCCGCACCACGAACTGTCTCGAAGAGAAGGGGATCTTCACGGTCCACGACCTTCTCCGTACGACGCGCGGCGAGCTGCTGTCGATCTCGAACTTCGGCGAGAAGACGCTCGAAGAGGTCTATCTGGCGCTCGAGAAGATCGGCTTCCACCGCCCGGAACGACGTCCGGCCAAGTGAGCGTCTCGGTCGATTCCGACCGGCGGCGGTTTCCGAGCTGGGCCGCCCACCGTGCCGCGGCAACCGACGCGAGGGGACGATGAGCTCCGGTGAGTCCGGGTCCGACGACCGTTCGCTCGCGTCGCGCATCGCCGCCGATCTGACGGCGGCGCTCGAGGCCGGCACCTGGAACGCCTACGACGGTCCGGCCGGTCGGGAATTGCTCGCGGCACTCGGCGACCGGTTTTCGCGACGGCATGTCCAGACGGTGGCGAGCGGGACGATCGCCGTCGAACTGGCGCTGCGCGGCGTCGGCGTTCGCGCCGGGGACGAGGTGATCCTCGCCGCCTACGACTTTCCGGGCAACTTCCGAGCGATCGAGGCGCTCGGCGCGACCCCCGTCCTGATCGATGTCGATCCGGCCGGTTGGTCGCTCGACGTCGACTCGGTCGCTGCCGCGATCTCACCGGCGACTCGCGCCGTTCTCGCCTCGCACCTGCACGGAACCGGTTTCGACGCCCCGCGCCTCGCCGCGATGGCGAACGAGCGAGGGATCGCGTTGGTCGAAGACGCCTGTCAGGTTCCCGGCGCGACGATCGGCGGTCGGACCGCAGGGAGTTGGGGAGCGGTCTCGGTCCTGAGCTTCGGCGGCTCGAAACTCCTCTCGGCCGGTCGAGGCGGCGCGGTGCTGACCGACGATCCGCAGATCGACCAGCGGATGAGGATCGCCAACGACCGAGGGAACCTCGCCTATCCGCTCTCCGAACTCCAGGCGATCGCGCTGCTGCCGCAACTCGAACGACTCGATGCGATGCATCGAGCGCGGCGGCGCGGTGCCGAACGCTTATGGGAGAGGGCGCACCGAGCGGGGCTCGTCCCCAACGATCATCCTGCCCACGCCGACGATCCGGCCTGGTACAAGTTCCCGCTCCAGTTCCCCGACGAAGCGACTCGCGATGCGGTTCGTGCCCGTTTCGAACAGGCGGGGATCGCGTGCGGAGAGGGGTTTCGAGGATTCTGGCGCCGTACCTCACGCCGTTGTCGCGCGGTCGGATCGCTCGACGTCGCGCGACGGCGATCGGTCGGTTCGCTGCTGATCGATCATCGGGAACTTGCGGACCAGAGGATCGAACGCGTCGCGGCAGCGATCGACGCCGGTCGCGGTTGAAGGTCGAAGGGGGAGGTAAGTTCTTCCGAACGGATCCCCAGTGCCTCCCCAGCCCGCAGCGTCAGCAAGGGGTTCTTCGTGTCTCTCGTTTCGCCAGACGCTTCGACCGTGGTCGGTCGCACTACGCCAGACGCATCTGACGTAGGCCCGCGTCGTCCCCGACGCGCGGCCGAGCGACGTCGGTCGGTCGCAAAGCCGCGCAGCGCGTGCTGAATCGACGTCTCACAGCTTCGGTTCAGGACGAGCCGTGGCCACGCAGGTTGCCGACCGTGCCCGCACAGCGCGCAGCGTCAGCGAGGGGTTCTTCGTGTCTCTCGTTTCGCCAGACGGTGCGACCGTGGTCGGTCGCACTACGCCAGACGCGCGGCCACGCAGACTGTCGACCTCGGCGCTACGTCCGCGGATGGCTGTTCTTGCCGAGCATCCAAAAGGCGACTGCGGCGATGATCGTGCAGCCGGCTCCCATCACGAACATCAGCGCGATCAGCCACACCTCGCGCTCCCAGGCGGTCTGATTGGCCCCGGGAAGGACCGGAATCGGCTCGGGACGACCCGAACTCGAGCGGGAGTCGGTCCGCTCCGTCGCGGCCGGAACTTCCCCTGGCGACTCGGAACCCGCTTCCGGTTCCACGTCCGCTCCGGCGGGCACCGGATTCGATTCCTGGAGGGGGGGCGCCGAGGTCTCCTGTCCCGATTCGCCACCGCCGAGTTTCGGATCGAATCCGCGAGCGCCGCCGACCAGGAGCAAAAGCGTGAGGAGCGGCACGCCGAAACGAAGGATCTTCGAGCGAGAGTGATTCACGATCGATCCTATGCGAAAGGGGCGGCGAGCCGCCGGTGAGCGGTCGGTCCCGCGAGCGGCCTAAGCAGGACCCGTTCGATTCTAGGCGCGATCGGCGTCTCGTCCGAGGGGGACCGCTCCGCTCGCTCGTCGAGGAACGCTTCGACGACGCCCTGGGCAGGTCGCTCGAATCGGCACAGAATGAGTCGGTCGACGGTCCTCGTCGCGGCTCGTGCCGTCGACCCGCTTTCGACTGCCGATCCCGACGACTTGCCTTGCGGAGACGTGATGTCCGAACCCTCGGGCGATCCCTTGTTCGGCTGCTGGTTCCTGACCGGCGCAACGGCCGGCGGCAAGACGGCGGTCGGCGTCGAACTGGCCGAGCGTCTCGGCGCCGAGATCCTCTCGCTCGACTCGATGGCGATCTATCGCGGCATGGACATCGGAACGGCGAAGCCGTCGTCCGAACAGCGGTCGCGCGTGACGCATCATCTGCTCGATCTGGTCGATCCGACCGACTCGTTCAGCGTCTCGCAGTATCGCGATCGAGCCTTCGAGACGATCGCCGAGGTGCGGTCCCGCGGCAAGCGCGTCCTGTTCGTCGGCGGCACGCCGCTGTATCTCAAGGCGCTGCTGCGAGGGATCTTCGAGGGGCCGGCAGCCGATTGGGACTTTCGCCGCGAGATCGAAGCCGACATCGAACGGCATGGGGTCGAGGCGCTGCACGAGCGGCTGAAGCTCGTCGACCCGCTCGCCGCTCACAAGCTCCATCCGCACGATCGACGGCGACTGATCCGTGCGCTCGAGGTGCATCATGTCACCGGTCAGCCGATCAGCCATCTGCAGCTCGAGTTCGACGAACCGGTGACCGATCGCCCGGTGCCGGTCTTCGTCCTGCACCACGAACGCGAGCGACTTCACCGGCGGATCGAGGAGCGGGTCGTCGGGATGTTCGCGGCCGGATTGGTCGACGAAGTCCGCACGCTGCTGGCTCGTCATGGCGAGCTCGGTCGTACGGCCGGCCAGGCGGTCGGATACCGCGAGACGATCGAGCACCTGTCGGGGCAGTTCGATCTGTCGACCTGCATCGAACGGGTCAAGGCGCGAACGCGGCAGTTCGCGCGGCGGCAGGAGACGTGGTTCCGCAGCTTCGACGAGGCGCGATTCATCGAGCTCGGCGAACGAGTCGATCGGACCGCGCTGGTCGAACGATTGGCGCGAGAGGGGCACGAGATCGAATCGCGTGCCGCGGGGACCGGTCGCGGCTGAATCGCGCCGAACGGCAAGCCGCGATCGGTTTCAGGAGCGAGCCGAGACCGGCCGAGGGGCGGTCGCATCCAAGCGCGTCGTCGCTTCGGCCGAGTCGGCGTCGACCGCTCGTCCTTCAGCCGTCGCGATCCGTCGCTCCGTCTCGACCATGAAGCGGTTGTAGTCGTCGGCCAGTTCGGTCCAGAAGTCGTTGCCGCGGAACTTCAGCGGTTCGTAGCTGCCGCCGTCGGCCACCTTCCGCATCGCGCTTCTCAGACGCGAAACCGGTCCGGCGAAGCGGTTGCTCAGACGGATCGTGTCGAGCACGAACGCGGGGAGGAGCGACACGAAGACGATCAGGAACAGCAGGTAGCGCGAGCCGGCGGTCTGCAGGTGTGCAGCGATCGGCTGATTGGGATCGCCGAGCAGGACCTGCATGAGCGAGACCGAGACGACGCAGGTCCCCATGAACATCGACCAGTGAAGGAAGACGCGTCGCGCGAGGGCTCCTTGGACCGAGCGATCGACGAAGTTCAGCTGGCGCTTCTGGTGCGAGGAAGACATGGACCGCGTCTCCGAGCAAGGGGGCGACTGGCGCGAGAGCGACGTTCGGCCGGCGGATGCCTCCGGCGACGACGCAACGCAACCGTAGCTCGAATCGGCTCGGGAAAGTCCGCGTGAACCCTCGCGGATTGCCGGCAAGAGAAACGAACGGAGGGCGGCCGCACCGATCGTGCCGACCGCGCTACGCGAAAGTCAGGCTGATCGCCGGAGGTCCGCTCAATCCAGAAAGTCCTGTTCGGCCAGTCGTTCCGGCACGTACGTCTCGGTGACGTAGCTGATGTCCTTCGAGATCAGCGATTCGACTTCCAGCTTGAAGCCGTTGCGGAGCATCAGTTCGATCTCCTTCTGCCACGGCTTCTTGTCGACGAACCAGGGGTACTGCGCGATCTGCTTGGCGCGCTTGATGTCCTGATCGTTCAGGCGGATGATCACGCTCGGCGAGAGTTCGCACCGCTCGAAGTCGCGACTGCGGAGGCCGACGAACTTGGCTCCCGGAATCGCCATCCGTCGCGACTCGTACGCCAGATTGATCGAGCCCTGCTTGATGACGCTGTAGATGTAGTAGCCCCACGGATCGTTATCGAGCAGGCAGTAGATCGGCAGCTTCAGTTCGTGATGCATCCGGTTGAGCAGTCGGCGGACGCCGCGCGGAGGCTGACCGCCGCCGTGCGTCAGAATGCAGTTGTGCTTCCGCCAGAACTTGTCCTCGTTGAACCGCCGCCAGACGGTGTCCTTTTCGACGTGCAGGATGAACTTCGCGTCGCATTTCAGGAACTGGATCACGTTCGGTTCGACGATCGACGGGATCGTGTAGCCTCCCGAGCCCATGCGCGAACAGTCGATCTCGTCGCCGCTGTCGCGAAAGACCAGGTTGCCGACGATCGAGCCCTTGTTCTGGGCGTAGATGTGCAGCTCTTCGCGGAGCGTGTTGAGCGCGACTTCGACGTCCTCGATGATCGGATCGCAATCGGCCTGCTCGTCGAACGTCTCTTCCTTCGTCCCGGCGATGGTGTGCTTCAGCAGGTAGTACATTCCTCGGATGCTGGTCGACTTTCCCTGTTCCACCAGCGCCTTGCAGCCGCTCGCGACGAGCATCGTCTGCATGTAGGCCTTGGCCTGGGCCAGGTTGAACAGCTCGCGGCGATTCTTGCCGCTCCCCATCTCGATGAACCGCTTCGCCTTGTTGAAGCGGACGTTGCCGAGGGAGCGCGAGGGGATGTCCAGATGCGGCGGTCGCGACGCGACGGCTCCCTCGACCACCCTGTCGGCCAGCGACCTGAGCGTGCCGAGCGTCCGATGGTCCGCCTCGGAAAGTTCGACGGCCGGAGCGGCGGGAGTGACGGGAGCGGCGGGGCGACGAGCCTTCTTGGCCATGAGCAGTGATCCTCGAATGCCTTGACGGACGGAGGGCGCGAAGCGGAGGGACGCGCGCCGGGGGGACGGAACGGAGCGACCGCGACGCGGGTCATTCGTCGGCGTCGGTCGCCGTCTCGATCTCCGAAGCGTTGCCGCGACGGGCGATCCGTTCGAGCAACTGCTTTTCGACACTGGCGACATCCTGGTCGACGATCAGCACGCCGCCGCCGTATTCCTTTTCGCTTTCCTCGACGATCGCCTTCCCGCGCTCGTCGAGCTGGACGTCGGCCTCGGAGGTCTTCTTCTTGGCGACCTTCATCAGCAGGTCGTACACCACCTTGGCGTCGGTCCCGTTGATCTTGTTGACCGCCTGAGCGACTTCGCCGAGGTAGCGCAGAAAGACGTTGCGCCGTTCCCCTTCCTGCCGGATCGACTGGCGCTTCTTCAGATAGACGCCGAGCTTTCGGCCGACCGTCTGCAGCGCCAGCCGGAGTTCCTTTTCGATCTCGGGATACGCGGCGATCGCCTCCTTGCTTTCGCTGGTGAACGGGACCCAGACGCTGGCGACGTGGACCATCACGGTGATCGGACCGCCGGGGAGCGAGCCGCGCGACTGCGAGACGCCGTAGGGACGCCAGTTCATTCCCATGATCGTCTGGGTGACCGCACAGTCGCGCAGCTTGAACTGCAGCGGAACGCGGTTGGCGTAGCGGAGCACCTGCATCGACTGGCCGTCCGCCAGGTTGACGTTCCGCATCGCGTCGAACAGTCGCTTCCGTTCCGGTTCGGTCAGCTTCGCGACCGATTGTCGCGTCCCCAACCGACTCTCGCGCATGATCTTCTCGGCGCCGTCCGGGCCCATGCCATCGAAGGTGGCGACCAGAAACTGCTTGAGCGTCCGCGCATCGCTTTCGTCGAGCAGCTGCGAGAGGAGATCGAACGAGATCTTCTGGACGGCCGGGGAACCGCCGAAGGCGAGTGCCGCCTCGATCTGGAACGGATTGCCTCGATAGACCGACGGCGGTCGAGTCGTCGCGGCGTAGAACTCGCCGGGAACGACCTGCCGCAGCCCCTTCAGGAGCAGCTCCTCGCCGATCGGCGAGATGCAGTCGGTCGCCGGGTTCTGGATCTTGGTTTCCTGGATGGCGCGATAGAGCGTGTCCGCTTCCTCGCGCCCGATCCGCTTGGTCCGGGCTCGAGGGCTGAGCTTCGCCTGTTCGCAGATCGCTCGCGCCACCGGCGGACTGACTCGCGAGAACGAGTCGGTCAGGAACTGCGAGAGGGTCCCTCCGGGGAAGTCCTTGAGCATCGTGACGAGTCGCCCGAGTTCGACGCCGTACGGGTGCGGCTTGATCTCGCGCGCTTCCGGCGGGAGCTTGCGGGTCGAGCGGTGATACTCCATCACGTTCCCGTCGGGATCGCGATAGCGGATCGTGACGTGCGGGTTGGCGATCGCGGTCTGTTCGAGATACTCGTCGACGCTCCCCTTGCCGCGCTTGTGGATCCCTTCGAGTTCGATCGTGACGCGGGTGCCGCTCTCGAGCGGCGCCGGAGAGGCCCCTTCGGCCGAGGCGAAGTCGGGCGGGATCTCGCTCTCCCACTCGATCCCCAGGTCCGTCATCATCTTTTCCCCCGCCGCGCCGAACGGCAGGTCGACCCCCTCCCCCTTGCCGTTGAGGATCTCGGGGTTGTTCGTCTTGGTGTCGATCTGGATCTCGAAGTAGTGCGCCGGCTTCTTGGCGGCGGTCTTCGAGACGATGCGGACCGGCTTGCCGGTGGTGAGCTGCCCGTACATGCCGGCCGCGCTGATGCCGATCCCCTGCTGCCCGCGACTCATTCTGAGCCGATGGAACTTCGAGCCGTAGAGCAGCTTGCCGAAGATCAGCGGGATCTGCTTCTTGACGATACCCGGACCGTTGTCCTGGATCGCGACGCGGAACCGATCCTTGCCGGCCGGATCGATCCGGACCCAGAGCTCGGGAACGATCCCCGCCTCCTCGCAGGCATCGAGCGAATTGTCGACCGCTTCCTTGACGGTCGTCAGGAGCGCCTTGCGCGGGTTGTCGAAGCCGAGCAGATGCCGGTTCTTCGAGAAGAACTCGCTGACCGAGATGCTGCGTTGCTGAGTCGCCATCGACTCGGCCGTCGCGCGGCGCTTGGTCGAGGGGCGTTCGGTCTCGGTTGAGTCGCGTTCCACGATGGCCAACGTCGGTACTCCTTTACCG
>CAZZBI010000180.1:0-10953 GCA_964652385.1 uncultured Pirellulaceae bacterium | reverse complement strand
CGGCCCGGGCAGCGCATGCAGATCGATCTGCAGCAGCCGATGGAGATTCGGCGAGTCGAAATGGAGGACGCCTCGCTGCTCTTCGAACGGCAGGGGAACGTCTGCTGGATCGACTTTCCGGAGCCGCTCGGGGTCGGCGAGGTCCATGAGATCGTCGTTGCCTACGGCGGCACGCCGACCGAGAGTGCGAATCCTCCGTGGAGCGGCGGGCTGAGCTGGAAGCAGGACGAGAACGGCAAGCCGTTCGTCGTCACGACCTGTCAGGGGATCGGCGCGAGCATCTGGTGGCCGAACAAGGACCACGGCTACGACGAACCGGACGACGGCATGGAGATGCACTACACCGTTCCGGCCGATCTGGTCGCGATCGGCAACGGTCGGTTGTTCGAGACGACCGAGCCGGCCGAGGACGGCACCCGAACGTTCCGCTGGCGCGTGACTCAGCCGATCAACAACTACTGCGTCAACCTGAATCTCGGCGACTATGTCCGCTTCGGCGATACGTTCGAGGGGGAAGCGGGCACGCTCGACCTCGAATACTGGGTGCTGAGGGATCATCTGGAGGTGGCCCGCGAGCATTTCCGCGAAGCCCCGCGGACGCTGGCTGCCTTCGAGCATTGGTTCGGTCCGTATCCGTTCTACGAGGACGGCTACAAGTTGGTCGAAGTGCCGTACCCCGGCATGGAGCATCAGAGTTCGGTCACCTACGGCAACGGCTTCCGCAACGGCTACGGCGGACGCGATCTGAGCGGGACCGGAGTCGGTTTCCTGTTCGACTTCATCATCGTGCACGAGTCGGGGCACGAGTGGTTCGGCAACAACGTCTCGATGAAGGACGCCGCCGACATGTGGATCCACGAAGGGTTCACGAACTACTCCGAGAACCTGTTCGTCGAGTACCACTTCTCCGAGAAGCAGGCGCAGGATTACGTCATCGGTTGCCGCCGGCTGATCCGCAACGATCGCCCGATCATCGGAACTTACGATCGGAACGAGTCGGGATCGGGAGACATGTATTACAAGGGGGGCAACCTGCTGCACACGTTGCGGCATGTCCTGAACGACGATGCGAAATGGCGGTCGATCCTGCGAGGCATGAACGAGGTCTATCGGCATCGGACGGTCACGACGGTCGAGATCGAGGGGTACCTGTCCGAGCGGACGGGGCTCGACCTGACGGCGTTCTTCGAGCAGTACCTGAGAACGACCGACGTTCCGCGGCTGACCTACGCGATCGACGGCCCTACCGTGCGGTATCGCTGGGAGAACGTCGTCGAGGGATTCGCGATGCCGATCGACGTGACGATCGACGGCAGCGAGCGCCGGATCGTTCCGACCGAGAGCTGGCAGGAGCTGAAGCTCGACCGACCGATCGAGTCGTTCGCGGTCGATCGGAACTTCTATGTCACGGCCGAGTCGACCGAGGCCCAGGAGTGATCTCACCACGGAAGCCGCGCAGGTCAACGTGAACCGCGGCCGATCTCGATGCGATCTCCCGGTCCTTCATGACCTTCGCGGCAGAACCGTTTGGTGAGACGCTCCGATCGCGCGTCGCGAGGCGGCTCAGACCTCGGAGGCCGACAGCAGGCCGGCGACGATCGATTCGAGCCACTCGCCGTCCGCCGTCGTGAACCGATCGAGCTTCGGGCTGTCGATGTCGAGCACGCCGATCAGCCGCTCGCCGACGAGCATCGGGACCACGATCTCGGAGTTCGAGGCCGAGTCGCAGGCGATGTGATCGGGGAACCGATGGACATCCGGCACGATCAGCGTCGTGCGACGGGCAGCAGCCGCACCGCAGACTCCCCGGCCCGGTCCGATTCGGACGCAAGCCGGCTTTCCCTGAAACGGACCGAGGACCAGGTCGCTCCCCTTCAGGAAATAGAACCCGGCCCAATTCAGGTCGGCCAGGGCGTGATAGAGGACTGCTGCGGTATTGGCGCAGTTGGCGATCAGGTCTCGTTCCCCCGTCCACAACGCCGCCAACTCGGCGCTCAGCGAACGGCGGAGTTCTTCGGCGGACAGTCCCGATCGATCGATCGGCGAATCGACATGCATCGGTCGGCCTCGACGCTGGCGTCAGCGCGTCGCGGTCGGGCCCTCGAACCTTCCGCTGGCCCTCGTGACGCGACTGTCGATTCTCGTCGATCCGTTTGGCCGAGCGAAGCGGGGTGCGCGACGCGAGACGCCACCGGGTCGGCCTCGGCTCATTGCGGATGCCCGGTCTCGAACTCGATCCAACCCGTCTCGACCTTCCCCTGCCAGTCGCCGTCTCGAGGAACGAGCACGTTTCCTTCGCCGTCACTCAGTACCGGCGAGGCGCCGAACGAGGTCACCGATCGAATGCGGTACTTCCCCGGCGGTACGACCAGCTTGCGGTTCGTCACATGCTCGAACGCTTCCGCCTGAGTCGCGTCGACCGCCAGCGCCAGATTGCCCGCATCGAAGGTCGCCGCCTCGCCCGGTTGCAGCACGAAGCCGGCCGACAACGTCCAACCGGAGTACCACGTCGTCGCGAGATCGATCGGCTTCCCTTCGGCATCGACCGCCTCGATCGGCAACTCCGATTGCCAGAGATGCCCCGAGAGACTCAGCGGAGCGTCCGTCACGTTCTTCAGATGCAGCCTGAGCTTCGACCTGGTGCCGAACGGAATGTCGCGCGAAGGGACGAGTTCGAGCCCCGCCGTGATGCCGTCGCCGGCCGGCCCCCACGCGATCCGGCGTTCGTCCGCCATGCGGATCTCGAACGGTTCGCTCGTGCCGATCAGTTCGCCGGACCATGCGTTCAGGCCGGGCGAATCGTCTCGGTATTCCCGCAGTCGCGTCTTCACTCGTTCCGGCATGCCGCGATAGATCACCTCCGCCGTGAACGTGCCCGCTCCCGGATCGCGCGACAGACTCGACAGCCACTTCTCGGGGCGGAGCAGGAACCGATGGACTCCCTTCGGCTCGACCGTCGCGAGAGCGGTCGAGCCGAGGACCATGTTCGCGTCGATCACCGTCGTCTCGGGAATCGCGATCGTCTTCCCCGCGGCATCGCGATAACGGATCTCGAACAGGAACTGCCCCGACCAATCCGAGTTCGGATCTCCGGAGGCTTCGCCGAAGCTATCTCCGTAGCGCGTGTCGAGCAGCGTCACCGGCGAGTCGCCGGCGTTCTCGACCTCGACGACGAACGCGACCTGATCGTATCGCGGAAACTCGCGCACCACCGCGGACGAGTCGATCGCCTCTTCCGACATGCTCGCCTCGACCGACACGACGCGGCAGCGAAGTCCGCCGACGATCGGGCTCCATTCTTCCTGAGCTCCGACGCGTTCCACCGCCGAACCGGCCATCAGAGCGAACAGGACGAGACCGACGGAACGCCTGCCGAGACGAGCGACGATCCCCCGGGGGGCGTCGCGATCCGAGCAAGGGACGCTGTCCGGCGCGAGCGAGAGCAGAGGCATCGTAAGGGACTCCAGGAACGAAACGAGAGGCATAGCGACCGGTTCGCACGGCCGTATCGGTGATCTGAGACGAGTCGGCCGCCGCGCGAGTTCCCGAAAGCGACCGGTTCGTCGCCAACGCCGGTCGATCCGTCGTTTCGGCGCGAACGCCGGGTGCATCGTCGCGGCGAATCGTCCACAATCGACGGACATCCCGACGGAGGCGCGTCTGCCGTCGGCCGAGCGAGTTCCGTTCCTCGGGTTCCCGGAGACGACCGATCATGCGCCGCAAGCAAGCTTCCGAGTTCGACCGCCAGGTCCTCGATCTCTACGACGACTACGCGCACGGACGGCTGGATCGACGCGACTATATCCGGCGTCTCGGCGCGTTCGCCGTCGGCGGCATGACGGTCGAGACGCTGCTGGCCAGTCTGACGCCCAACTATGCCTGGGCTCAGGAGGTCGCTCCCGATGACGCACGCATCGTCGTCGAGCGGGCGACGTACGAGAGCCCCGACGGGGCGGGCGAGATGAAGGGGCTGCTCGCCTATCCGGCGGCCGGCGAGAAGTTCCCGGCGGTGCTGGTGATTCACGAGAACCGCGGACTGAATCCGTACATCGAAGATGTCGCGCGACGGTTGGCGGTCGCCGGGTTCGTGGCCCTCGCTCCCGATGCCCTGACGCCGCTCGGCGGCTACCCCGGCAACGACGACGAGGGACGCGCGATGCAGGCGCGCCGGGATCGAGACGAGATGCTGCGCGACTTCATCGCCGGCGCAAAGTGGCTCGAGACGCACCCGCGGTCGACCGGCAAGGTCGGTGCCGTCGGCTTCTGCTACGGCGGCGGAGTCGTCTATCAGTTGGCGGTTCGGATTCCGGAGGTGCTCGATGCGGGCGTACCGTTCTACGGCGGCCAACCGGCGCTCGAGGATGTCCCGAAGATCAAGGCGCCGCTGCTGATCCACAATGCCGAGAACGATCAGCGGATCCTCGCCAACGCCCCTGCCTTCGAACAGGCGATGACCGACCAGGGGAAGACGTTCACCGCGCACGTCTATCCCGGTACGAACCACGGCTTCCACAACGACACGACGCCGCGCTACGACGAAGCGGCTGCCAAGCTCGCCTGGAGTCGGACGATCGAGTTCTTCCGAGAACATCTCGGTTGAGATGCGGCTCGACCTCGACTACGCGAAGACATTCTCGCGTTCCAGCGGCAAACGGAAGCCGTCGCTGATGCGGGTCATGTAGAGTCCCCGGCAGAGCCACCAGAAGAGCGACATCGCGTCGGTCAGGCCGTAGTCGGTCGCCAGCGTTCCGAAGTCCTCCGACGACAGCTCCCAAGGGCTTCCGGTCAGCTTGCGGGCCAAGCCGAACGCACGTCGATCGGCCGGATCGAAGCCGGTCCAATCGTCGATCGCCAACTGACTGAGCAGCTCGCCGATCTCGTCCGAGCCGAGGCCGGAGAGCTCGAGCAGCATCTCGCAGTGCCCCATGCAGTAATGACAGCCGACGGTATGCGTCTGGATCCAGAAGAGCAGTTCCTCGAGGATCCGATCCTCGGGCCGCTCGGCCCAATGCGTGCGAGTCGCGATCGTCCACGGAATCTGCAGGTCCGCGGCGTATCCGAACGTCATCAGATTCCAGACGATGCGCGTCGGTCGGCTCGCCATCGCGGCCGGAAGCTGTTCCACCACCTCCTGCCAACGCGGGACCGGCAGTCGCGGCGGGAGGCCGCGCTGCCGCTCCAGTCGACGCTGCAGTTCGCGAAACGCCTCCGCGAAGCGACCCGTTCGCTTTTCCCGCCCGTCGCCGATCGCCGCCGCGAGCCGGATCCGTCGCGCCGGTGAGGGCGTATGCGGTTCGAGCTGCAGCGTGCCGTCGACGAACTCGACGACGATCGGCGGCAATGGGCCGTCGGCCTCGAGCGGCAGTCCGAGGCCGAGCAGCCAGCGGTCCTGGAAGTTGCCGTATGCGGCCAGCAGGACGATTCTCGCGACGGTCCGATCGCCGAAACGACGCCGGACCCGCTCGAACAGATCGTCGGGCAACGACGGCGCGTCGATCGTCAGCGCCCGCACCAGCTCGAACGCGTCCCGGTCCGCCTCGGACCAGCCGTCGGGGCCCGCCACCAGACGCGAGATCGACTCGTCCGATGCGCCGGCCCGACGCAGATCGGCGATGGCCGTCTCCATCGCGTAGCCGCAACGATTCTCTCGCGCTACGACCCAACGCAACTTGGCTCGCAGGATCGGATTGCCGAGTCCTTTCGTCCGATGCACGGCATCGAGCTGAAGCATCGCCGCGGCGGTCCGAGGCAGATGCGGCGCCAAGGCGCGCGCCCAGTTCGGCAACGGCCCCTCGCCACCGACCGTCGTCCTCGGCAACAGACGCCAGGCGGTCGCATCGTCCGGCAGTTCGACGAACGCCTTCATGGCCGTCTCCCGAAAGTCGAGCGTCGCTTTCGAGCGAGAGCGGAGCGCTGTCGCTCGGAGCGTGAGGGAGGACACGAGCGGACCGAGCCGGTCGACTCGATCGTGACTCGTGTCACCCCCTTCCCGGAAACGAACGGCGTCATTCCTCGGACGAGACGGCGGTGCCGCTCAGCAGCTCGAAGATCATCGCCGACTCGAGCGCCGAGACGTCGAATCCGTACGGTCCCCGACCGCTCTTGAAGGCGACCTTGCCTTGGCGGTCGATCAGGTACAGCCGAGCCGGCATGCCGCTGTAGGCCTTGCCGAGTCGATCGTCGATCCCGTCGACGATGACCGGGATCTCGAAACCCAGATGCGCCGCGCAACGTTCCGCCACCGCACGCCGCTCGGCGTCGTCGGCCGGCTGCTCGATCTCGACTCCCTGAAACCGATTCCGCTCCATGCTCCAGCCGCCGGTCGGATGCGCTTCGCGCACATAGACCATCACGAACCGGAAGCGGTCCGAGTAGCGTTCGAACAACCGATGAAGGTTCCCCGCCTGGGATCGAAAGGGGCCGCAGGTAAAGTTGCCGAGCACGACCACCGTCGGACGTTCGGCGAGACCGTCGGAGAGAGCGAATCGCCCCCCTCCGAGCGTCGGCTCGTCGAAGTCCGGCGCGGGATCGCCGACCTCGGGCCCCGGATCATGCGCCCCGATCTCCTGACGATCGAGCGCCACGATCAGCGTCGACGGCGTCGGCATGTCGTTCGGTCCGGGCCGTCCGGTCGCCGGCGGCAGCAGCGTCCCTCGCAGTTCGTCGACCGTCATCCAGCCGGCGTTGCCCGCAAGGACCGATCGCTTCGGAGCGTTCTCCATCGCGGCGCCGATCAGTCGATCGCGCAACGTATCGAACTCGGCGCCGGTCAGACGACCGTCGCCGTCCGCGTCCCATCGTCGGACCAATTCGCGCAGTCCGTCACCCGGTTCGCGAGGCGCGGGATTCAGATCGTCCTGCGTGATCTCACCATCCCGATTCCGATCGAGACGTCCGAAGTCGGTGTCGTCGATCGCCAACTCCTGACGCTGCAGTTTGCCGTCGCCGTCGGCATCCCACTTCGAGACGACCGCCGGCCAGTCGTGTCGCGAGCGAGTCACCGCGACGCCGAACCAGCCCTCTCCCGGTCCGAGCCGACTGCCGGCGAGGATCGCATCGCGCATCAGACCCGCTTCCGAGTCGACAGGGAGCTGCGCAAGTCGCTCGAGCGCCTGCTTCGCCTCGTCGTTCAGTTCGACCGCAGCGGATGCACTCCCTTCGTTGCCGGCATCGACCGGCTCCTCGAGTCGCAGTCGCAGCGTCTCGGTGAAGCGGTCGAACTGGTTCGACGCTCCCGTCACGAAGACGATCCGTGCGACGGTCACGTCGTCGAAGTGCAGACGGAGCGCGGCGATATCGTCATCGCCGATCCGCTCCGGGCGCCGCGTCAGTCGCGTCGCGAAGCGAACCACCGCCGCCAGATCGGCTCGTTCGATCGCATTGGGGTCGTCCAGCGAGCGGCGACGGTCGGCGCTCCAACCGAGTTCGCTCAGGCGGCGCTCGGCAGTTCCGAACGCATACCAGGCCCGATTCCGCTTTGCGGTCGTACGAGCGATCACCGCCGCGAGTTCATGGTCGAACTGGTCCCCCTCGAGCTGATCGCGTCGAGCCGCGATCGCCGCCGCACCGACCTCGGGAAAGCAACTCCAGGCCCGCACCCACGCCGGACCGTCGGCCGCCGCCCCCGGAATCCCCGGATCGTCCAGCAGCGAGCGGCGGCGAAGCGCGTCGGCCAACCCCCGTTCCGTCTCGTCCGCGTCCGGCAGCGCATCGACCGGCCCGCGGTCGAGCGGCGCGACGAGCGAGCGGACGTCGGCATACTGCGGCGAGGTCGGCGAATCGAATCGGACCTCGTGGTCGCGCATCCGATCATCCTGAGGGAGACCGAGCGCGTCGGTCCACCGATTGACCGAATTGAACATCGCCACGACATGCGCGATCTCGACGATCTGTCGCGCGTCGTAGTGCCGCTGCAGTTCGGCGATCATCGCCGAGTCGACCGAGGCCGGATCGAGCGTCGCTGCTCGGGCATAGGCGAACGCGGCTCGCGATGCGGGATCGAACGCTTCCCAGTCGCAGTCCAGGCGAGCGATTTCGTCTTCGGTGTCTCCGGCCGCCGACAGCTTCACCTCCTGGTGCCCCAGACAGTAGTGACAGTCATTGGCGCGCGAGACGATCCAGAAGATCCGGACCTTGAAGGTCGGATCGAGACTCATCGTCGGATCGTCCTTGAAGTCGGCGGCGGTCCAACTCGGCGGCAGATACTGTCGCCGCGCCCGCCCGTTGATGACGACCGATGCTTCGCCGTCGACCGGCAGTCGCGGCGAGCGCTGCTTCAGCAGCTCGAGCGCGGTCTTCTCTTCGGTACGAGTCGCCGGGACGATCGGCAGGCCGTCTTCCTGAACGGCTCCTTCTGCGCGACCCGTGACGAATCCGGCTGTCGCGAGCAACCCGAGGGCAAGGGCGCGCGGGACGCGTCGCGCGACGAACGAGGGGCGTGACATGCGAACGACCATCAGTCTTCTCCTGATCGGCTGCGATCGCCCGACGGCGAGTCGCGAGCCCGGGGGAATTCACTTGCGGAAGATCGTCTCGACCGGGCTGGTCCCGACGACGTAGGTGATCTCGGACTTCTCGGCCGACGCGCCGGAACGCTCGAGCTCGAGCGTCACGGCGATGTGCCAGTTGGTCCCGTCCGAGAAGCCCGACTCGGCGATGGCGTAGTCCTTCAGCTTCGCGCCGGAGTTCCAGTCGATGTCGCCGACGACCAAGCCGGGGCGGACCTCGTTCAGACCCTCGGGGGCCTGGCCTGACTTCCAGTGATCGAGCCAGGCGCGCAGAGCCGCTTCGGCTTGCGGCTGATCGAGCGGATAGGCGTCAGCCCCGCGCCCGCCGCAACCGATCGCGGCAAGGGTGCCGATCAGCAGGAGCGCAAAGGCCGAGCGGATCGAAGCGGAATGTCCTGCAAGGCAGGGAATCACGCAGCGTGCGAAATGCATGAACGAGTCTCCTGCCGTCATCAGTTGGAAAGGTCGCCGTCCGATCGCGTTCCCATCGCGCGCCACGTCGCCAGATTGACGCCGTTGGCGACCGGGCGAACGCTGCCGTCGCACATCGCCGACTGGACGATCGACGGATGGCCGCTGCTGGCGGTCGTCATGATGCGACCGGGCGGATACATGCACGATCGCTCGTTGGGCGGCGCGGTGTGCCAGTAGAGAGTCGTCGAGTGGTAGGCCCAGAGCCACGGCGCACCGACGTTCGAGACCCCCTGCCGCGAAAGGTTGGTGACGTCGACCGCACGACAATCGGCCAACGCCTGATCCGGAGTCGACGGGTACGTTCCCGGCGCGAAGGTGTCGGTCTTGGACGAGATGCCGTTCGAGCCGTCACCGGAGCACTTCTCGGAGAAGGCGACGGTGTTGCTGCTTCCGTCGGAGAGCATGCCGAAGGTCGTGGCGCTGTTGCGATAGAAGACGCCGTCGGAACCCGGCATGCCGTAGTTCGGATCGGCGGGGTTCGTCGGCGAAACGCCCGAAAAGAGAATGCCGACGCCGCAGTTGCCGTAGTAGTTGTTTCGACCGCCGAGACCGGACGGCAACTTCACCGGATCGCTCGGGCACAGGAAGACCTGCAGGCTCCGATTCCGCACCGCATCGTTGTTCGGATGCAGGTAGTTGAAGCGGAAGTCGATCTGGTCGTAGACCGTCGACTGTTCGACGTACGGCAGCAGCAACGCGTGGAGCGAGAAACCGGTGAATCCCTGATCGCCGTAGTTCCCCGGCGGAAAGGCTCCTTGGTTGTCGTGGTACATGTGGAGCGCCAGCCCCATCTGCTTCAGGTTGTTGGCACAGCTCGTGCGGCGAGCCGCTTCGCGAGCCATCTGCACGGCGGGAAGCAGCAGGGCGATCAGAACGCCGATGATGGCGATCACCACCAACAGCTCGACCAGCGTGAAGCCGGTTCGCGCAGGGAACGATCGATGCGACATGACGAGAACTCCGATGGAACGGCGATGATGAGAACGAACTCGGTCCGACGGCGGCGCAGCAGCGCAACGACGCCGAACGACCGAGTCGGGACGAGTTCGGAACGCGACCGGAAAGAGCCGATCGGATCGCATCGCGACCGGCAGTCCGGTGAGCGCGCAGCATTCGCTGCGCAGTGTTGACCCGGCAGGGCGTGCGCACGAGATCGCGCGCACGGATCAGGTCGAGAATCGACGCGTCAAATCGTTCGGAACACGCACGAATCCGAAGGTTCGTCGCAGAGCGGCCGGTGCGGACGCCTGCGGAAGAACGATCGCGTCATGCTGTCCGGAGCGATCGAATCCGAGCCCCCGAGCCGCTCCGGCGCACGCTGGCGACGCAGTCCGGCAAGAGAAACAAGGGTCGACCGACGAACGAAGCGCGCAATCCCCTTCCCCGAATCGACTCAGAGCGATTCCGGGGGGCGCCAGGGGCGCGAGATGACGAGCTGCCGAACGAGCGGCGGCTCCGCAAGACGTCGGAACGCTCCGACGGAAGGCTCCTCGATCGGATGTGCCGTACCGAACGAAGGAGTCGAAAGTTCGCGTCGCTGCTCCTGCGGCGGAGCGGGCGGGACGATGGTCGGTTGCTTCCCTTGCCGGCAATGCATGCCGTGACAGGGGAGTGTCGGATCGCTGCCGTCGGCATCGGCCGACAGCGGATGCCGCTTGGACATCTCGTCCGCCGGATGTTCGGCCAGATGATGTCCCATCGGCAACGGCCGTCCTTCGTCGTCGACGAACAGGACGTAGTTGCCGCACTGAGCCGCGACGGAGTCGGTCGTCAGAATTCCGCCGACGATGCCCAACAACGCCACGACCGCCCGGAACAGCATCCGGTAACGAATCGGGTGGTGATGAGCGGCGGACGACATGGCGACGACCGGAAGAAGAGCGGCACGCGATCCGCAGCGACCGAATCGAGCGTGCCGTTGGGCTCGATACGCACATCGGCGATGAGCTGTTCGGAACATCCGGGATTATTC
>CAZZBI010000179.1:7915-10978 GCA_964652385.1 uncultured Pirellulaceae bacterium | reverse complement strand
ACTTCCAGTTCAGCCACAAGCTGGACGTCGACAGCATCCTCAGCGACCTGCTGGCCGACCAGACGAACTCGGGGCTGACCGGCGCCTTGACGGTGCTCGCCTACGATCCGTCGACCGAGACGACCGAGTTTCCCTGGCCGGCCGAGACGCCGTTCGAGCTGACGATTCGACCGGGTCAGACCATTCAGGCTCGGGTCCAGGTCCGACGCACCGACTTTCCGGGGATCGTTCCGTTCGGCAACGAGGACTCGGGTCGCAATCTTCCTCACGGTTCGTTCGTCGACAACATCGGCCTGAACGGACTGATGATCATCGAGGGCCGAACGGCGCGCGACTTCTTCATCACGGCGGCGCCGATCACCGCGCCGCAGGATCGCTGGTTCCATCTCAAGGCGCGAATCGACGGCGAACCCTGTTCGCTGCCGATCCTGCTGCATGTCGTGCCAGCCGACCCGCCCCCCGCCGATTCGGCCGCTGCCGCCGCCGAGCAACTTCCGCAGCCTTGATTGGCTGAGGTTCGTCGCGCGGCAAAGACGATCGATCCGAACCCGTGACGAACTGCCGACGACGACCGACCGAAAAGGACGATTGCCCGATGCCCGCCTTGCTGCCGACGATCGCCGATCTGCGACGCCATCTGGAACAGCTCGCGCCGATCGCGTTGGCCGAGGAGTGGGACAACGTCGGACTGCTGCTCGGCGATCCGTCGTCGACGGTGACGCGGGTCATGACCTGCCTGACGCCGACTCCGGAATCGGTCGCCGAGGCGATTCGCGAACGGGTGTCCTTGATCGTGGCGCACCACCCGCTTCCGTTTCGAGGGGTGAAGCGGATCACGACCGAAGAGACGACCGGACGGATGCTCTGGGAGCTGATCCGCGCCGGCATCGGACTCTACGCGCCTCATACCGGTTTCGATTCGTCCTCGGCGGGGATCAATCAGCGGATCGCCGTCGGACTGCGGCTCGACGGGATCCTGCCGCTGAAGCCCCATGCGTCGGACCCCAGCGGCCTGCAGGGGACCGGTCGGTTCGGTCGGTTGCCCCAAGCGTTGACGGCAGGAGAGTTCGCCGCGCGCGTCGCGTCGTTCTTCGGGGTCGATGGTCTTTACGTCGTCGACGGCGGACGGCCGGTGACTACCGTCGCGATCGGTTGCGGTGCGGCGGGGGACTTTCTGGCCGACGCGGTCCGTCTGGGGTGCGACGGATTCGTCGTCGGCGAACTGCGGTTTCATGCGGCGCTCGAAGCGCGAGCCTGCGGCGTCACGACGGTCGTCCCGGGACATCATGCGACCGAACGATTCGCACTCGAACAGTTGGCCGACGAACTCGCTGCCGCGTTTCCGACGACCACCGTCTGGGCCTCACGTGACGAAACCGATCCGTTCGTCTGGCAGCCGAGCGACAAACCGACCGAGCGAGCGTAGGCCGTATCGACGCGGTTTGGGTGGGGCCCGATGTAGCCCCGGCTCGTCCCGAGCCGCGGGAGTGCGACGACGATACCGAACGCGCTGCGCAACCTCCCGAACGACCGTTGTCGCTCGGCCGCGCGTCGGGGACGACGCGGGCCTACTTCGGGCGCAGCGATTTTCGTAGAGCGCCCCCCGTAGTGCGACCGACCTCGGTCGCAGCTTCAGCGTAGTGCGACCGCCCCCGGTCGCAGTAATTGGAAATGAAGGTCACAGAGAACCCCTGCGCTTGGCGCTACGGGCTGAAAGACGCGGGGGAGAGCGCGGAGAACCCTTGCTGACGCTGCGGACTGGGGAGCGCTGCGGGCTGGGAGACTCAGAGTAGGACGCTGCGGGAGATGCCTCGCTGCGGAACGTGGCGGCCGACTATGATTCAGGAAGCGAGGCGCGGTCGCGGCGTCTCGTCGGAACGGGAAGCGCCGATCCGTGCCTCAGCGGCGACCTTCGGCCGCGACTCGTTCATCCCACCTACGCCTCCCTCAGGCGCCACCTCGATGAACCCATTGCTCCGCCGACTCGGCCGGCGCGTTGCGCCGGCGATTGCCCTGCTCGGCTCGCTCTTCGGATCGAGTTCGGTGCGCGCGGTCGCCCAAGAGTCTCCCGGACCCGACTTTCTGCGCGAGATCCGTCCGATCCTGGCCGAACGGTGCTTTGCCTGTCACGGCCCCGATGAAGGATCGCGCGAAGGGAGTCTCCGTCTCGACCGGCGCGACGACGCGCTCGCGAGCGCCGACTCAGGAACCCCGGCGATCGTTCCGGGCGATCCGGACGCCAGCGAACTCGTCCGACGCATCCTGACCGACGACGCCGGCGAACGGATGCCTCCGGACGACGTGAAGAAGCCGCTGACCGATCGGCAGCGCGAACTGCTGGTCGCTTGGGTCGCCGCCGGAGCCGAGTATGCGACGCACTGGGCCTACGAGCCGCTCGACCGACCGGCAGTCCCGTTCGAGCCTGCGTTCGAGCCGGTTGCGACCGCCGATGCCGAATCGATCTCGCCGGCCGGTCCGATCGACGCCTGGCTTCGCGCCGGCTGGCCCGCGGGGACGATCGTTCCGTCGGCCGCCGATCGCTATCGCCTCGCCCGCCGCGCCGCACTCGACCTCACCGGCCTTCCGCCCGATCTGGAGGACGTCGACGCGTTCGTGGCGGATGACCGCCCCGATGCCTGGATGCGGTACGTCGATCGGCAACTCGCCTCGCCGCGCTACGGCGAACGGTGGGCTTGGCCGTGGCTCGATGCGGCGCGCTACGCCGACTCGAACGGCTACCAGGGGGACTCGGACCGAACGATGTGGCCGTGGCGCGATTGGGTCGTCGACTCGCTGAACCGCGACCTGCCGTTCGACGTGCGGACCGAGTGGCAACTGGCGGGTGATCTGATCCCCGGCGCCAACGACGAACAGCGTCTGGCGACCGGCTTTCTCCGCAACCACATGATCAACGGCGAAGGGGGCCGCATCCCCGAGGAGAATCGTGTCGACTACGTGATGGACATGACCGAGACGACCGGGACCGTCTGGCTTGCCGCCACGCTCAACTGCTGTCGCTGTCACGATCACAAGTTCGATCCGATCTCGCGCCGCGACTACTAC
>CAZZBI010000179.1:0-7905 GCA_964652385.1 uncultured Pirellulaceae bacterium | reverse complement strand
GACTACTACCGCTGGTTCGCCTTTTTCGATCGGACGCCGGTCGACGGGAGCGGCGGGAACCCGCGCACCCCTCCGGTCCTGTCGGTGCCGAGCGACGAACAGCGACGCGACCTCGAGCGTCTGGAACGGGAACTGGCCGAAGGGGTCGCGGCGCTCGAGGCCTTCGAACCGGCCGAAACGACGCCGGAAGAAGGGGCCGCTCCCATCGTGCCGGTGGCCTCTCGCAATCAGGATCAATGGCGCGCCTTGCTCGATGATCCGGCGACGACCGAGGAACAAGCAGCGCTGATTCGGCAGCGGATCGCGCAGCTCGACGCGCGCCAGTCGCTTCGCGATGCCGTTCCGGTCGTCATGGTGATGGAGGATGTCGCGCAGCCGCGCACGACCTACATGCTCGACAAGGGGCTCTACACGGCGCGCGATGAAGCGGTCGAGGCAGGGGTTCCCGAAACGTTCGGCCCTTGGAACGAATCGCTGTCGCACGATCGCCGCGGTCTGGCACACTGGCTGCTGGACAGCGCCCGTCCGGTCACGGCCCGGGTCGCGGCGAATCGGATCTGGCAGGAGCTCTTCGGCATCGGCCTGGTGAAGACCAGCGAAGACTTCGGCTCGCAAGGGGAACCGCCGGTCAACGCCGCGCTGCTGACCGGATTGGCCGACGAGTTCGTCGCGAGCGATTGGAGCGCCAAAGGGCTGATCCGCAAGATCGTGCTGTCGAGCGGCTATCGCGCCTCGGCGGTCCGATCCGATTCGACCGCCGACATGGATCCGGCGAATCGACTGTTGACGCGCGGCGCCCGCTATCGACTCGCCTCGTGGATGATCCGCGATCAGGCGCTCGCCGTGTCGGGGCTGCTGTTCGGTCGGATCGGCGGTGCGCCGGTGCACCCCTATCAGCCCGACGGCGTCTGGCAGGAAGCGACGTTCGGTGCGCGAGGGTACCCGCAGAGTCACGGGGCGGATCTCCACCGGCGTAGCCTGTACACGTTCTGGCGTCGGATCGTCGCGCCGACGATGTTCTTCGATGCCTCGTCGCGCCAGACCTGCTCGGTCGCGACCGCTCGCACCAACACCCCGCTGCATGCTCTCGCGACGCTGAACGACGTCACCTACATCGAAGCGGCGCGCGTGCTGGCCGACGAGGAGCTGCTGATCGCGGTGGAGTCCGACCGCGAGGACGCGGTGTTGCTCGAGGCGATCTTTCGGCGCGTGCTGCGTCGCCCGCCGACCGCCGACGAGACGGCCGTGCTGATCGAGGCCTTCCATCGGCACCGCGGGCGATTCGATATCGCTCGTGACGAAGCCCAGGGGCTGATGAACTACGGCGAAACCCCCTCGCCGCCGCTCGCCGCCGAGCTGCCGGTCGAACGCCGCGCCGCCGCCGCGCTCGTGGCGCTGACCCTCCTGAACCTCGACGAAACGATCAGCAAGGAGTGATACGATGAGCGGTATCGCCGACGGACCGATCGTCGAGCGTCGAGCGCAGTTGACGCGCCGAGCGGTGCTGGGACACGGAACGACCGGTCTCGGCGCCGCGGCGCTCGGATCGCTGCTTGCCGGATCGACCGGTCGGGTCGCACGGGGGGCGTCCCTCGAAGGGACTCCCGGACTTCCCTCGCTGCCGCATCTGCCGGCTCGGGCGAAGAACGTCATCTACCTGTTTCAGAACGGCGCTCCGACGCACGTCGACCTGTTCGACTGGAAGCCCGAACTGCAGCGGCGGCATGGGGAGCCGGTGCCGGAATCGGCGGTCGAGGGGAAACGCTTCAGCACGATGACCGGCGACCCGAACGGGAAGCTGCTGCTGGCGCCGATCGAACCGTTTCGGCAGCGAGGGGAGTGCGGCGCCTGGGTCAGCGATCTGATGCCCTACACCGCTCAGATCGTCGATCGGCTCTGCTTCGTCCGGAGCGCACACACCGATGCGGTCAACCACGCGCCCGCGATCTCGTTCCTGCTCAGCGGCTCGCAGATCCCCGGTCGACCCACGTTCGGCGCCTGGACCAACTACGGCCTCGGGAGCGAAACGGAATCGCTCCCGAGCTTCGTCGTGATGACGAGCGTCACCAAGAACACGACCTGCGGCCAGATCTTCTACGACTTCTATTGGGGCTCGGGGTTCCTGCCGTCGAAGTTCCAGGGGGTGAAGTTCCGCAGCTCGGGGCAACCGGTCCTGTATCTGGAAGACCCGCCCGGCATCGATCGCTCGACGCGCCGCGCGATGCTCGACGATCTCGAACGTCTGAACGGCATGAAGCTCGAAACGTTCGGCGATCCGGAGATCGCGACTCGGATCGCGCAGTACGAGATGGCGTACCGGATGCAGACGAGCGTGCCGGAACTGGCCGATCTGAGCGACGAGACGCAGGAGACGCTCGACCTTTACGGGCCGGACGTGCTGGAGCCGGACAGCTTCGCGCACCATTGCCTGATGGCGCGTCGGTTGGTCGAGCGCGGCGTCCGCTTCGTGCAGCTGATGCACGCCGGTTGGGATCAGCACCGCAGTCTGACGACCGAACTCTATTCGCAATGCCGCGATACCGACCGCGCGAGTGCGGCACTGGTGATCGACCTGGCCCGCCGCGGACTGCTCGACGACACGCTGGTGATCTGGGGAGGCGAGTTCGGTCGGACGCCGTTCCTGCAGGGTGATCTGAACAATCGACCGCAATGGGGTCGTGACCATCACCCCTATGCGTTCTCGCTCTGGATGGCGGGCGGCGGAACGAAGCCGGGATTGCAGTACGGCGCGTCGGACGAATTGGGCATGGTCGCGATCGAGAACCCGGTTCACGTTCACGATCTGCAGGCGACTTGGATGCACCTGCTCGGGATCGATCACGAGCGTCTGACGTATCGCTTCCAGGGACGCGACTTCCGCCTGACCGACATTCACGGCCACGTCGTCGATGCGCTCTTCGCTTGAACGGCGACCGACGGTAATCGTTCGCGGCGGTCATTCAGGCAATCAGCCGCCGCGTGACAGTTCCGGAATCGGACTCCCGTTCGGAGCGAGCAGCACCGGGCGGCCGGCGAGATCGACGATGCCGGTGTGGATCGTGTCGATTCCCAGATGGCGATACAAGGTCGCCAGAAAGTCGTCCGGGCCGACGCGCCGATCGATCGGGTCCTCACCCAGCCGATCGGTCGCTCCGATCACCTGACCGGTTCGGATTCCGCCGCCGGCGAAGAGCATCGTGTTGGCGCGAGGCCAATGGTCGCGTCCCGGCTGGACGATGCCCGCCGCCGCACTCGCGACGCCTCCGCCGCTGCTGGCGACATGCGAGATCAGCGGGGTGCGGCCGAACTCGCCGGTCACCACTACCAACACGCGCCGATCGAGCCCGCGCTCGTACAGATCCTCGATCAGCGCCGAGACCGCCTGGTCGAAGAACGGCGCTCGATAGGCGAGTGCATCGAAGACGTGATGGTTGACCGCATGATCGTCCCAGTTCGCGACTCGGCCACACAGCGGACCGTCGAACTCGGTCGTGACGACCGACACCCCTGCCTCGACCAGACGTCGCGCCATCAGGCATTGCTGCCCCCAGGCGTGGCGCCCGTACCGATCGCGAGTCCGCTCGTCCTCGCGACTCAGGTCGAACGCCGCGCGGGCCGCCGGATCGGTCAGCAGTTCGATCGCCTGAGCCTCGAACCGATCGAACGCCTCCATCGCTCCCGACGCATCGACCGAACGGCGCAGTCGATCGAGATTCGTCGAGAGGGTCGAGCGTTCGTGCAGTCGAGTCGCCGCGGCGGCATCACCAAGATCGAGGTTCGGCACGCGAAAGTCGGGACGACTCGGATCGCCGATCACCCGAAACGCATCGTGCGACGGGCCGAGGTAGGCCGAGCCGGCAATGACGAAGTTGTCGTACCGATCGACCGGATTGACGGCGATGTAGTTCGGCAGCGCGCCGCGTCGGTCGCGCCGCGCGAAGTTGACGACCGACATCCAATCGGGATGGATCGGCCCCGGCTTGTCCGCCGCGTCACGATCTCCCGACAGCACCTGGAGCGATCCGGCCGGATGCCCTCCGCCCGTATGCGCGACCGAGCGCAGCAGCGAGAAGCGATCGGCACAGTCGGCCAGCCGGGGAAGGAGCTCGGTCAGCAGCATCCCCGGCACCCGCGTCTCGATCGGCTGGAACGGCCCGCGATATTCGAGCGGCGCATCGGGCTTCGGATCGAACGTGTCGAGATGACTGCAGCCCCCTCGCAGCCAGACCAGGATCACCGCGGTCGGCCCGTCGGCCGTCGCTTCGGCCGCACCGACCGTCGACCGGCAGGATCGGGAGCGGAGCAGATCGGCGAGCCCGAGCGAGGCGAAGCCGCCGAGAGCGGCGCGCAGCAACGTACGTCGATCGGTCGTCGCGGATCGGTTCAGAGGGGACATCGGCAGGACTCCGATGCGACAGAGCCAGGGGTGGGAGCGTTCGGGCGGAGTTTCCAGTATCGCCGCCGATCCCCCGTGACGCCAATGCCGAATGTCGATCGCCGAGTGCGGCGGATCGTCGGCTCTCGATCGCGAAGGACCGCACTGCGGAGGTCAGGCGGTGCGACTTCGCTCGGCCGCCGTCGCCTGAGGTCCGAAGAGCGAGACGAGGATCAGGACCAGGAATCCGAGCGGGATCGTCACGATTCCCGGCTGGCTGAACGGAACGAACGCGGTGTTGCGGTCCCAGCCGTAGAGCGTCTCGTACGATTCGCCGCTCGCCAGGATCCAACCGAGCGACGCGATCATGCCGATCAGCACGGCAGCGATCACGCCGTAGCGCGTCGTCCGCTTCCAGAACAGGATCATCACCAGACTCGGCAGATTGGCCGACGCCGCGACGCTGAAGGCCCAACCGACCAGGAAGTTGACGTTGAAGCCTTGGAAGAGGATGCCGAGCACGATCGCCACCGCGCCGACGGCGACCGCCGCGATCTTGGCGAAGCGGACCAGCTGCGCGTCGCTGATCGGATCGCGCACGACCAGCGAGAGCAGATCGTGCGTGATCGCGCCGGTCGACGCCAGGATCAGTCCGCTCACCGTCCCGAGCACCGTCGTGAAGGCGATCGCGCTGATCACGGCGAAGAGCCACTCCCCCAGACTGCGCGCCAACAGCGGCGCGGCCATGTTCGAATCGCTGACGTCGATCGCGCCGCTGGTCATCGCTCCCAGACCGATGAACAGCGTCAGCACGTAGAAGAAGCCGATCGAGGCGATGCCGACGATCGTGCTCTTGCGCGCCGCCGACGCGTCCTTGACGGTGTAGTAGCGGATCAGGATATGAGGGAGACTCGCGGTGCCGGCGAAGAGCGCGAGCATCAGCGAGATGAAGTCGACCTTGTCGAGCAGCTTGCCGCTCCGGATCCCCTTGAAGACCTTGTGCTCGCCGGGGCGCAACAGCCGTGATCCTTCGGTCGGCGTCGGCACGTGCAGCGTGACGCTCGTCCCTTGCGGATCGCTCGCGGCCGCCGCACGGTCGCTCTCGCCGTCGACTCGCAGCTTCACCGGACGCCACAACACGACGCGACTCTGCTGCACCGTCGCCAGGAACTCGATCGGTCCGAGCGGACCGGTTTCGGACTTCCCTTCGGGCAGACGCTCGACATGCCCGACCGGATGCAGTCGAGCCGAGCGATCGGGATCGCCGACCGGGACTCCGTTGATCCGCTTCGGCGTTCCCGGCGTCTCGACCTCGCTTTGACATTCGCGCAGTTCGACGCGAGCGGCTGGCGCGTCGCCGGAGTCCGGACTTCCGGTGGTCGATGCGACCGCCGTACCGGACGACAGATCGCGCAGCACCCAGTAAGTCGTCTCGCCGGTCGCGGGGTGCCTGAGTCGCACGATCTTCGGCGCTTCCCAGACGCCGGTCGGCGGCAGCACGTCGAGCGGAGCGTCTTCGGGACGCGCATCGAGCGTGTCGCGCAATTCCTGCTCCCAGTTCGCCGCCGCGAACGGACCGAGCACGCGGAATCGATGCCCGTCACTCCCTCCTGCTTCGACCTTCAGTCCGCGCGACAGGATCATCACGGTCAGCACGGCGCTGAAGATGACCAGCAGCGTTCCCTTGATGAACTGGACCCAGGTGGTCGAGACCATGCCGGCGGTGAGCACGATCAGTACGACGACCGCTCCGACGATGATCACTCCGGTCCATTGCGGCAGACCGAGCAGCGGCCGAATGAGCGCGCCGGCGCCGACCATCTGCGGAATCAGATAGAAGACGCTCACCGCAAGCGTACTGACTCCCGCGGCGAAGCGGATGCCGCGCGAGCCGAACTTGGCGTCGAGCGCATCGGCAAAGGTGAACTTCCCGAGACGCTTCATCGGCTCGGCGACGACGAACAGAGCGACGATCCAGCCGGCCAGGTAACCGATCGAATAGAGGAACCCGTCGTAGCCGTAGAAGGCGATCATCCCGCAGATCCCCAGGAACGACGCCGCCGACAGATAGTCGCCCGCAAAGGCGACTCCGTTGACGAACCAGGGGATCTGACCGTGAGCGGCGAAGTAGCCGGCGCTCGAGCGAGCCTTGCGCCCGAGGTAGAAGCTGAGCCCGAGCGTCACGCCGACGAACAGGGCAAAGAGGATCAGCGACAGGGTCGAAGGTCCGTCGATCATCGTTGGACTCGGCGTGGTGGGAGATCGGTGCGGGGAGCGGTCGCGGGCTCGATCGGACCAGGGGGCGGGCAGCAGCGAGACGATTCGAACAAGTCCGTCCCGTAGGGACCGGTGCTCAGCCGGCATCCCGTTCGGGCTGCTCGTCGCGACTCGCCACGCCGTAGATCGCCGAGAGAACGAAGGCGACCGCGATCAACCCGAAGCCGTAGAGGATCGCGAGATTGAGTCCGGCGATCGGCGTCACTTCCATCCGCTCGGGGGCGAACGCGTTCAGACCGACGAAGCCGGCATAGATCAGCAGATAGAGCAGGAACAGACCGAGGCCGAGCTTGGCGTTGTACGTCATGCGGCGAATCCCGTGGCGCGAGAGAAGAAGAGCGAGCGGAGCGGGAGACGACCAGGATAACCGCCCCGCCGACGACTCACCCAGCCCGAAGCGAAGCGCAGGGTTCCTCTCCGTGCCCCCCTCCGCACCTCACAGCCCGAAGCGCCAAGCGCAGGGGTTCCTCTCCGTGCTCCCTCTCCGTGCTCCCTCTCCGTGCCTCCCTCCGTGCCTCACAACCTCGCAGCGTCAGCAAGGGGTCCTCGTGCCTCCTCCCACGAAGCCAAGAAACGACAGAAGCCTCACGATCGACTCGCGAGGCTCCTGAAGCGGAAGGGGCGGGATTCGAACCCGCGGTAGGGTTTGACCCCTACGCCGGTTTAGCAAACCGGTGCATTCGACCACTCTGCCACCCCTCCGGAAGCAGACGACCGACGACGGCTTCGATACCGTTTCGGCCAGTCGAGATCGGCATTCTAGACCGATCGGTTCGATCCAGAAAGAGGTTTGCCGACCGGGGGATCTCGGTAAAGGAGAGCGAGATCCGAGCCGAGGTTCGGTCCGCCTCGATCACGATCGATCCTCTGCCGAACGGCCCGAGCGCACTGAGCCGAATCGCTCGTTTCGCTGACGAACCTCTCAGCTCTCCCCCTCGCTCAGCCCGTTCCTGGCCTACCTCGACTGACCCAGCCGGGCGCCGTGGGATTTGCCCACAAATCGTGCGGGCCCGAAAAACTCGTTCAATCCCGCACGACCCTCCGGGCGATCATTCCCCTAGACACTGGACGGGGTCGATGCGCCTGGTGCGTCTCTTCCCCCGAACCGCGTTCCGGTAAATCAGGCAGGATGCGCCATGGTCCGCACGCAGGAACTCGCTTGTCTTACGCTCCGGACGGCCGCCGGCCGTACTGACGAAGGCCGCGACGTCGGAACGCCCTCGCCGCTCCGACCGGACGCACGCTCGTCTCGC
>CAZZBI010000178.1:0-10991 GCA_964652385.1 uncultured Pirellulaceae bacterium | reverse complement strand
CCTCGGTCCGTTGCGTTCGAACGAAGACTGGCCGGCGCGGTGGGGAGCGGAACGGGCTCCGGAATGGTACGTCTTCGGCGACTCGCTCGAACGTCTCGAATCATGGCCTGAGCTGCTCGCGGCGACCGAGACCCCCGACCGCAACGAGACGTCGTTGGGAGAGGTCGTTCGCGAACTGAGCGACGAGCAAGGTTCTCCCGGACCGAGCGCGGTCGTGCTCGTTTCGGACGGGGTCGCGACCGACGGCCTTCCGCCGTCCGCGTGGGAAGAGTCGCTGCGCCGGGCGGGCATCCCCTGGTTTCCGGTCCGGCCGAGCGAGTTCGTACGGCGACCGCGGATCGAGCTGCAGGTCGATCCGGCGCCCGAAGTTCTGATCGTCGGCGAGACGCTGTTGTCGCGCGCGACGATCCGCACGGCAACGCCGCTCGACGGTCCGATCGTCGTGCGGTGGATCGACGCGGAGAGCGGTCGGACGCTCGCGCAGATCGACCGATCGATCGTCGTCGAACCGGGGATGCTGGAGTATCAGGCTTCGATCGACGTCGATCGCCCCGGCGTGCAGCGTTGGGAAGTTCAGGCGATCGATCCTCGCGACGACACGCCGCTCGGGTCGCCGCGCACGATTCGGTTCGAGGCGCGGGAGCAGATTCCGGAGGTCCTGCTGGTCGCCGGCGAGCCGTCGTCGGAGTATCGCTATCTGAAGCACGCGCTCGAACGAGCGACGAACCCGCATACTGCGGCGGCCGCCTTTTCGGTCACCTGTCGCCTGCAGTCGGCCGACTTCGGCTTCGAGCGGACCGATCGGACCGCGACCGAGACGTTCCCGCCGACCGACGAGGAGTTGGCTCGTTTCGATGTGATCGTTCTGCTCGATCCGATCCTGTCGACCGACGATCCTGCGCGAGGCCTGACGACCGGCGATCTCGATCGCCTGCGACGCGCGGTAGCCGACGATGCGGCGAACCTGATCGTCGTCGCCGGCCCGTCGACCGACCTGCGTCCCTGGCGCGGATCGCCTCTGGAACCGCTGTTGCCGTGTCGGATCGAGGACCTGATTCGGATCGACGCGACGATCGCGGACCACGAACCTCTGCAACTTGAACCGACGCCGTTCGGACTGGCGACGGCGCCGCTCCGCTACTCGAATCGGACGAGCGACTCGGAAGCGGACGGAGGCATCGATCGAACGACGAGCGCCACTGCTCCCTTTCGGCCGAAACTGAGCTTTCTGCTCGGCGTCTCGCGACCGCGACCGGGAGCGCGACCGCTGCTCGCGCTGTCGCCGAGCGACCGGTTCGAGGTGCCGCCGATCGCGCTGGTGCTGCAGCCGTTCGGCCGCGGCGCGGTGCTGTATCAGGGGTTCGACGAAGCGTATCGACTCAGGCAGCGCGCCCCCGATGACCGTTCGTCGCGCTACTGGGTCCAGTGGATCCGCCAACTCGCTCGCCATCGCTGGCTCGACCGCCATCGCGGCCCGCGATTGTCGATCGATCGAGAAGAGGTGCGTGTCGGCGACTCGATCGGCATCGTCGTCACCTCGGCCGGCTCGACCGACGGTGCCGCGCCGTCGATCGAGGTGCTCGGCCCCGACGGCTCGCGCCTTGCGATCGTCGCCGACGACTTTGCGCCAGACGCGAGTCGCCAGGCGGCGAGATTCGATGCCCGAGTTCCGGGGCGCCATCAGGCGCGACTGATCGGCAGCGAGGAAGGTGAAGCGGTCGCGATCGATTTCGACGTCTTGCCCGAGCGGACCGAAGGCGATCCGGTCCCCGCGGACATCGGACGGCTGGAGCGGATCGCCGAACTCTCGGGAGGTCGATTGATCGACGCCTCGGAGCTGCTCTCTCCCGCCGACTGGCTGCCGGCGGTCGAACGGTCGAGACGTTCCGCCGGAGACGATCGTCCGCTCTGGTTGCGGCGGTCGATTCCGTTACTGTTCGGATGGTGGATCGTCACGCTGCTGGTGGCGGAGTGGTGGTTACGCGGGGACTGACGAATCCCGATCGAGGTGACCGGAAGCGCTGCGAGAGGCGAGACGAAACGGCGAGGGACACGAAGCGGATGAGTCGCGAGGCCGACACGGACAGGGCGATCGTCAGGCGATTGAGTCGGACCGCGACGGCGATCCGGATCTTTCGTCTGCTGCGCGCGTCGTGCCTGGTCGTCGGACTGACGGTGGTCGTCGGCCTGCTCCTGGCGACCGTCGACTGGTGGGTGCGGTTCGAGAGTCAGCCGAGTCGCTGGATCGCGACCCTCTCGCTGCTGTGGGCAAGCCTCGTCGCGACGCGCCAGTGGCTTGGGCCTGCCTGGACCGAGTCGCTCGATCCGGTTCGCGTCGCGTGGCTCATGGGAAGTCGTTGCCCCGATCGATTCGACGCGCAGTTCGTCGCCGGAGTCGCACTCGCCTGGGAGCGTGCGGAGCATGCCCGAGCATCGCGACGAGCACGACCGATTTCGTCATCTCCGCGAAGCACACGCGACGATGCCGAGCTCGTCTCGAGCGTGATCGCCATGACCTGGCAGCGACTGGTCGACTGGCATCCGCTGCGCGAGCTCCGTTGGACGTCGTTGGTCGCGCCATTGTTGCTGGTGATCGGCGCCATCGCGGCGCCGACGCTGATCGCCGCAAGTTCGCCGTCGACGTTCGGCGTCGGAGTGATGCGACTGCTCAATCCGGTCGGTCGCTATCGTTGGCCGACGCGGCACGATCTGTCGTTGATCGATCCGGTCGCCGTCATTGCCGCAGGGACCGAGGCGGAGGTGACGGTGGTCGATCGCCGTCGGCGGCTGAGCGGCCTCGTGCGGTTGGAATGGGAGACCGACGAGGAGCCGAAGCGCAACGGCATGGTCGAGGGACGATCGGACGACGGCGCGACGGCCGTGCTCCGCTTGCCTCCGGCGACTCGCGATCTTCGCGTGCGGGCGCGAGCGGCCGACTCGGTGACCGGATGGCGGCGGATTCGAGTCGTTCCCGAGACACGACTGGTCGACTGGACCTGGACGGCCCTCGGTCCGAGCTGCCGGACTTCGGTACCGACGATCGCGTCGGGGAATGCGTCGCTGCCGCGAGGAGCGGAGCTGAGCGGCGAGGGAAAGGTCGATCGCCCGCTCGCCGCCGCTCGTCTGGTCTTCGCCGATGGATCGTCGGTCGACACCGCGATTCCGCTCGACCTCTCGCCGGACGGGCATTCGATCCGACTGACGCGCGAGGCAGGTGTTCTCCTGGACAAGACGACGAACGTGCGGTTGGTCTGGGTCGATCGAGACGGTGTGCCGGGAGGTTCGGACAGGATGACGTTGACGGCGCTCGACGATCCGCCGCCGCTGGTCGAACGGATCGACGACGAACTCCGAGTCGACGACCGGATCGTCGTGCCGTTCGGTTCGATCTGGTCGATGCGGCTGAGCATCGTCGACCCGCAGGGCTGGAGCTCGCTGGCGCTCGAACAGATTCCGTCGGAAGTCCCTTCGCTCGAGGCGCCCGATCGGTCCGCAGCGCCATCGCCGAGCGACTCGCCGAGACGAACTCTCTGGAGCATCGACGCGGAACCGGAGGCGATTGCCGTCGGAGCGAGCGGCGACGCGAAACGCACCTTCGATCTCACGTTGCCGGTCGACCTGCTTGATGCCGAGGGAACGAATGCTCCGAACGGCATCGACGGGTCGAGGATCGTCGCGCTGCGCGCGATCGGTGTCGATCGTTGCGGCGGACGAGGGATCGCCGGTCCGTGGGAGGTCGAAGTGGTGTCGCGCGAGACGTACGCGCGTCGTCTGGAACGAGTCTGGGGTCGGAGCTCGGACGACCTTCGGGAATGGCGGCGATCGATCGAGGCATTGCGTGTTGAGGCCGAGCGCGAAGCGGAATCGACCGGGGACGATCGACCGGCTGCGGCTCGGGGGGAGCAGCGAACCCGTCGTGCCGCCGAGCGTTTGGCGGGAAGCCCGAACGGCCCGTTGCCGACCGCACGACAGATCATCCGCTGGGGAGAGCGCCACGGTCTCGAACGGACAGCCATCCTCGCTCGCATGCGTCGCGCCGAGCGGACGCTTCGCGACGAACTGCTCGGACCGCTCGAGGCACAGCAATCGCGTTATGCCGCTCTGATCGCCCCCTCGCCGGAGAACGACGACCAGGCGATCGAGCCGCGGCGCCGCCGCTGGCTCGAGGTCGCCGACGGTTGGCGCACGATCCTGGAGGGGATCGATCGTCTGATCGAATCGTCGGTCGGCGAGGACCGCGCCGCTCGGCTCGGGCGAATGCGTGCGATCGCCGATCGCCAGGCGGAGCTGACGGCCGAGTCGATCGAGGCGATCGGCCGACCGACGTCGGAAACGACGACGACGGAGCTCTCGGCCGATGGTCAACGAAAACTGGCCGAGGAGCTCGAACGATGGATGACGGTCGATGCGGCGGCGCTGGACGATCGATCGCGCGATGAACTTCGCTCGATCGATCGAGCGCGGATTGCCGAGTCGATGCGGATCGCGGCCGGTCATCTGGCCGAGCATCGGCCCGGATCGGCATTGCCGCTGCAACAACAGGCGCTCGAGGTGCTGCGGCGCATCGTCGCAGATGATCGCGCGAATGATCCGTCGCCTGCCGAGATCGATGCGAGCGAGCGAGCGGAACGACGGAGCGCGACGCGGCGTCGTATCGCCGGTTCCCGTCGCGAGGTGTCGCGTCTGATCGAGCGGCTCGAGATCTGGAGCGAAAGCGATCCGAACCTGAGCGATTTCGAGCGTCGAGCCGAACTGTCGGGGACCGCGCGGCGACTGACCGACGATCTGCGTCGGTTGGCCGCAGGAGCGGCGAACGACGACGCGGCGCTGCGAGAGAAGCTCGAGCAAGCGGCCGAGGCGCTGGAGCAAGGGGGAACCGCGATCGAACGAGGGGCTCGCGACGCGGCGCGCGAGCGTCTGGCTCGGGCGCAAGTCGCGCTGTCGGAGGCGTCCGAAGCGGCCGCGGCGGGAGAGAGCTCCGACTCGGCAATCGATGCCTCGCCGGCGAGCCCCGAGGCTGCATCGCGCGCTCCTTCCGCCGACGAACGCCTGATCGAACAGCGGATCGTCGCATGGAGCGAGCGACAGCTCGGCATCGCCGAGGAACTGCGCGCCGGCGTACCATCCACCGAACCCTCCCACTCCGATCGATCATCGGGGGATCCGAGTCGCTGGTGGCGCAGTGTCGCTCGGCGCGAAGCAGCGTTGGCCGACGAGCTGCGCCAGTTCGTCGACGAGCCGACCGCTGCGGCCGAGCTTCCCGTGCTCAGGTTCGAGATCTCCGAGATCGCCGGCGAGATGATCGCGCTCGCAGAACGACTTGAACAGAAGGCCGCGGCGTCTCGATCGGACAGCCCCGCAGAATCGACGGATACCGCCGAGGAGGTCGCTCCGGCGATCGTCGCCGAACGGATCGCGCGGCGACTGGCGGAACTGCTCGCGACGCCCCCTCCGACCGCTCGCGACGCCGACGACGGCGGAACGTTGGTCGTCGATCCGGGGATGAGCGGCAGTGAGGACGAGGGAACGCCGGTGTTGCCCCGTGCGGTGCGAGGCGAACTGGTCCGACTTCGGCGAGCTCAGCAGCGTCTGAACGAACGGACGATCGCGGCCCGCGATGACGCCGTACGTGCCGTACCGGCTGTGACGGATGAGCGGCGGTTGGCCGAATCGCAGCGAGGCCTGCTCGACAGCGCGACGCGTCTGGTCGAGGGGATGACCGCGTCGCGTGTCGAATCGCCGACGCCGTCGCTGCGGGAGACCGAGCTTCCGGGGCTGCCGGGGCTCCCTGGAGTACCGATCGAGCCGAGTCCGAACGAACCGAATCCGGAGAGGGACGAGTCGGAGCGAAGTCGTGCGATCACCACGGCGTTCGAACCGGTAACGATCGGCATGGAGGAGGCGACGAACCTGCTCGAGCGGCTCGAGTTGCCGCTTGCGGTCGCCGCTCAGGAGCGAGTGATCGCAGAGCTCGATCGTTGGCTCGGCGGCGCCGAACAACCGGATCGCGGCGGTACCGGCGGCAACGCCTCGAGTTCGGCGGGGAGCGAGAGCGGCGTTACGGCGGTCAGCGTGCCGGTCGATGCGATCGAGCGACTGCCGACGGTTTGGCGAGTCGAGTCGGGGGCGTGGGGCCATCTCCCCGAACGATTGCAGCGGAGTCTGGGGGTCGGCATCGACGACGCCTGGATCCCCGGCTACGAAGGGCTGTCGATCGAATACTTCCGGCAGTTGGGGCGGCGCAAGGAATGAGCGACGGCGCACGGACTCGAAGCGAAAGCGAAACTCTCGCGACACGGCGCCGATGGCTCCGTCACGTCGCAGCGGCCGCCATCGCGACTCGGATCGCCGGCTTCGGTCCGCTCGGCGGCGGCACGGGCGGCGTCACCGAGGCGCCGGCCTTCGGATGGCCTCGCGATCCGGCTCGTCGGGCAACGTCCCCTGATGCGGACGAACCGATCGACGAGCGAACGAGCGATGCGATCGAGCGGGGACTGGCTTGGCTCGTCGCACGTCAGAACGACGACGGTTCGTTCGGTGACGGCGACTATGCGAGGAACACCGGCGTCTGTGCGATCGCGGGCATCGCCTTCGCGGCGGAAGGGAGTTTTCCCGACCGAGGGCGATTCGGTCGGCCGCTGCGACGGACGGTCGAGTTCCTGCTCTCGCAGGCGGATGCGACCGGTCTGATCTCGAACCCTCAGTTCCGCAGTCGCGGTCCGATGTACGAACACGGTTTCGCCACGCTGCTGATGGCCGAGCTGCTCGGCAACTGTCGCGTGCCGGGATTGCGGGAAACGCTCCAGCGGGCCGTCCGGACGATTCTCGATTCGCAGAACGACGAAGGGGGCTGGCGCTACCAGCCGGTGCGCGACGATGCCGACGTCTCGGTCACGGTCGCGCAAGTGATGGCGCTGCGAGCCGCTCGAAACGCCGGCCTCTTCGTGCCGGACGAGACGGTGACGCGGGCGGTCGACTATCTGAAGCGCGCCCAGAATCCCGACGGCGGTTATCGGTATCTGAGCTCGGAAGGGGAGAGTGCCTTTCCTCGCTCGGCGGCGGCGATCGTGGCGCTCTACAACGCCGGCATCTCGTCGGGCCCCGAGATCGAACGCGGCCTGACCTACCTGCAGGGATTCCCTCCGCGTGCCGAAGCGGGGCCGCTGCCGAGTCACTTCTTCTACGGCCACTACTACGCCGCTCAGGCGATGTGGCACGCCGGCGGCGAAGCGTGGCGCGGTTGGTACCCGGCGATCCGCGACCTGTTGCTCGATCGTCAGACCGAGAGCGGACGTTGGGACGATCTGCTCTCGCCGATCTACGCCACCGCGATGGCGACGATCATCCTGCAGATCCCCAACGACTTGCTGCCGATCCTGCAGCGATAAGGCGCCGGTCGCGCGACGTGGTCTTGGCGTGGGCTCGTGCCGTACGACACATCTCGGTTCGGCCCGACGTGGCCCCGGGCTCTCCGAGCCCGAGGTCGGGTGGATCCCGACGCCGCTCGAGCATCGAGGCTCGTCCGGCAGCGCCACGAAACCTTGCCTCGGCCACAGAGTGACCGGGCCCACGTGGCCCCGGGCTCTCCGAGCCCGAGGTCGGGTGGATCCCGACGCCGCTCGAGCATCGAGGCTCGTCCGGCAGCGCCACGAAACCTTGCCTCGGCCACAGAGTGACCGGGCCCACCACTCCGGTGCGACCGAGTTGCTCGGCCGTGAATTGGCGCTCCGTCTGCCGTCCCTGACGGGACTTCACGGACCTCGGGCCCGCGGTTTACGGAAGCGCGGCGCAGAGGAACCCCCGCGCTCGCGCTTCGGGCTGGCGTGGGCCCGGGGCCACGTCGTACGTCTTATTCGCCGGCGGCGGCTTTGGCCTTGGCCTCTTCGGCGGCGCTCGTTTCCGGGTTCGGAGTCGCGTCCCCCTGGACGTCACCCAGCATCCACTTGATCCCGCCGAGCAGCGAGGCCATGTAGGTCGGGTTGGTCCAGACGTCTTCGCGATGCCCCAGGCTCATGTGCATCACCTTGCCGTCACCGTAGTTCTTGACCCAGAGAATCGGCACGTGATACGGCTTCTTCAGCGACGTCTTCTCCATGTTCAGACTCATCAGCACCCGCACCTTTTCGGGCTGCCAGTTCTTGAACTGGTAGATCTCGTCGGTGATCTCGAACGCCTCGCCCCACGGCTGCGACGCCGGATGCTCGGTGTCGTGCACGGTGATCGAGACGGTATCGCCGGCGTTCCACGGATGCCCGTCGAAGGTCCCGCCGAGCGTGTCCCAGTACGGTTCGTAGTTGTGGAACGTGTCGGCCGCCGAGTGAGTGCCGATGAAGCCGTGCCCCGGCTGCTTCAGCCAGTCGTTGAAGAAGTACTCGAGATCCTCCTTGGCGATCGGCAGGTCGCCGGTCGTGTAGAAGAGGACCAGGTCGTAGTTCTGCAGCTTCTCGCGCGTGAAGTCCGCGGCGACGTCCTGCGTACAATCGACTCGGAAGGCGTTGCTCGAAATGCCGAGTTCGGTGATCGCTCGCTCGGCCGGAGACAGCATCCCCTCAGGGCGCGAGACGCTGCCGTGCTTGAAGCCGGCACTCTGCGTCACCATCAGCATGCGGCGAGGGGCTCGCGCGGCCGGTTCGTCCGCTCCCGCCAGGGGAACGAGACCGAACAGCGCCACGAGCGTCAGGCCGAACCAGCGCGACAGTCGGCGAGAATCGAACGACATCAGGTAGGACTCCGAGGTGCAGGGGGAGGGCCGGCAGCCGACGACCGTTCGGGCCGGCCGACCGTCGATTCTACCGAAGGTCGAGTCGCCGATGCCAACCGATCCGACTCCGAACCCCGTTCCGGACCGCTGAAGCGTGTCGCACCCGGACGATTCGCGAGGTCCGACGACCGGCGGCTTGCGTTCCCCACACTCGAACGTCTCCAATTCCACTCATGATCAAGGCAAGCGACGTCAGGTTCGCCCGACCGGCCGACGAGTTGCGGCCTCCGACCGATACGCCCCCCGGTCCCTTCGCGTCGTTCCTGCATCGGGCGTTCTGGATCGGGATCGCGATGCTGACGATCGGACTGCTGCTGATCGGTTCGCTCTGGCAGGCGAGTCAGGTGGAGCCGGAGTTCTATCGCGAAGCGCTGGAACGGTCGGACGAGTCGGAGGTGCAGGGGAACGCCGAACTGCTGTCGAGCACGGCGCGAGTGGCCGACAAGATCGACGGCTCGGAGCCGTGGGAACTGACCGTCACCGAAGCACAGATCAACGGTTGGCTCGCGCTCGAACTTCCGGACCTGCTGGCACAGCGCGGCGTGTCGGGAGTCGAGGAACCGCGGTGCCGGATCGACGAGAACGGCATCCGACTGGCCTGCCGCTGGTCGGCGAGCGGGATCGGCGGCGTACTGGTGCTGCACTGCTATCCGGTGCTCGATGCCGAGGAAGAGGCGCTGGCGATCGAGTTGCGGGGGCTGAAGAGCGGCCTGCTGCCGGTACCCCGTCGGCGTTGGCTCGAACCGCTCCGCCGCGCCACCGATTCCCCCGATCTTCCGCTGCGCTGGACGACCGATGCCGATCCGCCGCGGATCATCGTCGCTCTCGATCGGATCGAGACGCGGCCGGGGCGGGTCCTGAGTCTCGAACGTTTCGAACTGGCTGACGGGGCGCTGGAACTGGCCGGAAGCAGCCGCCCGCTCGACGACTGAGGTGCGAGCGGACGGCGAAACGGCTCGGTGGACCGTGCGCCTCACCCGAACCGATGCCGACGCGGCGGCTCGTTCAGCCGTCGCACGAGCTCAGGTTCTGCCAGAGACCGATGATGTTCCCTTCGACGTCGGTCACCTGAGCGTAGATCCCCATCCCCGGAATCGTCTCGGGCCCCGAGATCACCGTCCCTCCCGCTGCCTGCACATCCTTGACGCGCTGCTCGCAGGAAGGCGTCTCGATGACGATCACCGGCGTTCGACTCGCTCCCCCGGGCATCCGCTGATACATGCCGCCGTTGATCCCTCCCGGCACCTTCGGCTGGAAGTTCTTCTCGTCGATCTCGGTCGTGATGGCGAAGTGGTAGGGGACGTCACCGGGAGCCGGCATGATGTGCCAACCGAAGACCGACTGATAGAACTTCGTGGCTCGATCGACGTCGTCGAACGGGATCTCGAAATGACAGACGCGGTCCATGATCACGGCTCTCCGGGTTCGGGATTCGTCCGCCGGGAGCGATCGCACGCGGTGTACAAACGTCACCCAGCTCGCAGCAGGGTAACCGCGAGCGAACCGGGACGCAACGAAAAAGGGGAAACGCCCTCGGCCCCGCGACTTCCCGCTCGGCGGCCGGCGTTTTCGAGCGTCAAGGCAACTCGCCGCCGGCGGGACGAAGATCGTCCAGGCGGACGACGGACCAGGCACCGGTCTCGTCGCTCTCGAAGCGCCAGCGCTCGGGCCCCAGATCGAGCTCGACGCGGGACCGCGCCGCATCGAGCTGCCGCGCGATCAGCCGATAGGTACCGCTTGCTGCTCGGCGGACGAATCCACGCCCGCCCGAGACTTCCCCTTCGAAGTCCAGATAGGCGGCGCGATGAAGCGGGAGGAGCCAAGCGCGCTGCGGCCGTTCGTCAGGGACCCGATCGACCGCCCAGGTGACGAGTCCGGCGGGCGTCTCGAACATCAGATCGAAATGATCCCCCTGGACCGCCGGCGCACCGGTCGTGCGATCGGGTTCACCTCGCGGTCGCTCGACCCCGTCATGCCACAGACGGACCCAGCCCCCGCGGTCCAGGCGATCGATGCCGTGCGGGACGAAAGGGAGTTGCCCCGCGTGATCGGTCGAGTCGTTCATCGGCGCTCCCGCAGCACCGGCCATGACCACGCGACGCGATGACTCACGGCAGCTGAGTCGCCCCCATCAGGAAGCGGTCGCATTCGCGAGCTGCCTGGCGTCCCTCGGCGATCGCCCAGACGACCAGACTCTGACCGCGTCGGCAGTCGCCGCAGGCAAAGACCT
>CAZZBI010000177.1:6239-11016 GCA_964652385.1 uncultured Pirellulaceae bacterium | reverse complement strand
GCGTCGTCCCCGACGCGCGGCCGAGAGACTCTCCGCGTTCGAGCAGCTCCGAGCCCTGCGCGGTGTCACCATCGCACACCCTCGGCTCGGGACGAGCCGAGGCAACGGCGGGTACGCACCTGTCGACGACCGATCCAGCCCGAAGCGCCAAGCGCAGGGGTCGGCCCCTTCGAAAACCGGTGCGACCGGGGTCGGTCGCACTACGACAAGACAGTGCGACCGGGGTCGGTCGCACTACGACAGACCGACTAGAGCGGCGCTGACTTGGCGCGCGGTCGGGCGGTCGACCGGATCGGAACGGAGCATCGACAGACAGGCCTTCGGGAAACGCCCGGCAAGCCGTTCCGAGGCGCGGCGGACGAGGTCCGACTCGCGCAGCACCTCCAGAATGTCCACGACGCTTCGCTCGTCGAGCAGACGGCGCCCCGACAGCATCTCGGCCAACACCAGTCCGAGCGAAAAGATGTCGCTCGCCGCGGACGGCGAAAGGCCGGTCGCCTGTTCCGGACTCATGTAGGCCGGCGTTCCGATCAGGCTGGCCGACCCCTCACGAAACGACTTCGTCCCCGCTTCGCCCCAGGTGCCGATCGCGGCTTCGTCGCCCGGTGCGCTCGCGTCGCGCTGTCATCGTCCGGTGGCCGCAAGAATCGTCTCGTCCGAACCCGGCTCGTCGACCTCCGGGCGTCGAGCTCCGTCGGCGACGACCGCTCGGCCGTTGGACAAGCCGAAGTCGACGATGCAGGGCTCGCCCGAGGTGTCGATCAGGATGTTGGCAGGCTTCAGATCGCCGTGCACGATCCCTCGTTCATGCACCGCCGCCAAACCCTCGGCGACCTTTCGGGCGAGTTCGATCGCACGCGCCGGTTCGAGCGGGCCGCTCCGCAATCGATCGGCGAGCGAGCCGCCGTCGACGTGACGCATCACGATCACCGGCAGATGATCGAGCTCTTCGACGCTGTGAATCGTGCAGACGAACGGATGATGGATCGCCGCCGCCGCTCGCGCCTCGTCCAGCAAGGCGCGCCGCGCCCGCTCATGCCCGCGGCGCAGCACCTTGAGCGCGACGAGACGTTCCAGACGGAGGTCCCAGGCCGAGAAGACGGTCCCGAAGCTCCCTTGTCCCAGCACCTCGCTCAATCGGTAATGTCCCAGCACGCGTCCGGCGGCAAGCAACCGCTCCGGATCGAGCGTTCCGGACGAATCGTTCCAGGCAGCCGGGCAGAGGCCGCCGGTCTGCAGCGCCCTGAGCACGCGGAGCGTTTCGTCGACGCTCCGGCCGATATGCAGATTATGGATGACCGAGTACTGCAGGATCCCGTCCGGATCGATCAGCAGCAGGCCCCGGTTCGCCAGCTCCACCGACTCGTTCCATACGCCCAGTTGCTTCGCCAGACGCCCGTCGGCATCGCTGGCGAGCGGAAATCCGAGCCCCTCGACGCCCGCTCGATCGCGAGCCAACGCGAGCCACTCGCGATGCGTTTCGAGCGAGTCGACGCTGACCGCCAACAGCGAGCAGTCCGCGTCGCGAAACTCGTTCGACCGATCGTCGAACGCCGTCAGCTCGGTCGGACAGACGAACGAAAAGTCACGCGGATAGAAGATCAGGCAGAGCCAACCGCGGCGATCCCGGTTCGACCGGAACTCGAACGACTCGGCGCGAGACGCCTCGACGCACGGCAGTCGAAAGTCAGGGACGGCGCTGCCGACCTGGATCATGGGGATCGAGCCGAAAGGGGTGAGTCCGCACCGGCGAATCGCCGCCGGACAGAACGAACTCGTTCCCGATTGTCGGCCCCACTCCGTCCGCTGACAACCGGCGAAAGGGGGCTCGAACCGCCGGAATTTCGCCGCAACCACGTGAATCCCCGGTCAGACGCTGCCGATCAGCGGCGCGGCCAGATTCCTTCCAATCGATGCACCTCGGCCTTCAGGACGCGACACTTCCCCTGGTCGGAAAAGAGCTCGACTCGGTCCGAGCCTTCATGAGGAAAGACAAGGTCCGAAATCACCGTCTCGCCGAACCCGCCGAACACCTCGATCGAACAGGCATCGACGAAGAGCGTCACGATCAGTCGCCCCTGGTCATCGAGCGACAACGGACCGGCATGACGCCCCGGGAACCGCGCGTCGAAGGTCACGTTCCCCGATCGAGTCCGATCGACATACAACTCTCCTCGCTCCCGTTCGAAGCCGATCTCGGTCCGCTCGTCGCCGTCCGACAGGACGCGAACGCCGCAGCGCGACGCGGTCCCCGGATCGATCTCCAATCGAATCTCGAGCGCCGTTCCGCGAACGTCGAGCGTCCGCGCTTCCGAATCGAGCGACAGGTCGACCAGACGAGTCGTGTCCCGCCGCAGACTCGCGAGTTCCCGGACCGGTCGCTGACACAGTCTGAGTTGGCCGTCGATCCGGCGCAGGAAAAGCTCGCGCGGGAGCGACATCGATCCGCGCCACGGAAAGGTCGGGACGAGACAGGTTTCCCAATTGTTGAACCAGCCGAGCCAAATGCGCCGACCATCCTCGGCCGGCACGTCGGACCAGCTGATCGGCGCATAGAAGTCGCGTCCCCAATCGACCCACTGCGCTTCGGGATGCTCGGGGACGAACGTCCGACCGTCGAACTCGCCGATGAAGTACTCCCCGCCGCTCCCTCCGGCGACACTGCCGCTCCCCATGTCCGCTTCCAGGACCCAACGCGTCTCGCCCGGCTCGTTCTCGATCGGCAGCTCGAACAGATCGGGGCATTCCCAGTTCGCCTTGTTCGGCGTCCCCGCCGGACCGAATTCGCCGAGTCGCTCCCAGGACTTCAGATCGCGCGAACCGAAGAACAGGAGCTTCTTCTGCGCCGCGAGCGTGACGACCATCACCCAGCGATCGCTCGGATCGTGCCGAAAGACCTTCGGATCGCGAAACTCCGCCTCACCCAGATCGATCACCGGATTGCCGGCATACTTGGTCCAGGTTCGGCCCCGATCGTTGCTGTAGGCGAGATCCTGCGTCTGCTTGCCGTGTCCGTTTCCCGTGTAGATCGCGACGAGCGGAGGTGCCGCTGCGGTACCGAAGCCGCTCGTGTTCCCGTGATCGACGACCGCACTTCCCGAGAACGCCATCGTCCCGTACTCCTCGTACAGCGCGATCGGCAGATGTTCCCAGTGCACCAGATCACGACTGACCGCGTGCCCCCAGCTCATGTGCCCCCATTCGATCCCGTGAGGGTTGTGCTGATAGAACAGATGCCATTCGCCGTCGTGGTAGACCAGTCCGTTGGGATCGTTGATCCAGTGGATCGGCGCACTGAAATGAAACTGCGGCCGCAGCGGTTCGCGGTACGCGTTCGGCGAGCGAAGATACTCCTCGATCCGGCCGATCGTCGGCAGCTCGCGCCGCGTATCGCCGAGCACGATCCGATCGATCAGCACGTGCCCCCAGCCGCCGATGGCTCGATCGAAGATCCGCAGCTTCGCTCGGTGACCGCGCAGCTCGCGGACGTTCCAGGAGCGCCATTCGAGTCGCTCGGAGTCGCGGCCGGTCGCCGTCCTGACGGCGCGATCGTCGATCAGCAGTTCGATGCCGACCTCGTCGGCCGAGTTCCCTCCGCCGATCAGGAACGAGAGATAGTCGGCGGTCAGTTCGAACTCCGGCGACTCGAGCATCCCGGTCGTCCGATCGCCGCCGTGAAAGGAGTTGACCAGCCGACCGCCGTCGAACCCGTCGACCGCCATCTGGCCGTCGAGCGCGCCGCGAGCCGGTGCGCTGCCGAACGCTTCCCCCGTGGCCGTCCACGCTCCCCAATCGTCGTCTTCGAAATCGGCGATCACCCGCTCCTGACCGAACGCGATCGATCCGGCACCCAGGGCGATCCCCAGGAGCGCGACCGCCGTCAGAACGAACGAGGCGCGGCCGAGGCGAGAGATGACGGTCGCTCGGACGGCACGATCGAGCGAATCGAACCTGATGCTGCGCGATCGATCGGCCGCCGAACGATGCGATGAACGACTCATGCGAGCGATTCCCGGAACGAGGCGAGGGAGAGGGAGCGGGGAAACGGCGGATTGGCTCCGGCGACGCTGCAGACGTGACTCGCGACCCGCGATGCCCAGCGATGGACGTCGACGAGCGGGAGCGAACGGACCAGGCCGAGAGCGAGTGCCGCGGTGAACGCGTCCCCCGCTCCGACCGTGTCGACGACCGACACCGTATCGGAAGGCATCTCGCTGCGCGAACCGTCGGCGGCGAGCAGCAGCGAACCCCGTTCGCCGCGCGTCAGCGCCAAGCCGCGCAGTTTCAGCTGCCGAAGCAACGACTCGGCCGACTCCGCTTCCGAGCCGACGATGCCGAACAAGTCGGCGACGATCGGCAATTCGAGGTCGTTGAGCTTGAGCCAGTCGCAGCGTCGAGTCGACTCGCGGACCGACTCCTCCGTCCAATGCGGAGGCCGCAGGTTGATGTCGAGCAGGCGAATCGTGCGCGTCGGGAGCGCGTCGAGAAACCGGAGAATCGTGCGGCGGGCGACCGGATCGCGTTGCCCCAGCGTGCCGAAGGCGACCAGATCGGCCTGCGCGACGAGCGCTTCGAGCGGCGGCGTCCAGGCCAGGCGATCCCACGCGACCGGTTCGGCGAAGCGATACGAAGCGACTCCGGCGGCGTCGAGCGTGACGCGCACCTCCCCCGTCGGCTCATCCCGCCGTTCGACCGCCGAGACGTCGACGCCGCGCGACGAAAGCTCGCGGAGTGCCGCTTCGCCGAGCGGGTCGTTGCCGACCGCTCCGACCATCAC
>CAZZBI010000177.1:1440-6229 GCA_964652385.1 uncultured Pirellulaceae bacterium | reverse complement strand
CGGCCGAGGCCGGCGACCGAACAGGCGAAGTTCGCCGGCGCCCCTCCGAATCGATCCTCGTCGGGAAAACGATCCCAGAGGATCTCGCCCAGTGCGACGACGATCGGCGGTGACGCGATTGAGGACATCGGCGACGAGCGACCTCGAGCGAAGGTGAGACGGGGGGCAGCGCCGCAGCGCAACGACCGGCGGCGTATCGGCTAGTCCAGCCTGACCCATCCGCGCCTGCGGAACCAGAGGAGCATCCCGAATCCGACGCCGACCATCACCGTCAACGCCGCCGGGTATCCGAACCGCCAACCGAGCTCGGGCATGTTGAACGGACTGGAGCGATCGAAGTTCATGCCGTAGACGGCGGCGATGAAGTTCAGCGGCATGAAGATCGTCGCGATGAGCGTCAGCGTCTTCATCACGTCGTTCATCCGATTGCTCAACAGCGACAACTGCAGGTCGCGAAGGTCGGTGCAGATCTCGCGATACACCTCGACCAGTTCGATCAGCTGGATCGAGTGATCGGCACAGTCGCGCAGAAAGACGAGCGTCTCGGGTTTCAGCAGCTCGGTGTGCAGGCGGACGAGTTCCAGGAGCGCATCGCGATGCGGCCGAATCGCACGGCGCACGAGCAGCAGTTCGTGCCGGAGCGAGTGGACCCGGGAAAGCGCGCCTGCTTCGGGCTTGGCACTCAGGTCGTCCTCGAGCTGATCGAGCTGGTCGCCGAGTCGATCGAGCACGGGGAAGTACGAATCGATCACCGAGTCGAGCAGCGCGTAGACCAGATAGTTGGCGCCGGCCGTGCGAGTTCGACCGAGGCCGCGGCGAAAGCGATCGCGAATCGGATCGAAACCGTCTCCGGGGCGCTCCTGAAAGGTGATGACCAGGTTGCGGCGCAGAAAGATCGACAGCTGTTCCGACTCGAAACGATCCTCGATCCGATCGGGCATGCGAGCGACGAGAAAGATCAGATCGTCGTACGGTTCCACCTTGGCCCGCTGATGGACGTTGACGACATCCTCCTGGGCGAGCGGATGGAGCGAGAAGAGTTCGCCCAGACGACGGAGCGTCGAACCGTCGCCCAGTCCGGCGACGTCGATCCAGGTGATGTCGTGCGACGCGACGATCGCGGGGAGTCGGTCGAGCGAATCGACCTTCGAGTCGGTCAAACGGTCTCCGGCGAACGCGAGTACCCGAACCTCGGTCGGGACCGCTCCCGGAGCGACCTGCACGATCCCCGGTGCGGCTCCCGGACGGGTCTCGCGATGGAACCTGAGTTGGCGTCGACCGCGGATTCGAGGGCGATGCTTGCGGGACATGGGAAACGGCTCTCGGGAACGAAGGCGGCGGCCGGCAGAGCCGACGGAGCGGGCGATCGGTCCGTCGGCTTTCGAGGGGCGGAGCGAGCGGCGTTCGGCCGTCAGTCGCGCGGGTAGATCACCACCAGGAACGCCACCGCCTCGACCTTCCCCGGATTGTGCAGTTCGTGCGGCAGATCGGCAGGGTAGTGGGCCGAGTCCCCCGTTTCGAGGCGAATCGTCTCGTCGCCGCTCGACACGTTCAGACTCCCCCGCTCCACCGTGACGAACTCGCGGGTTCGGCGGAAGTGCGGGGAGCTGGTCATCCGTCCGCCGGAGCGGATCGCGATCTCGTAGAACTCGACGTCCTTCTCGAGATCAAGCGGCGATAGGGTCCGGACGCGACACTGCGAGTCGTCTCGAAAACGGGCGCGCCGATCGTCGGCGCGGACCACGTCGATCCGCGGCGGGCGCCGCGCCGGCTCGACCAGATCGCCGAGCGACAGGCCGTAGGCGGTGGCGAGGCGATAGGCGACGGCGAGCGTCGGATTGGCGAGGCCCCGTTCGATCTGACTGATCATCGACCGGCTGACGGCGCTGGCGGCTGCGGCCTGATCGAGCGTCCAGCCGAGCGTCCGTCGAGCGTCGCGGAGTCGCTCGCATAACGTCGCCTGGAGCGGTTCGATCGGATCGAGCGCCGTTCCGGAGCGAGGCTCGCGCGACTCGGTCGCGAGGGGCGCGGGAGTCCGGGATTTCGGCGCGGACGCGGGGGCCGGCGCAGAGCCGGAGGCCGGCGACCGACGAGCTGCCGACTTCGCTGCCGGATCGGCCGCGCGTCGCGTCTCGGTCCGCGTCGCAGCGGATCGCTTCGCCGCGCGACGACCGGAGGGGGTGGAATCGGCATTCGACATAGCGGATTCGACTTCTTGCATCGTGGACGGAAGCCTACTAATCTACCGGAACGTCGGACGGAACGCCAATCGGCGCGGACCGGGCGACCTGCGGAACCCCTGAGCGAGAGGCGACGAGAGCGATGAGTCTGCAGACCGAGGCGGTGCGAACCGGCCGGAGCGTGCCGGGCGAGATGCTCGCGATCAAGAAGCTGGCCGACGCGGAGGGACTCGATCTGGTCCCCGGCACGGTCGTGCCGACGATCGGACCGCGACAGGTCCTGGTCGAAGTGACTCATGCCGGCATCTGCGGTACCGACCGACACATCTTCGAGTGGGACAAGTGGAGTCGTTCGCGCGTCAAGCTCGGGACCACCACCGGTCACGAGTTCGTCGGTCGCGTCGTTCGGATCGGTGAGGCGGTTCAGCGGGTACGAGTCGGGGCTCGGGTCAGCGCCGAAGGTCATATCGGCTGCGGCGTCTGCGAGCCGTGCCGGACCGGGAACGGGCACATCTGCGAGAAGGTCGACATTCTCGGCATCGACACGCACGGCTGCTTCGCGCAGTTCGTCGCCGTCCCCGAAGAGAACGTCTGGCCTGTGCATCCCGACATTCCGGATCACCTGGCCGCGATCTTCGATCCGCTCGGCAACGCGGTCCATACCGTGATGTCGGCCGGCGTGAGCGGCCGGAGCGTGCTGATCACCGGTGTCGGAATCATCGGGTTGATGGCGGTCACCGTCGCTCGCGCGGCCGGAGCGGGGCGGATCCTGGTCACCGACGTCGATCCGCGCCGCTTGGCGCTGGCCAAGGAACTGGGAGCGGACGAAGCGTATTCGGCCAAGGAGGATTGGGTCGCCGACGCCCGTCGCGCGACGCACGGCCAAGGGCCTCAGGTGCTGCTCGAGATGAGCGGCAACGCCAAGGCGATCCGGCAGGGTTTCGCGGCGCTCCGCAACGGCGGAACCGCGGCGCTGCTCGGTATCCCCGGGGACGAGGTGGCGTTCGATCTGGCCAACGACATCATCTTCAAGGGAGCGACCGTGCTCGGAATCAACGGTCGTCGGATGTTCGAGACCTGGTACCAGATGGAGAGTTTCCTCCTGTCGGGACGCCTGGATCTCGAGCCGATCGTCACGCACCGCATCCCGATGACCGACTACCTGCGCGGCTTCCGGATGATGCAGTCGGGTGAAGCGATCAAGGTGGTCCTCGAGATTCCCCGAGCCGAGTGAACGGAGCTGACCGATGCCCAATCGAGCGTTCGACGAGCGGACCGCCGCGACTCTGGCCGAGCTGACCACGTCCGGCCAACTGAAGCCGTTCTACGAGATCCTCGGCCCGATGGGACCGGTGGTCCGGATCGCCGACGGTGACGGCGACCGCGAGGTGATCGTGCTCTGCGCGAACAACTACCTCGGTCTCGCCTCACACCCCGAAGTGATCACGGCCGGCATTCGCGGGCTGCGCGAGTACGGCGCCGGGACCGCCAGCGTCCGGTTCATCTGCGGCACGCTCCGCTGTCACCGGCGTCTGGAAGAACGGATCGCCGAGTTCGTCGGCACGGAATCGAGTCTGACGTACGTGTCGTGCTGGAACGCGAACGAAGCGGTCTTTCCGACCTTTGCCGGTCCCGATGACGTGCTGCTGAGCGACGAGCTGAATCACGCGAGCATCATCGACGGCTGTCGGCTGGTCGGTCGCTCGGTCGAGAAGCAGGTCTACCGGCATGCCGATCTCGAGGATCTGGAGACGAAGCTGAAGGGGGTGATGCACAAGGCGTGTCGCTGGGTGATCACCGACGGCGTCTTCAGCATGGAAGGGGACGTGGCGCCGCTCCCCGAGCTGATCGATCTCTGTCGCAAGTACGACGCGATGCTGGTCCTCGACGACTCGCACGGCATCGGCGTGCTCGGGAAGACCGGCCGCGGAACGCCGGAACACTTCGGACGCTTCGGCGAAGTCGACGTGATCACCGGGACGCTCGGCAAGGCGCTCGGCGGAGCGGCGGGCGGCTACGTCGCCGCCTCGTCCGACGCGATCCGACTGCTCGAACAGCGAGCGCGGCCGAGTCTGTTCTCGAACGCCTTGCCCGCGACGGTCGCCTACAGCGCCGGCCGCGCGCTCGAAGTGCTGATCCGCGAGCCGGAGATCGTCGGGCGACTGCACGCCAACGTCGCGACGCTCCGCAAGGGATTCGCCGATCTCGGCTACGAGTGCCCCGATTCGCCGACCGCCATCATTCCGATCATGATCGGCGACGAGGCCGAAGCGATCCGGAAGAGTCGCCGGCTGTTCGAACTCGGAGTCATGGTGATCGGCTTCGGCTACCCGGTCGTTCCCAAGGGAAAGGCCCGACTGAGAGTTCAGGTCTCGGCAGCGCTCGAGAAGGAGCACATCGACCTGATCCTGAACGCGTTCCGGCAACTCTGATCGGATGTCGCCGCGGTCGTTCGATCGACGACGAGACGGGTGAGTTCCGCCGAGCCGTGCGGACCGCTGACCGGTGGAGCCGCAGGGTTCGTCGTGCCGAAGTTCGGTGCGGCGACGCCCAGCCCGCCGAAGCTCGGATCGCCGACGCTCAGCCCGCAGCGGCTCAGCCGGCAGAAA
>CAZZBI010000177.1:0-1387 GCA_964652385.1 uncultured Pirellulaceae bacterium | reverse complement strand
CGTCGGCCGACGTCCGGACCGACTTGGGACCCGCGATCCGGTAATTGAGTACCCGATTCCCCCGCATCTCTTCCGCCCGCAGCCAGAACGCGCGGTCCATCATGTCGGCCGCGTCGTCGACGATGAAGGTGCGCCGCTGGCGGCCCGGTTCGAGCGCGGTGACCTGGGCTCTCAATCGCTTCCGATCGGGAGCGAACAGATATAGATTGAAGTTCACGGGCTCTTCCGAGTCGTTGACGACCGTCGCGTGGATCAGGATCTTGTTGCCGTCGACCTGCACGGCGGTGTCGATGTAGACGTCGGGGATGCCGATCTCGATGTCGCGCTGCAGGCGAAAACGATGGCGGCGATGGCCGGCGACGTCGAACGAGATCTCGAGCTCCTGTTCGTCGGTGCTGACGCTCGGACGGAGAGCGAACGGAAAGTCGATACGGATCGGCTCTCCGGGAGACGCCTTGAACGCCTCGATCTGCGGCTGATCCCACAGTCCTTCGACCGTCACGCTGACCGTCCCCGCGACCCCTTCCGCGAAGGTGTTGTCGAACAGGACGGTCAGGTACTGCTGCTGTCCGATCACGCTCGGGATCAGCTTGGCGCCCAGTCGCGTCTTCATCTGCCAGTCGACGAGGGCGGCTTCGAGTCCCGAAACGAACTGCGGCTCGCGGCCGATCCGTAGCACCGTCTTGCCTTGTTCCGACGGGAGCACCGTCGTGCGCCCCCAGCAGTCGGTCGACTGGAGGTTCTCCCCCAGCGAGACCGCTTCGCTCGTGTCCCGGTCGCTCCAGATCACCATCACCATCTCGCGCCCGCGGCGAAAGACGTGATTGGGAGCGCGCGACGGCAGCTCGATGCTGCCGACATACTCGGCTCCTGCCAGCGCATACGACGTGGTGCGGAAGGGGAGCAGCAGTTCGGTCGGCGAGAGATCGTCGTTGAGCAGGCCGTTGTACGACGAGATCGGCTCGGGGACGAGCGCGACCGCCGCATTGCTCATCCGGATCGCGACCATCCGCTCGATCAGATCGCGAACCCGCGTTCCGAGGTCGTAGTTGTCGGCATCGAGCGGCTGGAGCGTCGTCCAGATCGGACCGAGTTCCGATTCGACGTCGCGCAGGTGTCGCGACAGCTCCTCGGCCGTGAACGGGGAAGGTCCCGATCGAAGCAGGAAGTCCCACGCCGGATCGCCGACCCCCTTCAGCGGAACGCCGGTCGCGACGGTACGCGTCGGAGCGGTGGGAGCCGGCAGATGTTCGAGCGGATCGGGACTTTCGTACAGCCAGTCCCAGGTCAGACCGACGCGAATGTTCTTGCCGAATCGCTGCAGTCGCGAGCGGATCGCCGCGATCTTGACGGCCAACTGATTCTGGCCGACGAAGCTCTCGTCGGC
>CAZZBI010000176.1:7308-11021 GCA_964652385.1 uncultured Pirellulaceae bacterium | reverse complement strand
CCGTTCGACTATGCCTCGCAGGTCGAACTGATCTGCGTCGGCGACATGCCCGATCCGTCGTCGACGGCGGAGTTCGAGCGCGAGACGGCGGCGGCGATCCGGCACTACGCTCGCGAGACCGACGGCGGCTGCTTCGTCCTCTTCACCAGCTACGACTTCCTGCGACGGATCCAGCGGCATCTGACGCCGTGGTGCGTCCGGCACGACATGCCGCTCTTTTCGCAGGGAGACGGCACGCCGCGCGGACAGCTGCTCGAGAAATTCCGGGCCGAGCGGCGAGCGATCCTGCTCGGCGCGGACAGCTTCTGGCAGGGAGTCGACGTGCCGGGGCCGGCGCTCCGCAACGTGATCATCACCCGCTTGCCGTTCGCCGTTCCCGACCAGCCGCTGCTCGAGGCGAAACTCGAAGCGATCCGCGCCGGCGGCGGGAATCCGTTCCGCGACTATCAGCTGCCGGAAGCGATCATCCGACTCCGCCAGGGGTTCGGGCGTCTGGTCCGAAGCGCGACCGACACCGGCATCGTCGTGATCCTCGATCCTCGGATGAAGACCAAGCCGTACGGGCGGAGCTTCCTGGAATCGCTCCCGCGCTGCCGCTATCGTGAGGACTCGATCCGCGCCTTTTCCGCGACCGCCTGAAGCGGTTTCGGGACCGACTCAGGGCAGCGCGGCCCGATCGGCGGCGACCTTGCGTTCGACGTTTCTCGGGCAGCGATTCGCCTCGATCCGGCCCCCTTCTCCCGCTCGCCTCACTCGACACCACCGGAGTCCGACCGATGTCCCGCACGCCGTCCTTTCGCCCGCTGAGTCGTCGTACGTTCGTCGCCGGGACCGCCGCCGCTTCGTTCGCCATGGCGTTTCCGCCGGCGGTTCGATCGGGCGTTCGCGACGAGGATCGGTTCCTCGGCTGGCCGATCGGCGCCCAGAGCTATTCGCTCCGCAACTTCGGCGTGGTCGAGGCGGTTCGGCATCTGCAGGGGCTCGGCCTGCACAACGTCGAGCTCTTCGGCCAGCATCTGCCGACCGATGCCGAGGGGGAGAAACTGACCGAACTCCTGGGGCTCTTCGAGCGGGCCGAGATCAAGGTTCGGGCGCACGGAGTCGCCTCGTTCGGCGGTGATCACGAGGCGAATCGACCGATGTTCGAGTTCGCCAAGCGAGCCGGGATCGGGATCCTGACGGCGAACCCCGAGCCGAACAGCTTCGACAGTCTCGAGAAGCTGGTCGAGGAGTACGGCATCCGGATCGCGATCCACAATCACGGCCCCGGCGCGCTCTACGACTCGATCGATTCGGTCGTCCGGGCGGTCGAAGGGAAGCACCCGTCGATCGGCGCGTGCGTCGATACGGGGCACTTCATCCGGAGCAAGGAGGATCCGGTCGAGGCGGTCGAGCGACTCGGCAAGCGGGTCTTCGCGCTGCACGTGAAGGACGAGGAGAAACAGGAGGCGGAATCCCGGAACGTGATCGTCGGTACCGGGTTCCTGAATCTCGAGAAGCTGTTCCTGGCCCTGCGGAAGGTCGAGTTCCCGGCCGACGGGTCGCTGTCGCTCGAGTACGAAGCGAACCCGGACAATCCGGTCGACGACATGCGGCAGTGTCTGGACATGGTCGCCGAGGCGATCGCGAAGGTCGGCCGATTCGGTTGACCCTGGTTTCCCCCCTGCTTACAGTGCCGTCCCGTCCGGTCGCATGATCCCGCCGCCGGTCGAACGGCAGGGGTGCGTGACCGGCCCCCGGACACGGTGCGACGGCTTGCGACCTCGGACGACCGATCGGCGTCCGAGTCGAAGCGGTGCCGTCGGCGGGCGCTCGCCAAACGCCCCCCTCTCCGCCTCCGCTTGTCGATCGACGCCCGTTTCTAGAACGAGACCTTCGCGAGAGGGTTTCGGACCGAGGACCGATGCTGGCCAAACGCGTGATTCCTTGCCTGGACGTCGATGCGGGCCGGGTCGTGAAGGGGACGAACTTCCTGCAGCTGCGCGACGCCGGCGATCCGGTCGAAGTGGCGGCTCGCTACGAGCGCGAAGGGGCGGACGAGCTCGTCTTTCTCGACATCTCGGCAAGTCATCAGGGGCGATCGATCCTGATCGACGTCGTTCGCCGGACCGCCGATCAGGTCTTCATGCCGCTGACGGTCGGTGGCGGAATCCGGACGACCGACGATATCCGCGAGCTGCTCAACGCCGGCTGCGACAAGGTCTCGATCAACTCGGCCGCCTGCCGAAACCCCGATCTGGTCCGCGAAGCGGCGTCCCGGTTCGGCAGTCAGTGCATCGTCGTGAACATCGATCCGAAGCGGATCCGGCGTGACGATCGCGAGGTCTGGGAGGTTCATATCAACGGAGGCCGGGTCTCGACCGGTCTCGAAGCGGTCGCCTGGGCTCGGGAGGTCGAGCGGCTGGGGGCGGGCGAGATCGTCCTGACCAGCATGGATCGGGACGGGACCAAGGACGGCTACGACCTCGAGATGACCGCAGCGGTCTCCGAGGCGGTTTCGATCCCGGTCGTGGCCAGCGGCGGGGCGGGACGTCCTGAACATCTGGCGGACGCGATTACAATGGGCAAGGCGGACGCGGTGCTCGCGGCGAGTATCTTCCACTTCGGCGAGTACGGCATCCGCGCCACGAAGGAACTGATGGCTTCCCGAGGGATTCCGGTTCGCTTGTGAATCGGGACCGATCGGGGAGCGAGGCCGAGGGAGCCGTTTGATGGCGACGACCGAGAAGAAGCACGGGGCCGAAGCGCCTCCGCTCGAGACCCAAGAGGCCCTCAAGGCGCGACTGCTGCAGCAGCGCGAGGACCTGAAGGTCAACAAGTTCTTCCGCGCTCTGGTCCGGCTCAAGGGCTCCGACCTCCACATGAAGGTCGGCAATCCGCCGATCGTCCGAGTCAACGGCACGCTCAAGCCGCTCGATCATCCGCCGATCGAGCTCGCCGAGATGGTCGACCTGCTCTTCCCGATGATGAACGATCGTTCGCGCGGGATCTTCCAGCGGGACGGCGGAGCCGACTTTGCGCACATCGTCGACGTCGACGGCGAGTCGTGGCGATTCCGCGTCAACATGCTCCAGCAGCTCGGGCGGATCGGGCTGGTCGCGCGGCGAGTCAACAACTTCATCCCGGACTTCGAAGGGCTCAACCTGCCGCCGGTGATCGAATCGCAGTGCCATCACGATCAGGGGATGGTGCTGCTGGCCGGAGTCACGGGATCGGGCAAGAGCACGACGATCGCGTCGATGCTCAACTACATCAACCGGAACTACCGCAAGCACATCCTGACGCTCGAGGATCCGATCGAGTTCGTCTTCAAGGAGGACAAGTGCCTGATCAACCAGCGCGAGATCGGGCATGACGTCGTCGACTTCGGCATCGCGATGAAGCACGCGGTCCGCGAAGATCCCGACATCATCCTGGTCGGCGAGATGCGAGACGAAGAGACGTTCCTCACGGCGATCCATGCGGCCGAGACCGGTCACCTGGTCTTCGGAACGATCCACGCCTCGAGCGCGCCGAGCACGATCGGCCGTATTCTCGACCTCTTCCCCGAAGAGATGCACGGCGCCATCCGTTCGGCCATGGCGATGAACATGAAGTGCATCATCGCGCAGAAGCTGCTCCCGTCGATCAAGCCGGGAGTCGGGCGAGTGCCGACGTGCGAGGTGATGACGCTCAATCCGACCATCCGCAAGCTGATCCTCGAGGAACAGGAT
>CAZZBI010000176.1:2436-7298 GCA_964652385.1 uncultured Pirellulaceae bacterium | reverse complement strand
GGATGCCAAGCTCGCCGACGCGATCCGGATCGGCGCCGAAGAGGGAATGCAGGACTTCACGATGAGTCTGAAGTCGCTGATCGACAAGGAACTGATCGACCGGCCGACCGCCTTCGCCGTCGCGCCCAACAAGGATTCTCTGAAGATGGCGCTCAAGGGGATCAACGTCTCGCAGCCGGGCATCCTCTAATGATCCGAATCGGAACCACGTTCCCGCTCGTCGCCCTCTGCTGGCTCGGGCTCGATCTCGCGCCGCTCGTCGCTCAGGAGTGGCCGGAGTACTTCGTCGAACCGCGGAGCGATCCGCATTCGATGCTGCGCGGTCCCGGCTTCTACCTGTCGATGACCAAGCTGATCCTGACCGCCGTGACGGTCCTGTTCTGGGTCCGGACCGCCGACTGGGTCCATCGGGACACCGCGATCTACGGCGAGCGGACGAAGCTTGTCGGCCAGGTCTGGAATCCGATCGTCGTCTTTCCGTTCGTCGTCGCCTTTCTGATGACGATCTCGTTCCCGCTCTACTGGCTCTCGTTCCCGCTCCTGGTCCTCGCCGCCTTCGTGCCGGCGACGGTCTATGCGGTGCAGCGGAACGGGAAGGTTCGGAAGGAAGAGAAGGTGCTGACCGGCGAGCACATGAAGCGCGTCGTGCTCCGCAAGGCGCCCCCTCCTCCCCCGCCGCTCCCGCAGGACATGGGTCCGTCGGTCGAGTTCAAACCGGCGGCGACCATCGGCTCGGAGGCTCAGGCGACGCTGATTCTCGTCCGCCAGAATCCGGCCTACCCGGCTCTCAAGGGGCTGGTGGCCGACGCGATCGCCCGACGTTCCGATCAGGTGCTGCTCGACTACACGGCCGAACAGGTCTCGGTCCGGTATCAGGTCGACGGTCTCTGGCACGACATGCCTCCGATGGATCGCCCGACCGGCGACGCGATCCTGCACGCGCTCAAGCTGCTCGCGAAACTCGACCCGGACGATCGTCGCGGGCGGCAATCGGGGGGACTCGGCATTTCGACCCCCGGCAAGAAGTTCCGCGCCGAACTGGCGACTCAGGGAGTGCCGACCGGCGAACGCTGTCTGCTGAAGTTCGTCGCCGAGCGCAAGGTGAAGATGTCGCTCCACCAGCTCGGCATGCTCCCCGAGACCGAGAAGCGACTCCGCACCCACCTGAATCGTCCGGGCTTGGTCGTCTTCTCGTGCCTGCAAGGGGACGGCATGTCCTCCTCGTGGAACGCGGTGCTCGAGTCGGCCGACCGAGTCGTGCGGGACTTCGTCGGCGTCTATCCGACCGGTCACAACGACACGACGGTCGAGAACGTCGATCGGACCTTCTACGATCCGAAGAATCCCGCGTCGGCGGCCGAGACGCTGCGGACGCTGATGCTCAAGCAGCCCGAGGCGATCGTGCTCCCGGAGCCGACGGCCGGCGGACTGCTGTCCAAGCTGATCGGCGAGGTGCTCGAAGAGCAGCGGTTCCTGGTGACTCGGGTTCCCTCACGCTCGAGCGCCGAGGCGATCGAGCAGCTCGCGGCGGCGACCGATCGGAAGCCGTTCGCCAAGGCGCTGACGGCGGTCGTCTATTCGCGACTGATCCGCCGACTGTGCGATCAGTGCAAGCAGCCGTTCACGCCGACGCCCGCCTTGCTCCAACGACTCGGCATTCCTCCCGGAACGGTCGAAGTCCTGTTCCAGGAGTATCAGCCTCCGCCGCCCGAAGAACGAGTCGACGCCAAGGGACGACCGATCGAAATCCCGATCTGTCCGAGCTGCGGCGGCCTCGGATACGTCGGGCGGATCGCGATCTTCGAACTGCTGGAGATCGATGACTCGATCCGCGCCGCGATCATCACGCAGCAGAAGCCAGAGGCGATCCGCGTCGCGGCTCGCAAGGCGGGGTGCGCGACGCTGCAGGACGAAGGGCTGAAGCTCGTCGTCGCCGGCATCACCAGCCTCCCCGAACTGCAGCGTGTGCTGAAGCTCTGAATCGAGCCGCGGGCGCCTCGCCTCCGGCGGCCGCTCGCTCCGTTCGACCTGCCCTTCTTCTCGATCGACCTCACTCCCGCGGCTTCGACGACAACATGGCGAAAGAAGCTCCCATCCCGCTCCCTCCGATCCAGTTCGTCGCCGGCGGCGCGACCGACGAGATCCGCGAGGCGAATCTCGAGGCGGTCCGGCCGAGCCCCGGGTTCGTCGACACCTGCTTCCTGCTCGCCGATGCGATCGTGCGTCGAGTCGAACAGGTGCTGCTCGACTACACGCGCGAAGCGGTAGCGGTCCGCTACCGGATCGACGGCGTCTGGCACGAACTCCCGCCGCGGGATCGAGTCGCCGGCGACCTGCTGTTGGCGGCGCTCAAGAAGCTCGCCAACCTGGAGCCGATGGAGCGGCGGGCGAGGCAACAGGGGAGCTTTCAGGCGCGATTCCAGCTCAAGAAAGTCCCGGTCTCGCTCACGACTCAGGGGGTCCGCACCGGGGAGCGGGCCCTGCTGACGCTCGAAGTCGCCGGATCGAAGGTCGAGAAGTTCGAACAGACCGAGATTCGCCCGAAGATGCTGGAGAAGTTGACCGAGTTGCTGCGCAGCGACACCGGCATCTTCCTGACGTCGACGCTCCCCGGCGACGGCAAGACGACGCTCTGGCGCTGCGTCCTGCACGCCTGCGACCGGTTCACGCGCGACTACTACTCGATCGAGGAAAAGACGCGGCGCGAACCTGAGGTGATCAACGTCGAGCCGGCGGTCTATTCGGTCGAAGCGGGCGAGACGCCGATGTCGCGGCTGCCGCAGGTCCTGCTCCGTCAGCCCGACGTCCTCTGCTTTCCCGACCTTCCCGACGGCTCGACCGTCGATACCTGTTCGGATCTGTCGCTCGATCAGCAGAAGCTCGTGCTCGGCCATGTGCCGGCTCGCAGCGCGGTCGAGGCGTTGGTGCGGGTGATGGCGCTCAAACCCGATCCGAATCGGTTCGCCAAGACGGTGATGGGCGTGATCCATTCGCGCGTGCTGCGCAAGCTCTGCACGAACTGTCGCCAACCGTTCGAGCCGCCGGCGGATCTGCTCCTGAAGCTCGGTCTCCGCCCCGGTCGCGTCCGGACGTTCTATGACGAGTGGCGACCGCCACCGCCGGAACAACTGGTCGACGCCAAGGGGAATCCGATCGAGGTACCGATCTGCGGGCATTGCCATGGCGTCGGCTACCTCGGCCGAACCGCCGTCTACGAGCTGCTGGTGGTGACGGACGAGATCCGCCGCGCGCTGCTCGACAAGCCGTCGGTCCAGTCGGTCACCGCCGCCGCCCTCTCGGGCCCGACGCCTCATATCGGCCTCAAGGACGAAGGGCTGGTGCTGATCGCCAAGGGGACGACGAGCATCCAGGAACTGCAGCGCGTGCTCGCCCGTTAGGCGCGCGCGAGATCACTCGGTGTTCGCTTCTCTGCCGGTCACCACGACGACTCGAACCTCAGCCGCCCCCGGATAGCCGAACGATGATCACCTTGTTGTTGCTGCTCGTCTTTCTGATCGTCGGGACCGTCTCGTGGTTCATGGGGCTCTGGTCGAACCTCGTGACGTTGATGGTCCTGTTGCTGGCCGGTCTGACGGCGACGAACTATTTCGAGCCGCTGGCGGCCTACCTGGACAAGCCGGTCGTCGGCGGTCCGGCGGCGATCGGGTCGATGGGGACCTACACCTACCTGCTCGACTTCGTCTGCTTCTGGGGGATCTTCCTGGTCGCGCTCCTGCTGCTGCGGGCGTTGACCGACTTCATGTCGCGACACCGGATCGCGTTCGACTTCTGGACCGAAACGATCGGTCGATCGCTGACGGCGATCTGGGTCGCGTGGGTCTTCGTGATGATCGCCGCCTTTTCGATCCAGCTTGCGCCGCTCCCGAACGCCGTCGTCCAGGCGACTCCCGACTCGGGCATGTTTCTCGGTCTGGCTCCCGATCGGATGTGGATCGGGATGATGCAGAGTCGCTCGCGAGGGGCGTTGGCGCGCGGGAAGTTCTCCGAAGCGATGCGGCACCCGGATGATGCCGGTTCGAACGTCGAACCGTTCGATTCGCAGGCCGATCTGGTCTATCGGTACTCGTCTCGCCGAGCCGCCCTGGCTCAGCTGTCGTCGCTGCGAGTCGCCAGGAACTGAGCCATCGGGACTCCGGAATGCGGAGCCGGACGACTTCGCGGCGACACGAGACCGGGGAATCGACGAACTCCGGACGGCGCTCCCCCGTACTCCCAAGGTTCGCCTCCTCGCCTCTCACGGTCCCTCCACCGGTCCGGAACCGCTCGATGAATGCCGCTCCGAAATACCACGACGAAACGATGCCGGAAGTCGAGGGCTATCGCCCGATGGACTTCGGAGGGCTCGCGGCGATCGCCTTCGCGCTGCCGACTCCGCTGGCGATCGTGGCGCCGCTGGTCGCGCTGCTCGCGATCCCGGCGATCGGATTCGGCCTTCGCTCGCAACTCCGCTCGCGACGTGACGGAGCGGTCGGCGTGCTGCCGAAAGTCGTGCGCGGCGCGATGGTCTTGGCCGCCTTCTTCGCGGCCTGGGGAGGGGTCTCGCACCTGACGATGCGTTCGCATCTGGAGTCGATCGCCCGCGAGCGGTTCGAGGAGTGGGTCGGCTACCTGGCTCGCGGCGAACGCTTCGAGGCGTACGAGCTGCATCTGCAGTATCAGCGCCGCCAGCTCCCCGGCGTCTCGCTCGAACAGCTCTACACGACCGACGTCGATCTCGAGATGGAAGAGATGATGATGCGGTCGAACAAGCCGGAGGACATCGTCCGAGCGCAGATGTCGCGGCCGACGTCGAATCCGAAGATGCAGTTCGAGGGCTTCTTCGCGAACGATCCGCTCAAGAC
>CAZZBI010000176.1:0-2426 GCA_964652385.1 uncultured Pirellulaceae bacterium | reverse complement strand
CTCGCCGAACGAGCGGCAGAAGGACGGCTGATCTACGACGGACTCCAGTCGGTCGAGTGGAGCGGCGCGGATGTCGATCTGGGGCTGCGGTACCACCTGTCCTACGACGATGCGAGCGGGACTCGCGAACTCCCCTTCGTCGTCTACATGCGGCGATCGAGGTACGAGGGGGGAGAGTACCACTGGATGGTCGACGAGCTCGCCCGCGTGACTCGGTTGGAGTAGTCCCGCTTGCCGTAACCGATCGTCGCGGGCCCGATGGCGGAGCGACGATCGCCGCTCGGGCGATTCGTCCGAGCGACCGGTGCGACCAGCGTCAGTCGGCCGCTCGCGGCGACCGTTCGCCCACACCGGCTTACCGGCGGTCCGCAGGCCGGCTCGTTGACACTCGCGACGGCCCCCCCATAGAATCCCCGGTCCACCCATGGCGTTTTGCCACGTGTTCCCAGGAGACCCGCGGATGTCCGACGTCGTCGAGTTCACCGACGCCAACTTCAAGTCCGAAGTCCTCGATTCGCCGATTCCGGTGGTGGTCGATTTCTGGGCCCCCTGGTGCGGCCCGTGCCGCCAGCTGGCTCCGGTGATCCACGAGCTGGCGAACGACAATGCCGGGACCGTGAAGGTCGGCAAGCTCGATACCGACCAGAACGGTCGGACGGCGATGACCTACGGCATCCAGAGCATCCCGACCATCATGGTCTTCAAGGGGGGCCAGGTCGTGCAGCGGACGATGGGGGTCCAGGCCAAGAGCAAGCTCCAGGGGATGATCGACGCCGCGAAGGGCTGAGTCATCCGGCGGCGGTCGCTCCGTTCCCGGAGGACCGGCCGTCTCGCCAAGCCCCCTCGATCTGCCTTGGATGTCGACAAGCCTCGCGTAACCTCCCTCGTCTCGATCGTCGGTCGAGACCGGGGAGGATTCGGCGAGGCTTTTCGCGTTGAGGCTCGATGAAACGACCTGCGGCGGCGGTGCGAGTGCACGACGAAGTTCGGTTGAGGGAGTCGAGGCTCGCGGCTATATTGGCCGCTCCTTCCGCCGAACCCTCCCAGCTTGTCTCGTCCGATCGGCTCCCGTTCCGAGCGAACGGGCGGGCGAACCGACCGCGTTCCTCGAGCTTCGAGTCGTCCGATGCCCCTCCCGCAACTCGACCGCATCCTGTCGATCGAGCCGGGTCAGTCGGTTCGGGCGGCGAAGTCGCTGTCGCTCGCCGAAGACTATCTGCAGGATCATTTCCCTCGGTTTCCCGTGATGCCGGGGGTGCTGATGCTGGAGTCGCTCTTTCAGGCCGGCGCTTGGCTGCTGCGGGTCTCGGACGACTTCGCCAAGCCGCTGATCGAGTTGCGGGAAGCCAAGGGGATCAAGTACCAGGGCTTCGTCGCGCCGGGAGACCGTTTGGAGGTCGAGCTGTCGATCGCCAAGCAGGAAGGGGACCGGTTCGTGCTGAAGGGGAGCGGCTCGATCGACGGTCGGACCGCCGTATCGGGGCGACTGGTGTTGGAGCGAGTCGAGTTGGCGACGGCGCGGGAAGCGTCGGGCCCTTACGAGAATTACGTTCGCGAAGAGTTGCGACGGCAGTGGCGGCTGCTTGCCCCCTCGCCCGTCGCCTGACCTCGCCCCCTATCCTGACCTTCGATTTCCGCTATCGTGAGCGTTTCGAGATCGTCAGGCGAGATCGCGAGAACCCTTGGGAGATTGGTCGTATGGCTCCGTCGCAGGAAGAGGTATTCGAGAAGGTCAAGGACGCCCTGGTCGCAGCGCTCGGCGCCGACGAGGATGACGTGACCCCGGAGGCGACGATGGTCGGCGACCTCGGTGCCGAGTCGATCGACTTTCTCGATATCGTCTTCAAGCTCGAGAAGGCCTTCAACATCCAGATCCCGCGTGAAGAACTCTTCCCGGACGACATCCTGACCAGCTCGACCTACGTGACCGACGGTCGAGTCACCGCGGAAGGGCTCGCCAAGCTCAAGGAGCGGATGCCGTTCGCCGACCTGAGCGGCTTCTCGAAGAACCCGCTCGTGCAGGACTTCGCCAACCTGCTGACGGTCAACGATCTCTGCCGATACGTGGCCACCAAGCTTCGTTGATTCCCGCGGGCGACTCGGCGGTCGCCTGCCCCGAGCCCCGGACGCGACTGGACGATGCGCTGGTTCTGGATCGATCGATTCGTCGAGTTCACGGCGGCGACACGAGCTGTCGCGGTCAAATGCGTCTCGCTCTCCGAGCCGCATGTGGTCGACTACGTTCCCGGTCTGCCTCAGCTCCCCAACTCGCTGATCGTCGAGGGGCTGGCTCAGACCGGCGGACTGCTGGTCAGTCAGACGACCGACTTTCGGGGGCGAGTCGTCTTGGCCAAGGTCGGTCAGGCGACGTTCCATGCCCCTTCGCTCCCGGGCGAGCGATTGGTCTACACGGTCGAGATCCAATC
>CAZZBI010000175.1:0-11086 GCA_964652385.1 uncultured Pirellulaceae bacterium | reverse complement strand
GGACGGGGTGCCGCCATCGGAGTTTCGACAACCACGGACATCGCCGATCATCGGCGGCTGCGCCCGCCGTCAGAGCCGAATCTCGAAATCGGTTCCGGACGAGACCTTCTCGGCGAGTCCGCTGAGCTCCTTGACGGTGATGCTCTGTTCCTCGAGCGATGCGGCGATCGTCGTGGTCGCTTGCGAGACGTTGCGGATCGACTCGCGCGTGTCGCGCGAACCGGCGGCGACCGCCTCGATCGCCGCGATGATCGTGGCGACGGTCCGCTCGATGTCGGCGGTCGCGTCCCGAGTCTGTCGCGCCAGGTCCTTGACCTCCGAAGCGACGATCGCGAATCCGCGTCCCGCCTCACCCGCTCGCGCCGCCTCGATCGTGGCGTTGAGCGACAGCAGGTGCGTCTGGTCGGACAGGTCGTTGATCACCTCGAGGACGTTGGCGATCTGATCTCCCGTCGCGCGCAGGTGAGCCATCTCGCGATCGGCAGCTTCCGTCCGTTCGGTGGCCCGTCGAGTCAGTTCGGCCGTCCGTTCCACGCTCTCGGCGATCTCGCCGATCGCCGCCGCGATCTCGGTCGAGCCGGAGGCGACCGACTCGATCAACCCCTTCGATTCGCGTTGCAGTCGTTCCTGATGGGTGACGACCGACCAGACGGTCATGAATCCGGTCGTCACACCATCGGCGTCGACGATCGGACGTGCGTTCAGCGCCAATCGCTCGGGGCCGACCGAGATGAGCGCTTGGTGAGGCTTGCGGATCGTCGCCAGGAGATTCGCCACGCGGCGAGGATCCTGGTGCATCCGATCGATGCTGGAACCGATCAGCTGCTCGACCTTGGCCGGCAACAGATGCTCGATCGTCCGGAGCGTCTGACGCGACTGACGATTCATGTAGCGAAGCGTCCGATCCGCATCGGCATACATCAGATTGACGGGGAGTTCGTCGAGCAGGCGACACGCGAGCTCCAGGTCGAGCGGACCGGCAGCCGGCCGAGCGACCTGCGGTGCGAATCGGACCAGCCACGCGACATCGCTACCGGCCAGCCGAAACGGAACCAGTTCGAAGTCGAGCCCTTCGCCGTTCGCGTCGAGCGTTCCGGAGCGAGGGGCCCCGGGCGCCGCTCGGAGCGCCGACAACCACGGGAAGCCCGATCGATCCGCGTCGACGATCGATCGTCCGAGCCAGTTCGCGACGCGACCGCTCTCGTTCAGCCGGCGCCGAAGATCGGACGAGACGAACCGAATCCCTCCGTCGGCATTCAGCCAAAGGAATTGCCCGGGGAGCATCGCGAACGACTCGAGATCGATCGCGGGCGGGGCAGGAGAGGGTGCTTCGGCTGGCTTGCGATCGAGAAGACCGAACATCGATGGAGACTCCGACCCGGCCTCTGGCACCGGGACAGCGACGAGCGAAGGATGGGAACCGCGTTCCGAGCTCGGCGTTCGGGAGACTTCGCCGGCCGGTCGCTCGGACCTGCGGACACGCCGAAAGCTAGGCCGGCTTCGGCCAGGTCAATCGCCCATAGTCGCCGATGACGCCAATTTAGGACCCCAAGGTCAGAATAGAGGTCCGCTCGTAACGGTTCTGTCGAAGCGGAGAACCGCAATTCGATGGCGGTTTGAGCCGAGCGAGATGTCGAGCGCCAGATCGTGAGGCTGCAAGGCTCGTTTCGCCGTGCGCGATCGTCGTGCGATCGACGTCGGCCCGAGGAGCACGGAGCCGATGAGGGGCGAGACCGGTGGGATGAATCAAGCCTCGCCGGGGACGATCGTCACGCCCGCCGTTTCGAGACGCCGTTCGGAGGTCCCTGGCGGGACTATTCGGACCTCGGATTCGGAGATCGTTCGAATCGAGGCGCGGAGGTCAGGGGGCGCGGAGATCGGAGGCGCAGCGGTCGGGGGCACGGAGGACCCCTCGCTGACGCTGCGGGCTGGGGGGCGCGGGGAATACAGCGCGTTCTGATTGGCCCATCCAGCTCGAAGCGAAGCGCCGGGATCAGCCCCGTCAGCCGCGTTGCAGTTCGTGGCGGCCGATGTCGGGCGCATCAAGTCCCGTCAGGGACGGCCGACAATAGCCCACCGATTCATCGGTGGGGCATGGACCGACCACACCACCATGTGAAGAGTCCCGACAGGGACGAAAGAGGGTCCCCCGCCGACTAGTCGACTCGCCGTTTCCGGACGCTGTTCGGTCGTCCCTGGCGGGACTATTCGGACCTCGGATTCGGAGATCGTTCGATTCGAGGCGCGGAAGTCAGGGGGCGCTGGGATCGGGGGCACGGGGGTCGGGGGCACGGGGGTCGGGGGCACGGGGGTCGGGGGCACGGGGGACCCCGCGCTGACGCTGCGGGCTGTGCGGGCCGCCGCTTCCGGGAGCGCCCGGATCGGGGCGCGGAGGTGGGGGGGCGCGGAGATCGGGGGCGCGGAGGGAGGGCGCGGAGGACCCCTGCGCTTTGCGCTACGGGCTGGGAGGGGCGCGGTGAGGCGGCTGCCGTGGGCCGAGCCGAGGTCTCACTTGCCGCGTCGCTGGCGCTCCAGGCGACTCTGCTTTTCGAGAAAGCGACGCTCGGCTCCGGTCAGCGACGACTGCCCCTGGTCGTGAAGCTTGGCGAGAATCCGGTCGAGTGTCTCGCTCCACTTCATCGCCGTATTCGTCGCGCACGACCTGGAGCTTCGGCTTGCGCCGGAACGCCTTGCGGATCGAGGTCGGATCGAACCGCTCGAGCCAGCGACTCCCCCAGCGGAAATGCAACGCACCCCAGGCCGCTCCACCCAGGTGCGCCGTGTAGGCGACGTTGCTGTCGCCGACTCCGATCGCTCCGAAGACGTCGAGAGCGATCGTCATGACGCCGAAGCCCCAGAGCGGCATCTCGATGACGCCGAAGAGCGAAACGCGATCGCGCGGGTATCGCAGGCAGGTTCCGACGACGACCGCCGAGACGGCTGCCGAGGCGCCGCGGACGATGCCCGGCGCACCGGCAAGCAGCGAGATCGCGGACCAGGCGAGCCCTCCCGCGACGATGCCGAGCAGATAGAAGAGCAGCATTCCCCGCCGCCCCACCGCCTCTTCCAACCGCCGTCCCATCATGAACAGCAGGTACATGTTGAAGAGAATGTGCCAGAGACCGGAGCGTTCCTCGAGATGCGCGTGCAGGAATCCGTAGGTGAGCAGCCGGTACGCTTCCCACGGACGATAGATCCAATCCGACTCGAGCGCCCCGTACTCGGTCAGCAGATGCTGCTTCGGCAATCCGGGACCGAGCGACGTGACCAGGACCGAATCGATCACCCAGATGACGACGGTCGCGATGATCAGACGAACGGTGATCGAGAGACCGCCGGAACCGCCGAACGAACCGCGCGGCGCATCGTCTTCGTCTCGGTAGTAGGTCCGATCCTGCAGGCCCATCGTGTCGACTTCCTTTTCCGCGAGGCGTTCGCGTCACTGTAACGCGCCGCGGAGAACGGACCAGCGCCCGAGAGGTCGAGCAGGCCGAAAGAGAGTCCGCAGCCGACCATCAGCCGGCTCGGGAGCTCGTCCGTTCGAGGCGAAAGCGAGTCGCTCGTCGAACGGTCTCGACGCGTCAGGGATGTCGAGCCGAAAGGCGAATGCCGTGACGAGCGAGCCGGTCGACCGACCAACGCGACGACGCGCCGAGAAGCGAATGCCGCTCAGGGGTTTCGCACCGTCCGGCCGCCGCCGATGTCGGTCCGCGGCCCACGCGAGAAGCCGGGGGCGGGTCCTACGCCGGTCATCGTGTTGGTCGCCGGATCGTACTGCTGCGTCGGGAAGGGGAAGAGCGCCGGATCAGTGAGAGAGCCGACCGGCTGATTCGCCACGCCGACGTTGCCGACCGGCGAGCCGCCCGCGACGTAACTGTTTCCGGCCGGGCCCGCCGTCCGAAGGCTCGTAGCGGTCGAGCGGTCGGCGATCGTCGGACGATTCATGCCCGGCAGCATGGCACCGGGCGGCAGCATCGCTCCGGACGGGTTCGCACCGTTCGGTTGCGGCGCGGGGAGCGACTCGGGCAGGGTGGTCGAGCGTCGTCCCGGAACGGTCGAGCGAGGGGCCTGAGGCTGCTGCATCTGGCGCCCCATCTCGTACGGCACGTCGATCGTCGCCGTGCGCGACGGAGCGGTGACCGCGCCGGAGTTCGGTCCGACCGGGAATGCCTCGCCGGTCATCATCGAACGATCGAGCGTCTGGCGGATCTGCGAGACGGTGCCGATCAGCTGTTCCTGCTCGGGGGCTCGTCCCGGCAGGACGTTCAGCGTCTGTTCGCCGCGAATGGTACGACCGTCGGTCGTCTTGAGGATCGGCAGCAGCGAGATCGCCTTGCGCTGGCCGCCGACGCCGTCCCACGGGATCCAGGAGTTGTACGAGATGCCGAGATCCGACATGCCGCAGTGCGACTGCAACTGATCGGCCGGGTAGACGAACTTCTTCTGCGGCACCTTCGACTGGGTCCCTTCGGTCGAGTCGTCGAAGCCGTAGACGGTCAGTTCGCCGTCGACGCGGACCGCCTCTCCCTTGACGTCATAAAAGAAGAACCGGCCTCCGAAACCGCGAGTCGGTTGGGCGCCCGGGGCGGTGTAGACCGAATCGGTCCAGATCACCGCCAGCGTCTCGGGCTTGCCGAACTCGATCTTCTCCTTCTTCCCTTCGGCCGCGGCCTCGCGGTCCTTGGCCGCCTGCTTCTCGGCGCTCAGCGGCGAAAACGGATTGGCCATGTGGATCGGCGAGCGGGTCTCGAGCGGTCGGCAACCGGCGACCAGCGCCAACAGCGCGACGACCTTCAGTCGGCGACGAGCGATCGAGGAGCAGAGCGGCATTCGCATGATCGCGGCTTCCGTTTCGCAGCGAGAGGTTCGATCGGTTCGGCGAGCGCGAAGAGCGGATCACCTTCCGCCCGACACGGGTAAGGTCGAGCGGAAGGGATCGCGTCCCGTTCGTCTCAGCGCCACATCCCTGAGGTGCCGCCGGTCGCGTCGCGAACGACGCCGTCGGAATCGTTCGGGGCCGGAGTCGGGAAGCCGGTCGGAGCGACGTCGTTCCCGTCGTACGGCGGTCGGTATCCGGGAGCGGGGGTCGGTCCTTCGCTCCGCGAAGCGACTCGCGGCGGATACTCGGTGCCGATCGGAGCGCCGGTGAACTGTCCGTTGCCGCCGTTCCAACCGACCGGACGAACCCCTTGCGGAGTCATCGTCCAGGGACCGTCCTGGCGAGTCAGCGGCGACTGGAGTTGCGGTCCGCCGAAGTCGGCCTGAACCCGCTCCTGCATGATGCTCTGATCGCGGCGACTGGACGGCGGAGCGAAGCCTTGGGGGGGGATTCCCGAACCGCCGGGGAGCGCGTTCTGCGGGATCGCATCGCCCGGCATCAGGATCCCCTGCGGCTGCGCCTCGGTCGGCTCGCCGGTCGGCGACAGATCGGGATAGATGACGTCGGGCTGGTTCTCGATCATGAAGGCCTGGTCGTCGTAGCCGATCGATCCGTAGATCGAGGCGACATCCGACAGACACCAGCTCATCCGATCGAAGCCCATCTGATTGAGCGTCGCGACATCCGCTTCGCTCTCGACGACGTACGGCGTCAGGATGATCATCAGTTCGGTGCGGAGCTGCTGTTCCGAATCGAACCGGAACAGGCGGCCGATCGCCGGGATGTCGCTGAGGATCGGCACCCCGCGCATCTCCTGCGTGTCGCTTGACGTGATCAGACCGGCGAAGACGACGGTCTGACCGTGGCGAGCCATGACCGAGGTCTGAGTCGTGGTGATGTTGATCGGCGGGACGCGGATCGGATCGCCGTTCGCCGCGAAGCCGACCGTGGTCCCGTCGGCATCGTTCCCCAGGTTCGACTTGGTGACGTCGACGTTCATCACGATCATCCCGTCCGGACTCAGCCGCGGCTGAACCTGCAGGATGATGCCGACCTGGGTGATGTCGACCTGGTTCTGGGCGATGCCGTTGGTGATCGTCGTCCCCGAGATGAAGCGGACTTCCGATCCGACCTGGACGTAACCGGTCAGGTTGTCCAGCGTCATGATGGTCGGACTGCTGAGCACCTGGATCCGGCTCCGCTGCTTCAGCGCTCGCAGCAGCAGGTTGACCGATTCGTTCCCGGCGCTCAGGACGAGCCCTCCGAAGCCGAGATCGGCGTTGGTCCGACCGATGTTCAGGTTCGAGAGTCCCTGGCCGGCGAGCTGCTCGCGGCCGACGTTGGTATTGCCGAGTCCGGCCTGATTGAACGGGAAACCGATCGTGCCGAGGCCCCGATCGAACAGCAGCGAATCCTGCACCCCCGCCTCGAAGCCGAACTGCTCGTTGTCGCCGAGCGTCACCTCGGCGATCAGGGCTCGGACCATGATCATCGGACGGCGATCGAGTTCCTGGATGATCCGATCGATCTCGTCGAAGTACTGCGGCGTGACGCTGATGATCAGGCTGTTTCCTTCCGGCTCGTCGACCACGATCACTTCGCGATCGAACGGCACGCCGACCGCATCCTGGCCGTCGCCGTAGAGCGTGGCGCGAGCGTCGATCCACCCTTGGATCGCCGTCTGGACGCTGGTCGAGGTGGTGTTCCGTAGACGGAAGACCTTGTTGATCCGCTGGTGGAGATCATCCTGATCCAGACGATAGATCAGGTCCTCGACGACCCGCAGGTTCATCTCGGAACCCGACGCGATGATCGAGTTGGTCCGCGGATCGGCTCCGAACCGCAATCCGACGAGCGTGCTGTCGCCGCCGATTCCGCTCTGCAGCGGCAGATTCGACAACCCTCCCTGCTGGCCTCCGCCCCCTCCCTGCTGCTGCGTGCTGAACAGATCGGTCAGCAGCTGGAGCAGGACTCCGGAGTCGTTGTTGGTGACCGGGAAGACCTTGATCTTCGTCTCGACCTCGGGGAGCTGATCGAGCGAATCGATCAGCGCCTGGATCAGCGACATGTTCTCTTCGGGGCCCGTGACGACCAGCGAGTTGCTGTTGATGTCCGCGGTGACGCGGACGTCGTACATGATTCCCCCTTCGATCGTCTTGCCGTCGGCATCGATCATCCGGAGCGCGAGCATGGCGCTGCGCAGGCGCGCCAGCTGCTGCTGCCCGACGCCGCCGAGCAGGTTGTTCTGCCCCTGCAGTCCGGTCCCGCCCGGATTCGCTCCGATGCCGGCTCCCTGCAGCTGACCGTTGAGCGCGTCCTGCAGGACCGGCTGGAGCTGTTCCGCGAGAGCGTTCTTCAGCCGGAAGACCTTGACCGCGTTGCTCGCCTGGGAGCTGACGGTGTCGAGCTCCTGGATCAGTCGACCGATCTCCTCGAGATCGCGCGGGCTGGCGGTGATGACCAGCGAGTTCGAGCGATAGTCCGACACGACTCGGACCCGCGTCCCGAGGCCCGGTCGCTCTCCCTGCGTGATCCCTCCGGCCCCGAAGCCGGTCGACGAGAGCCCCAGATAGAGCTCGTTGATCCGCGCCTTCATGTCTTCCGACGACATGTACTTCAGACGAAAGACGCGAAACTCCGATTCGGCCGGCGCGTCGATGTCCAGCTGCTTGATCAGCTCCATCGCGAACGCGACCGCCTCTTCCGAACCGACCACCAGGACCGCATTCGGCTTGACCAGCGGCGTGACGGTGATCGTTCCCTGACGCGTCGCATAGACGGTGTCGTACAGGTTCTGGACGATCGTCGCGACCGCCTGGCTGTCGACGCTCTTGAGCTCGACCATCTCGACCTTCGGAACGGTCGTGTTCGCGACCTGCTCGATCTCCTGGATCAGCTTCTTGACGCGAGCGACGTCGTTGGGATCGCCCGTCACGACGACGATGCCGAGCTCCTCGATGAACTCCAGCCGGACCGGGCCGATCGGCCCCTGTTCGTCCGACAATCCCGAGATGACTCCGTTCTCGTCGGCGAGCGGCGTCTGGGGTCCCTGAGGATCCTGCGGTGCGACGGCCGGAGCGGCCGGAGCGGCTCCCCCTTGGTCCTGCAGCATCAGCGAGACGTTCCGCGTCCGCGGCGTCGGATTCGTCGCCGCGCGGTTCGCGGCCGCTCCGATCGGAGTCGCCGAGCCGGAGAGGCGGAGGAACGAGAGGGCCTGGCGCAGGTCAGGGTCGGCCGGACGGCTGACGGTGATCCACGACGTCGTCTCGGTCGCCTGGCCGGCCGGAACGTCGATCCGTTCGATCGCTCGCATCCAAGCGTTGACCAGCGACGCGGCTCCGTCGAGCGAGACCTGATTCGTGGCGCGATCGATCAGCAGTGCGACCGGCGCGACCTGCTCGGATCCGGTATGCGGCAGACTGACGCGAACCCGCTGGCCGTTCATCAGCGACTGGACGCTCAGCCGGTTCCCCCACGTCGCCACCAGCACCGACTCGAACTGCCGCCAGTCGATGTTGCGGAGTGCGAGCGACTGGCTGATCGGCGAGGTGTCGAGGGCGGCGCGAGTCGAGCCGGCCTTGGCGATCCCGCGACTGGCCATGATCTCGCCGACCTCGGCCTGGATCGTCTGCGGCGCGACGATGATCATCTCGTTCCGAGCCGCATCGACGGCGATCGACAGCCCGGCATCGGGGCGATAGAGCGATTCCAGATAGGCGGCGACCTGCCCCTGGTTCTCCTTGGCGACGGCGTAGACCGACGTGGTTCGCGGGTCGGCCAAGCGGAACTGCGGATTCGGAGCCAGATCGGTATTCGTGCCGACGGTCCTGGCCGCGAGCGGCGAGCCGGCAGCGGGAGTCGGGACGGCGGCGGCGCCGGTCGGCCGATCGATCTCGGCAAGCAGGTTCGCGGCGATGCGGCGGGCGTCGTCCGAACCGGCGATCAGCAGCCGGCCGTTCGCCGGATCCGCGACCAGCTGCACCGTCGAACCGAGCGCCTGAGCCAGTCGCTGGCGAGCCGACTCGACGTCGACATGCACGACTCGCAGCGATTCGAATCGATCGGCGGCGGTCTGAGCCGACACGGGAGCGCAGCAGAGCCACGCACCGGCAGCCGACATCACGACGATCGCGAGCGCGCGGCGACCGCCTCGGTAGGCAGCCCACAGGGGGATGGAGAATCGCATGGGTCGAAGCATCCTTGCTCGAGTGCAGCTCACGTCGCCGAGGCACCGGTCACGAGAGCCCTCCGCTCCCGCCCTCACCTCACGCGATCGCCGTCCGGTCGTCGCTCGCATCCGGGATGCGGTTCGAGCGACGACGGTACGGCGCAGCCCGTCCGCGAATTCGGCACGCTGGGAGTTATCGGAGCCATCGCGCAAACCGCTACAATCGTTTCGACGCGGGGAGCCGTTATCACCGGATCCGGCTCCCCCTCGGTCGAACGGCCAGGCAATCTGGCGAAAGTTTACGGCCGACTCGACCCCGTCGACTTGCTCACGCTGCCGCGCCGGAGCGCAACGCCCCTTGGCGGAGCAAGGTCTCGGGGGGCTGAGGATCCGTGCCGACCAGAGCTTTCGGCCGGGGCCTTCGGCAGCTCGTCGAGTCGCCGTACGATGCGGCAGCCTCCCCCCACGGAACCTGCAACGGCGAGTGACGATGGCTTCGATCCGTCCGCGAAGCGCGACCTTTTCCGGCTGCGGCTACGTGCTGGCCGTCCTGATCGCCGCGTGCGTTCTGCTGCTGGTCAACGGCGTACTGGTCCAGGCAGCCCTGGTCGCCTATCGTCCGGTCGCACCGGCCGAACTGAACGACCAGCGTGCCCAACAGGCGATCCGCTTTCTGCTGCCGGTCGCCATGCTCTTCATGGAGTACTGGCTGTACGACTGGATGATCGATCGCCTGACGAGCGAGGGGAGCGATCGAGGAGACGTGCGCCGCGGAACGCCCTCGACCGACCGCTCGAACCCAGCCTCCTGAAACCTCCTGCCGTTCGGGCGTCCGTCCGAATCGGGTCGGCTCCCGAAACGCCTCGGTCCCCGCCCCGCCTTGTTCCCGCTGAGCTACGCACCTTGGCCCGCCGGTCCCGCAGCGCATGAGTCGTCCGCACGATCCCGGTCCGCACGATCCAGGTTCTCACGAGCTCGGTTCGCACGAGCTCGGGCCTCGCCCCGAGTTTCCCGAGCTCCCGTCGATCGGCGCGGAGCGACTGCCGCTGCTGGTCACCGGGATCGCCGGAGTCGCCGGCTATCAGGCGTTTCTGGCGCTGCGGGCTCGGTACGGAACCGCCGTCTTCGGTCAGCGGCGTCGCGACAATCGGCGTCTGACCGGTCCCGGTGTCCTGGCCTTCGACCTCGAGGATCCGGCCGCACTCCGACAGGCGTTCGAGACGCATCGGTTCCGATCGGTTCTGGATGCCGGCGGGAGCTGCGCGCTGAAGCACTGCGAAGCGGACCCGGCGATGGCCGAACGCGTCAACGTCGCGGCGACGCAACTGGTGATCGAACAGGTGCACCGATTCGGAGCCCGCCTGGTGCGTCTGTCGATCGATCTGGTTCACGGCGGAGGGGCCGGAGGGGGGCATGTCGAGGAGGACCGCGCCGAGCCGGTCACCGTCTACGGCCGGACGATGCTCGACGCCGAGCGGCGAGTCGCCGAACAGTTGCCCGAGGCGTTGGTGCTGAGGATCAGTCTGCCGATGGGGCCGAGCTTCAACGGCCACGCCGGGGCGATCGACTGGATCCGCCATCGCTTTCGACACGGCAAGCCGGCGACGCTCTACTTCGACGAGGTGCGGACGCCGACCTATACCGACTGTCTGAATCCGATCTTCGAACGGGCCCTCGCGGGGGACGAGTCCGGATTGCTGCACTGCGGAGGGGTGCGGCCGCTGAGTCTGTACGAGATCGGGCAGATCGTCAGTCGAGTCGGCGGCTACGATCCGTCGCTGCTGCGCGGCTGTTATCGGATCGAGGCAGGCCCGATGCCTCCGCGCGCCGGCAACGTGACGCTCGACAGCCGCCGGCTGAGCCGCGTGCTCTCGGTTCCGGCGTGCGTCGCGTGGCCCGAGCGGTCGGATCAGGTCCCGACCGATCGCCGCTGGCACGAGCGGCGCGACGGTGAAGCCGGAAGCGAAATGCTGCTCGAAGCGACACTGTTCCGAAGATCGTAGTGCGACCGACCCCGGTCGCACCGAATTGTCGTAGTG
>CAZZBI010000174.1:4070-11181 GCA_964652385.1 uncultured Pirellulaceae bacterium | reverse complement strand
CGCTCGACACCGACGTGATCTCGTCCATCTGCTTGCAGACTTCCTGCAGTTCATGGCACTTCGCGTTGGTGTATTCGAGCGTCGAACCGGGAGGGGTCTGGATGATCCCGTAGATCATTCCTTGGTCCTCGAGCGGGATGAATCCGGAGGGGAGGACCCGATTGACGCCGACGATCCCGCCGCAGAAGGCGCCGATGACCAGCATCGTCAGGATCCGTCGCGAGATGATTCGACCGACGATCGCGGTATAGACCGAGGTGACCGCTTCGACCGCCCGATCGAAACCGAACAGGAACAGGCCGATCGGCCCTCGCCGTTTCGTCTCGCCGACGCCGCTTCCCGAGAACGAGGCCCGAAAGGTCAGCAGCCCCAGCAATGCCGCTCCGACCGAAATGCCGATGCGGGCGTTTTCGGTCAGCGGGATCTGTTCCGAGACGACCTCATGCACCAGATCGAATCCGAGGACTTCGAAGACCGCCGCACCGCAGGCGGCGCCGAGCAGCGACACGACCAGAAACCGCAGCGGGTGCCTCAGTCGGCCCGTCCGGTTCAGCAGTCGGTTGATCGCGGGGATCAGTCCTCGCTCGCTCGCCTTTCGCGTATGCGGCTTGAGGATCATGGCGCAGAGGACCGGAGTCAGCGTCAGGGCGACGACTCCCGACAGGACGATCGACATCGCCATGGTCAGCGCGAACTGGCGGTAGAAGACGCCGACCGGACCGTCCAGAAACGTGACGGGGATGAAGACGGCGGTCATGACCAGCGTGATGGCGATGATCGCTCCGCTGATCTCGTGGACCACCTCCTTCGTCGCTTCGTAGGGACCGAGATGCTTGGCGTGCATCTTCTCGTGTACCGCCTCGACCACCACGATCGCATCGTCGACGACGACGCCGATCGCCAGCACGAGCGCGAACAGGGTGATCAGGTTGATCGACATCCCGAACATCCGCATGAAGAAGAACGTGCCGATGAGCGAGACGGGGACGGCGAGCGTCGGAATGAGCGTGCTTCGGACGTCGCCGAGAAACAGGAACACGACCAGCGACACGAGCACGAACGCCTCGAAGAGCGTGTGCAGTACCTTCTCGATCGAGGCGTCGAGGAAGTGAGACACGTCATACGTGACGGCATAGTCCATGCCCGGAGGGAACTGCCGATTCTTGATCTCTTCGACCTTTTCCTTCACCGCTTCGATCACTTCCGCGGCGTTGGATCCGGGGGTCTGCTTGAGCACGATGGCGGCCGACGGAAGCCCGTCGATGTCCGAGTACAGGTCGTAGAACGAGGAACCCAGGCCGACTTCGGCGACATCCTTCAGGCGCAGGATTTCGCCGTCCGGTTCGGCTCGGAGGATGATCTCGCCGTACTGCTCGGGTCGGTCGTACCGTCCGATCCAGGTCAGCACGTACTCGCGGGTCTGCGAGGTCTGGCCGGTCGCCTGCCCGAGCCGACCGGGCGAGCCGATCATGCTCTGCTCGGCGAGCGCCCGCATCACGTCGTCGGACGAGATGTCGTAGGCGCGCATCCGTTCGAGATCGAGCTCGACCCGCATCGCGTAGGCTCGATTGCCCAGGATCGTCGCCCGACCGACTCCCGGGATGCGACGGATCTCGTTGAGCACGTCGACGGTGGCGTAGTTGTAGAGGAAGTTCTGATCGACGTTCGGATCGGTACTGAAGACGTTCAGGTACATCAGCATGCTCGTCATGTTCTGCATGACGATGACCCCCTCGCGCTGCACGATCTCGGGGAGCTGGTTCATGACGATGTTGACCCGATTGTTGACGTTCATCACCGCCACGTTCGGATCGGTACCCGGTTCGAAGACGATCTGGATCGTGCCTTCGCCGGCGCTGGTGGCGCTGCCGACCATGTAGCGCATGTCGGGGACGCCGTTGATCGACTGTTCGAGGATCGTCATCGTCGAATCGACGAGGATCTTCGCGCTGGCTCCGGGATACGAGACCGAGACCTGGACGCTCGGTGGAGCGACCGAGGGAAACTGCGAGATCGGCAGGGTGACGATCGACAGGCCGCCCATGAACAGGATGAGCAGCGAGATGACGATCGCCAGCGCAGGGCGATGCAGGAAGCGGGCGAACATTCGGATGTCCCTCTCATTCGGCGTGGAACTTGAGCTGCTCGAAGACCGTCTCGGGTTCGACGAGTTCGAACTCGATCCGATCACCGTCGCGCACCTGCCGGATTCCCTCCAGCACGATTCGCTCTCCCTCTTCCAGCCCTTGCTCGATCACGAAGATGTCGTCCTGCTCGGACCGCACCGTGATGTCCCGTTGACGGACCACGCCCTGGTCGTCGACGACGTAGACGTACTGCTTCGCCAGTACCTCGAACGTCGCGCGCTGCGGAATGACGATCACGTCACGCATCGGCTCGTGCATCAGGATCGTGCCGGTCTGGCCGTTGCGCAGCAGACGATCGGGGTTCGGAAAGTCGGCTCGGAAGGCGATGTTTCCCGTCCGGTTATCGAAGTCCGCCTCGATCGCTCCGATCGAGCCGGGTTGCGGAAAGATCTCTCCGTTCGCCAGCTTCAGTTCGATCGTGAGCTCCCCCTGCTGATCCGCCTGACGCTTCAGTTCCGCCATGTACTCGAGATACTGCGCCTCGGGGACGTTGAAGTAGACGCACATGACGCTGTTGTCCGAGAGAGTCGTCAGCACGTCTCCCTCTTCGATCAGGCTGCCGAGTTGCGTCATCTGGCGATCGACGATTCCGTCGAACGGCGCGACGACCTGAGCGAAGCCGAGTTCCGCCTTGGCCAGTTCGACTTGGGCCTGAGCCTTGGCCAGTTCGGCTTGCTTCAAAGCGACGGCCTGCTCCGAAAGGACCTTCTTGTCCAGCAGCGACTGGGCGTTGGTCAATTCGATCCTCAGCCGCTCCGCTTCCGCGATTTCCGCATTCAGACGGGCCTGATAGAGGGTCGGGAGGATCCGGAACAGGAGCTCCCCCTGCTTCACTTCCTCTCCCTCGCTGACGCAGATCTCTTCGAGATAGCCCCCCTCGAGCGCTCTGACCTCGATATGCCGGCAGGAGCGGATCCGGCAGACGAATCGTCGCGTGTCGATCACATCGCGGCGAGTGACTTCGGTCACCGTGATCTTGTGAGCGTGATGCTCCGCCCCGTGATCCCCCTCCCCTTCGGACGCTTCATCGTGCCCCTCGGGCTCGTCATGCCTCGAAGGGGACTCGACGTCGGATGCTGCCGATTCGGGGGCGTCGGAACGCGACTCGGCGCTCGACTCGCATCCGATCGAAGCCAGGGCAAGAAGGAGATTCAGCAGCAGGAACGCGACGAAGTTCGGCGGCGAGACGGGTGCGATTCCGCGAGGTGCGGCGCCCTCCGCAGCAGGTTCGGTATCCGGTCGTTCGGTAATCATGAGAGCTCCCGAGCCGTGCCGAACACCGATGCTGCGCAGCCCGATCGAGCGGCTGGGAGCCGGAGTTCGCGCAGAGCGAAACGGAGATGGAAACCAGAAGAGGCGAGACGAGCGACTCGGCGGCACGGGAGCGACCTCAGCGGCAGCTCCTTGACCGAGCACGAGATGGCGTCAGGCAGCAGATCGCGGAGATCGCGGAGGCCCGCGAACCGAGGGCGAGCACGGCCCGACGGACGGCATGGCGCCCCGATCCGTCACCGGAATCAGCTCACCTCGTGCCTGTCGCTCGTCAGGCAGCACATCGTTGAGGGGCGTAGGCACGCCGAGCGCGTGCGATGCTTCACTCCCCTCCACCGCCTCGCAAAGTTGATCGGTCGTCGACACGAATCGAGAGGACTCGGGCAGGCTCGCCCGAATCGCAAGCATCGACAGCCCGACGATCGCCAGGAACAGTCTTGCCGTTCGAATTGTGTTCTGATCGACCATTGCCGAATCGTAGTTCGTCTGTCTGTCCGCGGTCAAGGTTGCCGATCGACACCGGTTGCCCTCGATTCGCAGGAGAAACGCGAATCCTGCGCAGAAGCAAGGAAGCGGATTCGCGCAGCGTCGCCGAACCGACCTCACGGCAAACGTCATCGGACGAGCGAGCGCGTTACGGATTTCCCGGAATCCGCTGCGTGAATGGTTCGGCGAGATCGGGTGACGGCGAGCGAAAGGGCGCGTCGCGAGCGCCGGCGGAGTCGATCGTTGCGGATCGCCGCCAAGAGCTTACGATCGCGCAAGGCACGACTTCGCGAACCGGACGCTCGGGCGAGCGGGGGCGCTCGACTCGATTCGACGATCAGCGTCGTCGTTCCGACGACGCTTCCCGCTCGGCCAGGAATCGCTCGAGATCACGGCCTGCCGCGACGGCCGCGTCCGCGTCGTCGCCCGCACGATAAGCGTCCCAACGAGCGGTCAGGAACGTCTCGTCCCACGGCACGTGCGGTTCGAACTCCGGCAGGATCTCGAGCATCGCTGCCGAGCCGAGCAGCGCCGACAATCGCCACAGTGCCTCGCGCCGCTGCGTGTCGAGCGCCCGTACCGCGAACGGCTCCCGAATCGCCTCGCGAAGTTCCGCGATCCGACTCGGTCGTTCGCGACAGACGTTCGAGAGCGTCGAGAAGATCAGTTCGGTCGCGTGCGTGAATCCCCACGGCTCGTCGCGCAGCAGCTCGAACAGCTCGATCAGACGATCGGCCGCCTCATCCTGCTTCCCCTGTCTGAGTCGCAGATAGGCTTCGATCGCCGCCGCGTCGGCGGGCTGATACGTCGCGAGCGACTGGAGATGGATCATCGCCTCTTCTCGCCCCAGGTCGGCATAACCGAGAGCCAGGATCGCCGTCTCGTCCGGAAACAGGACCGGATGCGGAGCCGCTTCGAAGTCGGCGATCATCCGATCGGTCGCGGCATCCCAGTAGCTCGTCAGAAAGCGATGCCGTCGCTGTTGGTCGTCGGTCGGATTCTCGGGCAGGATCGCACGCCCCACCTGATTCGATCCGATGAGCTGGCGATGACCGGCAAGGCGTTCGAGATCGAGCGCGCCGCTCGCGACTCGCGGAGTCCCGTTTCCTGCCGCCGAACCGCGACGGCGGATTTCGTCGATCGGTCCCGAGCCGCTCCGTCCCAGCGTTCTTGCGAAGCCGTACTCGATCCGGTTGAGATCATCGGTGTTGATCCGGCCGCCGACACCGACGTCGATCGGGCCGGATTCGGAGGGCCCGACGACATGGCGAGCGAAGAACGCCTCGGCATCCGCAGCGCGCCAGGCGATACGAAGCGCGTCGCCGTACGGTTCGATGCCGAGACGTTCGCGAACCCGCTCGGCGTCATGCGGAATCGGCGCGTCGGCACAGACCAGCAGCAGATCCTCGGCCTTGGACTGCCAGATCTCGACGTGCGGAAAGACCTCCTGCAGCGTCGCCAGCACGTCGGCGGTGGTCTGCAGATCGACCTCGTACCCCTGCAGCCACTGGACGAAGATCCCTCCCGGTCGCAGTCGGGATCGCGAGGCGCGGTAGAACTCGCGCGTGAACAGATTCGCCACGCCGACTCGATACGGATTCGACGGTTCCGAGGCGATCAGATCGTAGGTCGCGTCGGTCGTCAGCAGCACCTCGCGCGCATCGTCGAAGATCAGTCGGACGTTCTTCGCGTTCAGGACGTCGCGATTGACGCTCGCACAGCGCTCGGCCATCTCGACCACCGCCGGCTCGAGTTCGACGACATCGACTCGGTCAGCCGTCGGAATCGCCGCCAGCCAACCGGCCGTCTCACCGGTGCCGAGGCCGATCACCAGGCACGACTCGACTTTCGGATGAAGCGTCGCCGGCAGCATCCCGAGCATGATCTGCGTGCCGGCATCGCCGACCGCGTTGCCGTCCGACTTGCCGTTCAGGTAGAACGCCAGCCCCTCAAGCGCGACGATCGCCACGCTCGCCTCGATCCCGTCTCGCTCCGACAGGACGCTGCGCCGGATGAAGTGTTCCAGGTCGGTTCGAGTCGCGAGATCGGGGTTCGCCAGATCGGCTCGCCCTGCCCCGACTCCGCCATGACGCCAGACCGCGGTCGGCCCCGAAGCGACGACCAGTCCGAGCGCGGCGGTGCCGAGCAACGACGCCGCAAGGGGCATGCGACGCCGCGGTTCGTACCGCAATGCGGCGAGGGCCAGTCCGAGGCCGGTCGCCGCGGTCAGCACGATCCCCGCTCGCCAAGCGCCGATCGCCGACAGCAACGGCAGCAGACCGAAGCCTCCGGCGAGCGAGCCGACGATCGCTCCGCAGGTATTCCAGGCGAAGGCGGAGCCGACGTGGCGACCGATCTCCCGATCGCCGCGCCCCGCCAGCGAGATCAGCAGCGGGAACTGGAAGCCGGCGACGAGTGCCGCAGGAGCGATCGTCCAACCGGCGACGATCGCCCAGCCGACGACGTCATCCCCGAATCCGCGACTCGCCGCGCGATAGCCGGCGGCCAGCAGCGCCAGGCGATCTCCGGCCGCCATCGGCAGACCGATCGCGAGCGCTTCGATCGCGCAGGTCATCGCCAGGAGCGAACGCGTCGGTGCCAGACGCGGGCCGACAAGCGCGTGGAGCAATCCGCCGAGTCCGATCCCTCCGAGCGCCACCGCCAGAATCAGACCGAACGTGAAGGTGGTGCCGCCGAGGATCGGGCCGAGCATCCGAAACCAGACCGCCTCCATCAGGAAGAAGACGAACCCGACGATCGCCGCGACAAGGTAGATCGTGCGGGGCGAGACGGACGGAGGCTCGATGAGAGCCGGCTTCTCGGCCGAACGAGTCGCCTGGCCCGGCCGGCGAACGGGGCGAGTCGATCCGGGTTTGCGAGTCGGTCGAGGTCGATCGAGCGAAGAGCGGGCGAGTCGCAGCGCCGTGACCGCGACGAGAAGGTTGACCGAGGCCGCCGCGAGCAGCGTCGTGCGGACGCCGAGGTTCGGCAGCAGCAGAAAGGTACTCGTCAGGGCGCCGGCGACGGCGCCGAGGGTGTTCAGACCGTAGAGCAGCGCGGCCGAACGTCGGTGAACGTCGTCGGACGTCGTCGCGCTGCGGATCGCCGCCGGCAACGTTCCTCCCATCAGGATCGTCGGCGGGCCGAGCACGACGATCGCCGCGCCGATTCGGGCCAGCGTCGCGAGCGGAAGACCGAGCGCGAGG
>CAZZBI010000174.1:0-4060 GCA_964652385.1 uncultured Pirellulaceae bacterium | reverse complement strand
GCTCCCACCGGTCGCGACATAGGCGATCCGAACGAGATCGATCAGCCATGGACTGACTGAGGCCAGCAACGCGATCGCGAGCTCCAATCGTCCGTAGGTTGCCAGCGGCCGGGGGTGTCGATCGACTCGCGGACCGAACCACGCATGACCGACTCCGAGCCCTCCCATGAAGATCGCCAGAACGGCCGCCGAGGCGGCGGTCGAGCTGCCGAAGACCAGGCGGAACTCGCGGAGCCACGCGACCTGGAAGATCAGGGCACAGAAACCGGAGGCGAACAGGAGCCAGGGGATCGCCGCGGATCGAGGGCCGTCGCTGCGCGGCGGCACGGGACTGGCCATCATCGGACTCCGGATCGAGACGCGCGTCAGGCGACCGCCCGGCGGCCGAGCACCTCCGCACCGAAGGTTCTAGTCGGCGGTCGATCGAGCGAAAGGCGGGGGGCGGGATCTTCTCGCGTTCTTCTCGATTCGCGCGCCGAATCGCAACGTGAACCACGGGCTCGGAGCGAACGGGGGCACACCGACGCGACGCGCATCTCGCCAGCCCGCCGCGTCTCGGATCGATCAGGAACGCGGCGGCCGAGGTGGGTCCTTGTCGGACAAGTCCCAAAGGGACGACCGAAATTAGCCCGGCGATTCATCGCCGGGTGTCCCGATAGACCACCAAGATTTCGGAGTCCCGCCAGGGACGAAAGAAACGCGTCGCGATTCGGATTCTGCCGAGGTCGGAACGTGCCCTCGTTGTGCTACCCATCGACGTTCGCCACACCGACGTCGACCGTCCCACGCGGATCGATCACTCAGCGAACTCAGCTTCGCAGCAGCTTCCGAGGTAGCCCCGAGCGAAGCTCAGGGATTCGGGGGCGCATGATCGATCGCGGCGGTGACCGGCGATCCGAACTCGCACAGGCAACTGTCCCGCCGCACCGGGATGGAACCGAGGCGTCGCCGAGGACCGCGGAACAGCGAGGCAAAATCGTTTGTAGCCGGTGCGACCGGGGTCGGTCGCACTACGACGAAACGGTGCGACCGGGGTCGGTCGCACTAGGACAAAACGGTGCGACCGGGGGCGGTCGCACTACGACAAAACGGTGCGACCGGGGTCGGTCGCTCTACGACGAGGCCGGTAGCGCGGTCAGTAGCTGCTGGGATCGAGCTTCACCTTGCCGCGGAAGACCCAATAGATCGCGATCGTGTAGCTCAGGACGCACGGTAATCCGATCGCGGCGATGATCAGCATCGTTCCCAACGTTCCTTCGCTGCTGCGGGCGTTCTGCAGCGTGATGCCGTATTCGGCGTCGAACGTCGATCGGACCAGATACGGAAACATCGCCGTACTGAACAGCGAACCGAGCGCCAGGATCACCATCGACGACGAGAAGAAGGCGTAGCCGGGGCGACCCAGATGCATCGCCCGAGGGACGTTGAGCACCGCCAGCAGATTCAGGATCGGCACGATCCAGAGCCACGGATGTCGCATCAGATTGTCGAGCGAGTGAGGAGCGCGAATCCAGGTCGCGATCGACACGATCAGGTAGAGCGACGCGAACGACAGGAAGAGCGGAACGAACGCCCGGCGGACTCGCTGCTGCAACGCGCCGTCGGTCTTCAGATACAGATAGATCGCGCCGTGCATCGCGAAGAGCGAAACGGTCAGCAGACCGACGAGCAGCGGAAACCAACCGAGCTGACTCGACAGGCTGCCGAGATACCGATACTTCGGACCGAGCTCCATCCCTTGAAGGATGTTCCCCGCTGCGATTCCCAGCAGCAGCGCCGCAGTCGTCGACGAGAGGAAGAAGCCGACGTCCCAGACCGAACACCAGCGAGCGGAGTGGACCTTCGAGCGGAACTCCAAGCTGACCGCCCGGCCGATCAGGCAGGTCAGCAACAGGAAGAATGCCGTGTAGAAGCTGCTGAAGACGGTGGCATACGCCACCGGAAACGCCGCGAAGAGCGCACCGCCGAAGGTGACGAGCCAGACTTCGTTGCCGTCCCAAAGCGGGCCGATCGAGTTCATCACCAGGCGTCGCTCGGTGTCGTTCCTGGCGAGAAACGGATGCAGCATGCCGACCCCCAGGTCGAAGCCGTCCAGGATCGCATAGCCGCAGAGCAGCACGCCGAGCAGCACGAACCAGACGAAGGTCAGCGTGTCGTAGTCGAGCGACATCAGTTCCGCTCCTCGAGCATCCCTCCGCGCACGCGCCCCTGATCGGCCAACAGTCCGCCGATTCCCGAGCGAGCGAGGCGACGCTTATGCTCCTGAAGTTCCTCGGCCGTCTCGGGACCGTGACGCAGTTTCCGATCGAGCACGAACAGCCAGACCGCGAACAGCAGCGCGTAGATGATCGCGAAGAGAATGATCGATCCGAGCACCTGCTCGGCCGTCACCGACTCGCTCAGGCCGTCCGAAGTGCGCAGGCCCATCATCTCGATCCCCTGCTGCACCGACGGATAGACGATCCACGGCTGTCGACCGACTTCGGCCGTGATCCAGCCGGCCTGGTTGGCGATCATCGCCGCGAGCGGCATCGGAATCAGCAGCTTCAGCAGCCAGCGCCGTCGCTCGAGCCCTCCGCGCAGACGCATGACCAGGGCCAGACCGGCGACGCCGATCATCAGCGTTCCCATCGCGACCATCAGATGAAAGGTCTGGAACGGAAGCCAGATCGGCGGGCGTTCGTTGGGAGGGATCCGATCGAGTCCGGGGACGGGACGGTTCGGATCGTTCCAGACGAGCAGACTCAGCAGGTTCGGAATCCGCACGCCGAATCGGACCGTCTCGGAATCGGCATCCGGCCAACCGAACAGATAGAGCCCGGTCGGCTCGTCGGTCGTCCTGAAGTGCGCCTCGATCGCGGCGAGCTTGGCCGGCTGAGTATGCACGAGCTTCTGGGCCGAGGCGTGGCCGGTCGCGGCGGCGAGCAGCGAGAAGAGCAGCGCCGAGGGGAGCGCGATCGACAGACAGCGCCGCGCGACCTCCTGATGCCGACCGCCGAGCAGATAGTAGGACGAGACCGACGTGACGAAGAAGGCGCCGAGGACCAGCGCGCCGATCACCGTGTGACTCAACCGATCGACCGATGACGGGTTGAAGACCATCGCCCAGAAGTCGGTCACCTCGGCTCGCGGCATCATCTCCCCCTGGACCTCATGCCAGACGATCCGATAGCCCGCCGGTGTCTGCTGCCAACTGTTCGCGACGACGATCCAGACGGCACTGAAGACCGAGCCGAGAAAGACCATCAGCGTGCTGATCAGATGCGTCCGCGGACCGACTCGATCCCAGCCGAAGACGAGGATCGCGAGAAAGCCGCTTTCGAGAAAGAAGGCAAAAATCCCCTCGGCCGCGAGCGCCGAACCGAAGACATCGCCGACGAAACGCGAGTAGGCGGCCCAGTTCGTGCCGAACTCGAACTCCATCACGATCCCCGAAGCGACGCCCATCCCGAAGTTGACCGCGAAGATCCGCGTCCAGAATCGGGCGGCCGCCTCCCAGGCGAGATCTCCCTTGCGAAACGCCATCAGTTCGCACAGGAAGAGTTGCAGCCCCAACCCGATCGACAAGGGCGGGAAGAGGTAGTGGAACATGATCGTGCCGGCGAACTGCAACCGGCTGAGGATTTCGACATCCATCTTCGTGCGCCGTGGGCATCGATGGTCGTTCGGACGGAAGATCGACCGAACCGGAACTCGCTCGAACCGTCAAGTCTTTCGGATCGAGCGTCGAGCGAAAACCAGTGCGGCGAATTGTCGCACGGTCCGCAGCGGGTGTCCGCAGGGACGCCGCGAATCGACGTCGATGTTCCGTCGCGAGCGGACGCGCACGCTCGTCGCGTCGAAGGCGTCTCAGCCCGCCGCTCCCGAGAGATAGGCGGCGGCGATCGGATCCTCGGGCGACGTGAAGAGTCGCGCGGTGGGGCCCGATTCGATCAGCGCCCCGGCACCGTCGCGGATCCAGAAGACGGCAAGGCGATCGGCGATCCGTCGCGCCTGAGCCAGATGATGCGTGACGATCAGGATCGTGTACTTGCCCCGCAGGTCCCAGATCAGCTCCTCG
>CAZZBI010000173.1:0-11246 GCA_964652385.1 uncultured Pirellulaceae bacterium | reverse complement strand
CCGGCCTCCGAAAAATTTCACAACCTCGAAGCGCCAAGCGCAGGGGTCCTCCGCGCCCTCCCCCTTCGAACTGCTGCGACTGGGGTCGGTCGCACTACGGTGTGCCGATCCCGATCGCACTGCGGCACTCGAAAATCCCCCGCTCCTTCCCCCCAGGCTCCCTGAAACGCCTTGTACGAATCGTGCGATTCGGGATAATGCCGGGTTTCACGGAGTCGTGAGAGGACTTGCGGTCGAGTGCCGAGCCGGCAGTCGCGGGGTCCGAACGGGACGGAGCAGCATTTCGCGGTCGTTTCTCAAACCGGGCGAGGCGTCGGGGCTGGTCCTCGCGCCGAGGAGAGGGTGCGTGTTCAAGAATCTGAGCGGTGACGGACTGGGCGTTTCGGCCCGACAGAACGAGAAGATCGAGCTGGCTCTGACCTACGGCTTCAAGGGGATCGACATCGATCTCGCCGAGATGGTCGCCCGGATCGCTCCGATCAGCGAGCATTTCGCCAAGCGCTACATCACGAGTGCCCAGAAGTCGGCGAAGCTGCAGATCGGTTCGTTCCGTCTGCCGATTTCGATGAGCGGCGAGAACAACGACTTCAATGCTCGGCTGCCGAAGCTCGAACAGGCGGCTCAGTTCGCCGCGTCGATCGAGGCGCGTCGGTGCGTGCTGGACATCTCGCCCGGCAGCAATCGTCTGGCGTACCACGAGAATTTCGAGCTGTACCGGACTCGGATCGGCACGATCGCCGACATTCTCGAGAAGCACTCGATCCGCCTCGGTCTCGGTCTGATCGCCGCCGAGGACTCGCGTCGCAACTACGAGTACCAGTTCATTCACGAAGCGGAGCCGCTGCTGACGCTGATCAAGACGGTCGGTCGTCCGAACGTCGGCTTGGCGTTCGACCTGTGGAACTGGACCGTCGGCGACGGCGGCCTGGATCAGCTCGACGATCTGCCGGTCGAGCAAATCGTGTCGGTCCGGATCGCGGACGTCCCCGAGAACGCCGACCTGAAGACGATCTCGTTCAAGCAGCGTCTGCTCCCCGGCACCACGCCGTCGAGTCGCGCGGTGAAGGTGGTCGGCATCCTGAAGGCGAAGAAGTACGACGGCCCGATCGCCGCCGCTCCGCACGCGAGCCAGTTCTCGGGTCTGACCCGCGACGCCGTGGTGCTCCGCACCAGCGAAGGACTCGACCGAGTCCTCGAGCAGGCCGGTGTGGCTCGCCAAGCGGTCGAGGCGTGAGCGACGAGATCGCTCGCCTGACGTAATCACGAAAAGGGGGACCGAAACCGGTCCCCCTTTTTTCGTGTCACGACCGTTTCGGTGGCATGGTCGGACGTTGGATTTTTCTTACCACGGAGATCACGGAGGACACCGAGGGAGCAAGCGCGGACCGCCTTGGCGGAGACGATACCGAATCCAGGACGGATGCCGGTCCGCGACCTTGTCGCCGCCGGCGAGGCGTGCCCCTTTCCGAAAACGGTTCGTGCCTTCCCCCTTGGTGTCCTCCGTGACCTCTGTGGTTCAAGAGCCTTCCCGGACCCTCAGCCCGGATCGTCTCGCCTACAGCTGCTTGCTCAGACGTTCCGCCAGTCGCTGCAGCGCGGGGCTCGTGTCGCGCGGATCGAGGTGGACGTTGATCAGGCTGTAGCAATCGTGGTTGGCCAGCGCCGCCTGCAGCGCCTTTTCCAACTCCCCTTCGGTCCGCACCTCGAAGCCCCAGCCCTTACCGATCAGTTCCGGGATGCGGTGGTAGTTCCAGTTCGGAATGTCGTTGAACGGGCCGTCCTGCAGGAAACGTTCGGTCGTGTAGCCGTGGTTGTTGAGCACGATCACGATCGGGTTGTAGCCCAGCTTGGCTCCGGTCGACAGCTCCAGGCAGGTCATCTGGAACGCGCCGTCGCCGACGAGCACGATCGGCCGAAGCGACGAGTTGGCGGTCTGGACGCCGACGCTCGCCGGCACGGCGAAGCCCATCGAGGTGTAGTAGGCGGGACTGACGAACTCGGTGTGACGGTAGATCGTCAGATCGGCCGCTCCGAACAGGCAATCGCCGACATCGGCGACGACCACCGTCTGTTCGTCCAGCAGCGTGTTGATCCGCTCGAACAGACGCTTGACCGTCATCTTCTTGTCGGTGGCCGGCACGAACTCCTTCACCACCTGCGGCTCGATCTTCGGCTTGGCTCGCTTCCCCTTGCGGATCGAGCCTTCGGCCAGCCCGCCGACGAAATCGGCGAGCGTCACTTCCTTGAAGTGATGATGGCGGATCCGCAGGTTCTCGCTCGTGGCGTAGATGCAGCGCGTCGGATCGAGATGAGCCGTGTAGATCCCCAGATTGATGTCGGTCATGAAGGTGCCGAGCAGGATGACGCAGTCGCTCTCCTCGACGAACTTCCGGACGCTCTCGCGCCCCATCGCTCCTTCGTAGATGCCCATGAAGAGCGGATGCTTCTCGGCGACGACCGACTTGCCGAGCAGCGTCGAGCAGACCGGGATGTCGTGCTTTTCGGCGAACTTCATCAGCACGTCGCGCAGTCCGAAGCGGTGGATCTCGACTCCCGCGACGATCACCGGGTTGCGGCTGGCCGAGATCATCTCGATCGCTTCTTCGAGCGACTCGCGAAGGGCATCCGCATCGCTCTCGTGCTGATCGCTGATCGGCGTGTGCGGGAAGAGCGCCTCGGTCCGCACCCGGTCGCGCGGCAGTTCCAGATAGACGGGGCGCTTGAATCGCATCGCGGCATCGAAGCAGCGATCGATATTGCGGAAGGCGGTCAGCGGATCATCGAGCACGGCCGACGCGACGGTGATCTTCTCGAACACCTCGTGCTGCGTGTTGAAGTCGCGAACGCGGTGATGCAACAGCGGATCCCGGCGCCGCTCTTCGATGCCGGGCGAGCCGGTGATGACGATGACCGGCGATTTCTCGGCGTACGCGCCGGCGATGCTGTTGCACAGACTCAAGCCGCCGACGCAGTAGGTGACGCAGACCGCTCCGATCCCGTTGACTCGGGCGTAACCGTCGGCAGCGTACCCGGCACAGTCCTCGCGCGTCATGCCGATCACCTGGATCGGGCTCTCTTCGAGCATGCCGTAGAACTGCAGAACGAAGTCGCCGGGGATGCCGAAGACCGCCTTGACGCCGTAGTCCTGCAGTCGGCGGATCAGATAGTCGCCGATGCTCCGCGGAAACTCGGTGGGCCCGGAAGATGTCGCCGTCGCCGTCGCGGCGGTAGCGGCGGCGGTTGCCTTGCGGCGAGTCGGCTTGGCGACGGCAGAAGCGGACGGAAGGGCCTTGGACGAGCGTTTGGCCATGGAACGCACCTTTTCGGAGCGGCGTAGAGAAGCGAGCGGATCGGCGCGGCACCGCATTCTTGGAGCGTCGACCGGGAGCGTCAATGCGGCGCACCGGTCGACGGGGGGCTCGATCGGCATTTCGCGACGCGCCCGCGAAAACCACGGCGTCTCGTGGCACAATGGGCATCCGACGTCGTCCCACGCCGTTCCCGCTCCCCCCGGAGACCTGACCGATGACGAAGCCTGCCGCCGATCGTCCGACTCGTCGCCGCTTCCTGGCCGCCTCGACCGCCGCCGCCGCCGCCGCCGTGACGCTGGGTGCTCCCGCCATCCTGACGGCGAGCAAGAGCGGTTCGCGCCGCATCTGGCAGTCGGGAGATCATGCCTACGAGATGAAGCACGCCTGGCCGCAGCTGCCGGCTCAGTACACCTGGCAAACGACTCACAACGTCGCGGTCGACAAGGACGATTTCCTGTACGTGATCCATGAAGGGCGCGAGGACCAGCCCGACCATCCGTCGATCTTCGTGTTCGATCCCGAAGGGCGATTCGTCCGCTCGTTCGGCAAGCAATTCCAGGGGGGCGGTCACGGGATCGAAGTGCGGCAGGAGGGGAGCGAGCAGTTCCTGTATGTCGCCGCGTATCAGCAGGTGAAGAGCTTCGCGAAGCTGACGCTATCGGGCGAGACGGTGTGGCAGCAGTACGCGCCGATGGAGAGCGGGGTGTATGCCGAGGGGGAGGCGACCGCTCCGCAGAAGGTCTGGGGGCGCGATCGGTTCATGCCGACGAACTTCGCGTTCCTGCCGGACGGCGGCTTCCTGTTGGCGGACGGCTACGGAGCGTTCGTGATCCACCGGTACGACAAGGAGGGGAAGTGGATCTCGAAGTTCGGCGGTGCGGGGGAAGGGAAGGGGACCTTCGACACGCCGCACGGCGTCTGGATCGATACGCGCGACGGAGGAGAGCCGACGATCGTCGTGACCGATCGGGCTCACCACACGCTGCAGCTGTTCGAACTGGACGGGACCTATCGATCGACGATCGAGGGGTTCGGCTTGCCGGCGAATGCCGATACGTGGCAGGACCTGCTGGTGATCCCGGAGTTGTTCGCACGGGTGACGTTGCTCGATCGGAACTACCAGGTGGTGGCTCGTCTGGGAGACGACGTGGAGCGCGTGACGGGGGACAAGGGGTTCACGATCCGCGGCGACGAGAGCCGGTGGGAGCAGGACAAGTTCGTGCATCCGCACGACGCCTGTTTCGACTCGCAGGGGAACCTGTTCGTCGCGGAATGGGTCGGCTCGGGGCGCGTGACGAAGCTCGTGCGTCTGTGAGTCGAGAGGGATCGCCGAGATCGGACCGACCGAGAGGCGATCGACGAGAAGACATCGATCGAAGTCTCGAAGCGTCGGCGAGCGACCGTTCGCCGATGGGCATCGAGGCGCGAGGGCCAGTAGCTCAGCGGTGAGAGCAGGGGACTCATAATCCCTTGGTCGCGGGTTCGAATCCTGCCTGGCCTATTCGAGCAACGTGGGGGCGGAGGTGAGGTCCGAGACGTGGAGACGTCGGGGGCGCGGAGACGTCGAGGGCGCGGAGACCCCTTGCTGACGCTGCGGGCTGGCGAGGGAAACAGAGACGGCTCCCAGCCCGTAGCGCCAAGCGCAGGGGCACTCTGTGTCCCCTGTGTCTCGAGGCGCGGATAGGGGACGACGAAGTCGAGGTCATCCAACGGGGAACAGCGATGATGCTACAGACGGCGCGTATCGGTCGATCGTTTCGATCCTGCCTGCTTGCGATCGGTGTGTTGTGGTCATTCTCGACCGTCTCGGCTCAGGAAGATTGGTACCAAGACCCGCATGAGCTGCGGCTTTTCGTGCGAGTCGAAGGGGCGGTCGAGTTCGCCGCTCGATGGGTCGAGCTCGACGGCAATCGAGTCACGCTCGAACAGCCGGACGGTCAGTTGCTCGAACTGCGCATGGCCGAGTTGTCGAACGACGATCAGGTCTGGATTCGAGCGACCGATCGGCGAAACCGGGTCTTCGAGCGGGAGCGGGAGCGAGTCGCCAAGCAGATCGAGGAGTTGGCGGAGGCCGAACCGGCGAAACAGATCCGGATCTGCGTGGAGCTGCGCGGCTTCGGACCGATCGCGGCGGAAGCGGTGCCGATTCTCGAGCATCTGATGACCGCCGGTGAGACGGTCGAGCTGCGTTACCACGCGCTGATCAGCTACGCGCTCCTCTGCGAAAGAACGGTCGAGAACCTGACCAAGGTCGTTCTCGCGACGCAGGGGGACAACGGTCCCCTGGCGGCGTTGATCGAGCAGCAGCCGCTGCCGGTGATGCTGGCGATCAGCCGTTTCGGCAAGGACTCGTTCCCTTACCTGCGGCAGGTCGCGCTGAAGGGGAGACTTCCGGCGGAGCTCCCTGGGGCTGACGCCTCGACCTCGGCCGAAACGTTACTGACCGCGGTTGGAACGAGAAACAACCTGCGGGCGGCTGGTCTTGTCGCCTTGGGCGAAACGGGACAGCCCGACGCGGTGGCGACCGCGCTGGCGTGCGGTTCGTCGGCCGGCAACAAGATCAACGGCGTCAAGGATGATCTGTCGATCCTCGCGGCGCTTCGAGCGCTCGGAACGTTGGGGATCTCGAGCACCGAGGTGACTCGATTTCTGGATCAGTACAAGTCGGAGTTCAAGGCCGAGGTAACGACCGCTCGGAGCGTGATCGACCAGCGCCGGAAGCTCAAGGCGGCGATCGATCGGGCGGCGCGTCTCGAGAAGTTCCGCGTCTTCACCGATCGGAGCGGAGTCGCGATGCGGCTCGAGTTCATCGAGTTCAAGGACCAGCTCGTTCGACTACGGGACATCGACGGCAAGAACCTGGTCTTTTCGATCGAGCAGTTCTCGGACGCCGATCAGCAGTGGATCCGCGAAAAGACCGGGATGTGATGAGCGTTGCCGGCGAACAGGGGATTGAGTGTCCGTCGGCGGCGCCGAAGTTCCCGTGGGTTCCCAACAGGTCTCATCATGTTGAACCGACGTCGACGGTCCTCGGCCGGTCATTGTCTTAGCAGGTGCGCTTCCTGAGTCGCTGAGATCCGGTCTTCGATGCTTGGATGTGAAACGCGGCGGGTAAGCGGTCAGCGACCGAACCGCGCCGAGCTCGCAAACGGTCCGAGGGTGAGCAAGAAAGCGAACGAGCCGCCGTCATCTGCCGTGAGATGACGGCGGCTCGTCGTTCGTTTGACCCTTCAGGTTGATCGGAACTCAGCTCTCGTTGGCTGGAGCCTGCTTCATCTTCAGCCGGGCTCGCAGCACGAGCCCGATCGCACCACCGGCCAAAAGCAGCGTCATCGACGTCGGCTCGGGAACGGCGGGGGGAGCGTTGCTGGAGTAGACGAAGTCATCGAGGCCGGCAATCGAAGTGAAATCAGCTCCCGGAAGACCGCCGTGCTCGGCGTTCTCGTTGGCAGCGTTCACTAATGTTCCAAGAATCCGGTACTGAGTTCCCGCCAACAGCGTTACCGAGTCAGTTACCCAACCAGTGTCGCCACTCCCGTGCATTACAACATCGTGATACTTGTTGGCGACCATCGTACCGAACGAGGTGCCGTTCCACTCACCGATTTGGAGTCGGAAGTAGTCATTGAAGTCGGTGGAGAACTCGGCCGAGTCGAAGAAGTACCGGAAGGAGAGCGTTCCGCCGAACTCGCTCGCCGTAAAGACCTGCTCGATCGTTTGGGTCTGTCCGTCGGCACTGCTTCCGGTTACTCCCGAGAGCAGGGCGAAGTAGTTGTTCGAACCGCTGACCGGGGGCACTGGAGTCCAGGTTCCAACGGATGAGCCTTTACGTGCAACCGAGCCGACTCGATCGACAGTGCCGCCTCCAGTGGATGAAGACCACCCGGTCAAACTCGGTGTATCTTCGAACCCACCGTTAGTGATGATCTGGGCGTCAGCCGACCTGGCGAGGCCGAATCCGATCAAGGCGACGGCCAAGGCTCGCCCCAGGTTCTTTTGCAATCGCATCTTCATTCGACCTAACTCCGTCGCTCACTCAGGTCATGCACCCCGACCGACTCGCAGGTAACGCCTCCGAAGGTCGGGTGTCCCCGTCGATCTTCGAGAAAAAGTCGGCCCGGCCTGCCTCAGTTAAGGCGGCGGGACCGGCATTCCTCCCCGATCTTCGCACCGCCGGATTCTAATTGGGGGATCCGTCGATCTACAGCTTCCGCCGACTTCTCCCGAAAAAAAGGAACCTCCGGGCCCTCATTCATTGGGGGGCTGTCCGCCGGCAACCGGCTCTCGAACCCCGGGATTCCCTGGGGTGGCGTGCGCGTTTCGGCCCTCGATAAAGGCGGTGCCGGGTCAGTCGCCCGAAGCGGCCGTGTCGCCACGAGAACGCGCCAGCACCGTCTGGCGAACGCGATCCAACAGCCGCTCGAACGTGCTCTCGTACATCTCGCGCTCGAGAGCGGTCGGCCATTCGGTCCCCTCGATCAGCATCTGCAGCTGGACCGACGTGACCGAGTCGGGTGAGACGGTGTCGTCGGCCCACAACGGATTCGCTCGAAAGGCTCGAATCAGCCGCGTCGCCACCATGTCCGCCGCCGTCGGAGTCGGCAGCGATCGACCGGTTTCGACATCGATCAACGTGAAGATCACCAGTCCGACCTCGCCTCCGGGGCGCTCCAGCGAGAGCCTCACCCGCTCTTCGCCATCGGGCGACTCGAACGCTTCGATCTCCCGTACCTCCCAGCCGATCCCTCGGTAACAGCGCTGCAACCGGTGGTAGGCGCCGAACGGATAGTCGCACGAAAGGGTGAAGGCATTGCGTTCGCGGCCGAAGGTCCAGACGCGACTCCGTTCGCCGAAGATGCTGCCGCTCGATCGCTCGACCGTCTCGAACGTCAACTCGTCCCAGCCGGGACACTGTTCGGCGAACGATCGCTCCTGAAGACCTTCCAGCGCCGCCGCGATCGACTCTCGCGACGACGACTCGAATCGGATCGACCGTCGTTCCGCCGCGATCAGCAGCGCGACCTGCAACAGGGATATCGCCGCGGCAAAGGACCAGGCGACCGCGGCTCGCTTGATCCCGCGTCGCGCGCCGCGCGAACGAGCCTCCCCCGGAACATCGACCGCACCGGCCGAGGAAACTGCCGGTCGCCGGATCGCCGCGGTATCGGTCGTTTCGGACGTTGAGATGGCCGCTTCGGCCGCTCGAATCCTCGACAGCGGGACGCTGGTCACGACGCCCGCGGGCTTGGTTCGACGTTTCTTGCCCAGGACTCGGGCTCGCCAGCGGGACGAGAGCTTCGGCTTCTCGCCATGAGTCGTCCCCTCCCAAAAGTCCTCGAAGAACGGAAGCAGGAAGGCATCCAGTAGCTTCGAGAAACTCGCCAGCAGCAGCAACACGACCATGAACATGCCGACGCCCAGACGCGAGTGGTTCGGCTCGGACAACAAGTCGAGATCGAAGTTCGTTCGGCCCATCACGATCGCGACGATGCGCGCGGCGTTCGCAGCCAGGTCCGCGGCGACTCCGTACAGCGTCAGCCAAATCAGATGGGCACGACCGAACTGCTGAATCTGGACGATCAACAGGCAGAGGGCGACGGTCGAGTAGAGGCTGTTGACTCCGCTGCACGCTTCCTCGACCAGCAGCTTCTGGCCGGCGATCTCGAACGTGTTCCCTTCGCGGACGTGGACGACCTGCAGATAGTCGAGCATCTCGCCCGACAGACCGGCGGCGATCGATTGAAGCAGCAGGACCAGGGATTGGTCCAAGCCGAGCGGGGGTGGAAGGGTGATCAAGGCGGCGAGCCAGGGAAAGACGAACGGCCGAGTCCGATCGGTGGTGCGCGCTCGAATCGCGAGCGATCCGACCGCCAGCCAACTGCCGACGAACCCGAGCCACGGATCGAAGATCAGCAGCGCTCCGACGGTCGAACCGATCGACAACGCTCGGAGCAGGAAGTTCAGCGGTCCTGCCGCGGTCACCTGCCACGCCCCGCTTCGAGATCGCCAGATCGCGATGCCGAAGATCAGCGGCAGGAAGACGAGCGCGAACTGGTACTGCTCCCGACCTGCCAGATCGCTCAGGTGTCTCGCGAGCAGCGGTGTCCCCGCGACGATCAGCGCGATGTCGATCTGAAGGGAGCGAAGAAGCGACATGGTCGAGCGTCGTCGGAGGGGGAGCGTTCGAGGGGAATTCGTTTCGGCCGTGGCGACTCAATCGACTTCGGTCGTCTTGCTTCGATGCGACTCGGCCAACTCGTTCTGGCCGAGCGCCGCGTAGCTTTCGGCGAGCGAGCGATGAATGATCGCCGGGTCGGAGGAGCCCGCGAGGGCTCGCTCGAGTTCGATCACCGCTTCCGCATGCCGCCCGAGTGCTCCGAGAATGCGACCGAGCGTGCCGCGGACCTCCGGGACATCGGGAGCGAGTCGTTTCGCTTCTTCGGCGAGCGCCAGCCCCAGTTCGGGATCGGGTTCGGGGCCGAACGCGGTGCTCCAGGCGAGGTTGTTGAGCACGACGGCCGATCGAAATCCGGCGGCGACCGCCAGATCCAGATGGACCTGCGCCGCTCCGAGGTCTCCGTCCAGCGCGGCGATCGTGCCGAGCAGAAAGTGGATGCCGCCGGTCTCGCCCCCTTCGGCGACCAGAGCCGCAAGTTGCGGGCGCAGGTCGCGACGAACCTGGGGATTCGCCGTCATCGACAACAACGCCTCGATCGCCGGGCGACACCCCGGATCGAACCCGATGGCAGCGGTCAGCAGTCTCAGGCGATTCGCTTCGTCGTTCGCGCGGCGTCGATCCTCGCTCCAGGCGACGAACAGCAGCCCCTTTTGCCGATCGAGATCGGCCGAACGCGGCAGCGTCTCGATCGTCCGCAGCGCCTGGTCAAAACGGCCGTCGGCAGCGCGACAGCCCGCCAACTGCATCGTCAGGTCGAAGTTCTCCGGGTCCTGTTCCAGCTTTGCCGCGATCGCCTGTTCGGCCTTCACGAACCAGGCATGCGCCTCGTCATGCAGGCCGGCCGCGGCAAGTAAGCGACCGAGCGGGAAGCCGGCGGCCGGTTCCTTTTCGGCGACGAACCGCAGCTGGCTGATCGCTCCCTCCCGATCACCCCCCGCCAAACGCAACTCGGCCAGCTGAGCCCGCGCGGCGATGTCGTACGGATCGAGATCGCAGACCGCCTGCAGATGCAGTTCCAGACGATCCAGACGGACGAGCGCATCCTCTTCCGTGGCCGGCTCCAGTGCCAGGAATCTCGCCGCGAAGTAACGATGCGCCTCCAGATCCCCTCGCTCGCCGATCTGCAGCAGGCGTCGCATCAGCAGGTCGACCTGCTCCGGCCGCTCCTGTTGTTCCGCGACTGCCGCCATCCGTTTCAGCACGAGCGGGTCGGTCGCTCCGGTCAGCTGCTGCGAGAGCTGCTCGATCCGACGGTACGCCGTCCACGCCTCGTCCCACGCCTCGGCTCGGACCAATCGAGTCGCTTCGCGGTCGTACCAGAGCTTCACCTCGGTCCGATCGACTCGCCCCCGCGCGATCGAGAAGAAGAGGACCGCCAGGATGCTGGCGATCGACGGGAGTGCCATCAGGAAGGTGGTGAACTGCATCGTGATTCCCCGTCGATCGTCGCGATGCGACTCGATCGCACCCGGTCGACGCCCCTCGACCTGACCGATGATAGTCGACCGGAGGGGATTCGTGAGCTTAGGGGAAGGGACCGCTCCCTGGTTCCGACGTCAGGGCCGGGTAAACCCTGTTGCTGACCGGACAATGCCGTTTCCGGCCGATCATGGTCGCGGGCGCTTTGGGGGGAGAGGATCGATTGGGAGAGGGTTCGTCGAGCTGCGCTTGTGGCTAGAGGAAGCGGGCCTGCCGCGTCGTGCTTGTCAATCCGTGGGACGCCGATCATTCTGAACGTCGCTTGGATGCTCGTGAGT
>CAZZBI010000172.1:3733-11255 GCA_964652385.1 uncultured Pirellulaceae bacterium | reverse complement strand
AGCGCAGGGGTCCCTCCGTGCCCTCGCAGCCCGTAGCGCCAAGCGCAGGGGTCCCTCCGTGCCCTCGCAGCCCGTAGCGCCAAGCGCAGGGGTCCCCCGTGTCTCGATTCGACGATGTGATCGACTTTCGACGGGGCTGATCGCGGCGTTGCTTCGGGCTGGTCGGGTGGTTGCAGGGGGCGGATTCGGTCGCATGACGCTGCACCGCCGCGAACTTCAGTCGATCGGTGGTGCGGTGCCTTCGGCCGACAGCCATGCTCCGAGCGCGAGGCCGAGCGCGACGGCACTCAGTCCGAACCCCAGGTTCGCCGCGACGTTCGCCAGCGCCGTTCCCCAGGCTCCCTGCTGCAGTCGCGATACCGTGTCCATGCCGAAGGTCGAAAAGGTGGTCAGACCGCCGAGCACGCCGACCGAGAGCATCAGGCGAGTCGAGTCGCCGAACCAACCGTTCGACAGCCGCAGCAACACCCCGATCGCCAGACAGCCGGCGACATTCACGATCAGCGTGCCGTACGGAAACCTCTCGCCCCACCAACCGGTCGCCGCGACGGTCGTCACGTAGCGAGCCATCGCGCCGCAGGCTCCGCCCAGGCCGACCAGCAACAACTGACTCCAGTTCGGCACGTTCATCCGATCGCCCCGTCGATCCGTTCGAACTCGATCTCGGCGTAGGGCTGCAGACCGTCGTCCATCGTTCGCTCGCGTCCGGTGCGCCGAAAACCGTAACGACCGAAGAAGCGATGCGCTCGCGCGAAGCGACTGTCGGACCAAAAGGCGATCCGCTTCCATCCCTTCGCGGTCGCCGCGTCGATCGCCCACGCCATCAGCGCATCTCCCGCTCCCGTTCCGCGCAGCGAGCGATCCAGGTACAGGCGACGAAACGTCCCTTCGCCCCGAGCGGTCGGCAGGATCGCATGACTCCCGACGACCCGCTCGGAGCCGTCCGTTCGATCGTCCTCGACAAGGACCACCATCGCCCCGCCGCGCGCCTCGTAGCTGAGAAGCGGGTCGAGCAGATCCGCTTCGGCGCCGGCCAGATTCACCGCATCGTCGTACTCGCGATAGACGGCGTCGATCAGCGCGATGATCGACGCCGCATCGGCCGCTCGCACCGGTCGAATCCGCCGGCTCGCCGACCTCTCGATCGGCACCGCTGCGCCGAAACCGTCACTCTCCGAGTCGAGTCCGCTCAACGGAGTGCCGCCTGAGCCGCCTGCTGGGCCAGCGGCTTCGTCGGAAAGAGATCGACCGTGACCTGAGCGGTCGCCAATTCGGCCGGCGAGAGTTGCGAGCCGAGCTGCGTGCGGAACTTCGTCACCTCGGCGGGACTTGGCGTGACGATCGACATCAGTCGATTGCCGACCCGAGCCAGCACCACGTAGTGCGGCTGGTTCTCGATCGGGTCGACATACGGGAGCTTCGACACGCGGCGGATCATCTCGGTCTCGAGCGCCGCCAGGTCGTCGCCGAAATGCCGCGTGAACCGAGCGAGCTGCTCGTCGCCGCTCTCCCCTTCCAGCGGTCGACTCTCGCGAGCCAGTTCGCGCAGGTATTCGAAGAACTCGTTCGGTCGATGCTTGGCCAGGAAGTAGGTCAGCGCCCAGGCTGCGGCATAGCCGCTGCCGTCCAGCGACTCGGCCGTCACCGTCCGCCGGATCAGGTCGCCGCTGCCGAAGTTCGCCCCCGGCTCCTTCGACTGTTCGATCAGATTGTGGAGTCGCAGGTCGTTGACCAGACCGACGCCTTTCCAGCGGATCCCGCGGCCGATGTCGGTGGGCGAGAAATACTCGGGGATCCCTTCGCTGACCCACGGCGCCCAACGTCCCAAGCGGGGCTGCACGCCGATGTTATGCAGGACCTGATGCACCCCTTCGTGAGCGACGGTCGAGATCGCCTGCTTCACGGCGATCGTCGGCGCCACTTCGGCGAGCTTCGATCGCTCGTACATCAGGACGTGATTCGAGATGCCGTTGTAGTAGGCGATCACTCCTTCGGGCATCTGACGGTAGGTCTGGAACTCATCCTCGGTCGCGAACATGACGACGACCAGCGGAACCTCGGCCTCATGCACCGCGAGCCCTTGCTTTTCGCAGTAGCTGACGAGTTTCGGGTACATCGACTCGAGAATCCGGCTCGTGCCGGTCGCGAACTCTTCGCTCGCGTTGTAGATGAACAGATAGCGCCGCGTCTTCTTCACCTTGAAGCCGCGAAACGTCTCGGTCACCAACCGCTCCGCCAGCGCATCGACCTCCACCGGCTCGAACGGCCGGTCGGTCGGCGTGATCTCGTTCGCGGTGACGCTGGTCAGTCGCCCGGACGGCAGCATGACGATCCGCCGCTCGCCGCTTTCGAACTGCAGCTTGCCGACGACAGGCGTTCCGTTCTCGTCGGCGACCAGCACTGTCCGGTCTTCGCCCGGAACCAGGTCGACTCCCGGAGTGATCAGCAGGCCGAGATCGCGCGGATCGGCTTGCGGGGCGAACGTATCCTGCGCGACGACGCTCGCCGGTCCGACGACCCACCACAGAACCGACAGCAGCATCAGCGAACGGACCGGATTCGCCGCGGCGAACGGTCGATCGGTAAGGCCAGGCGAAACGGCGAAACGCCGCGACTGTCTCGGCGGCCGCCGATCGCTCGGCCGATGCGGCGCAGGGCGGACAAGACGAGCGAACATCGAGGGCGCTCCGAGCGTGAGGCGAACGGCGGTCCTGCCGCGATCGATCATGGCCGCTCCTGGGCGACGATCGACATCGACCGTTTCAGTCTAACCGATCGACCTCGGGATTCGAGACGCGCTGCCGAGGCTGCCGTGTCGAGCACGAACTCCTCTCGCGACCCCCGTGATCCCCGCTCCCCCTGCCGCGCTCGGTTCGACTATTCTCGCGGAGTGCGGTCGTCCGGCGAGCGTCGTTGCTCGGCGAATCGGTCCGCTCCATTCTTCGCGACCATCCATGTCGACTCCCGCCGATCCCTCCGACCATTCTCCCCTGCGGCTCGCAGCGCTGCCGATTCTGCTCGACTCGGGGCCGGTCGTCGTCGTCGACAAGCCGGGAGGGCTGCTGACTCAGGCGCCGCCGGGGATCGATAGTGTCGAGGCACGGTTGCGGGAGCGGTTCGCGGCCGAACAGCCGGCCTCCGACCGCAAGCCCTACGTAGGCGTTCCGCATCGCCTCGATCGGCCGGCGTCGGGAGCGATGGTGATGCTTCGCCATCCGAAACCGACTCGAAAGGTCGCCGAGCAGTTCGAGCATCGGAGTGTCGAGAAGACCTACTGGGCAATCGTGGCGGGGAGCGTGCCGGACGACGGCGGTCGCTGGTCCGATTACATGCGAAAGGTGCCGGACGAGGCGCGGAGCGAGATCACCGCCGCCGAACATCCGGACGCCCAGTACGCCCTGCTCGCGTATCGGGTGCTCGATCGGAGCGACGACGCGACTTGGCTCGAGATCCGGCTCGAGACCGGCCGGACCCATCAGATCCGCCTGCAATGCGGCTCGCGCGGCTTTCCGATCCTCGGCGACGAGCAGTACGGATCGACTCGTTCGTTCGGCCCCGCGGCGGACGACCCGCGCAGTCGCTGGATCGCCCTGCATGCGCGGCGCCTGGCGTTCGAGCACCCGACCGAGCGGCGACCGATCGCGATCGAAGCGCCGTTGTTCGCGGCCTGGCGCGAGCCGCTGACGCGATTCCCCAGGATGTCCGAACTTCTGGCCGCCGAAGTGCCGGTCGACGACGACCGTTAGAGTTCCTGCTTTCGCCGCTCCGCTGCGTTGCCGCTCATCCGGGGCGAGCGGCAACGCAGCGGCCGAATCGGCGTGCGGCGATGACCTTGCCGACGGTGTACACCGCGTCCGAGGCCTCGCGGAATCGGGTCGGTTCGCTCTGTCGTCTCGGCTGGCGGAGCGATAGAATCCTGGGATTCGCCCTTCGTCAGGTGGATCGCGACGGCTGCGGTCGGTCTCGTACGGCCCCCCGTCGCATCAGGACCGAGGTCGAAATGGCGTCGTCCTGCTCGCCTCACTGCCGATCTTCCGAGCGCTCGGACCCGTCGGCAGCCCGCCTCGAACGAAGAATGACGGCCGACCCTGCGAGCGGTTCTTCCGTCCCCTTCCTCTCCTTGGAGTTCCGATCCATGTTCGTCCGTCCTGTCGGCGTCCTGGCGGCGTCGCTGCTGTTTCTTTCCGGTTTCGCTTTCGAGGTGCGGGGGCAGCAGGCTCCGGCTACGGAGGATCTCCCCCTGAACACGGTCAACGAAAAGGCCAGCTACATCATCGGTTTCGACATCGGGTCGAACATCAAGGCCCAAGGGCTCACCTTGCAGGTCGCTCAGTTGCTGCGCGGCATGGCCGAGGCGCTCGAGGGGAAGGAGAGCCGCTTCCAGCCCGCTCAGGTCCAGGAAGTGATGACCGAGTTCGAGACGGTCGCGCGGGCCGAGATGGAAGCCAAGATGAAGGAGGAGGCCGAGCGTAACCTGCGCGAAGGGCAGGAGTTCCTCAAGGCGAACGCGCTCGTCGAAGGGGTGAAGGTCCTCGAGAGCGGCCTGCAGTACCAGGTGATCACCGCCGGTAACGGCCCCTCGCCGACCGCCGAAGACACCGTCCGCACGCACTACCACGGCACGCTGATCAACGGCGAAGTCTTCGACAGCTCGGTCGAGCGCGGCGAGCCGGCGACCTTCCCGGTCGGCGGCGTCATCCGCGGTTGGGTCGAGGCGCTGCAGAAGATGAAGGTCGGCGACAAGTGGAAGATCTTCGTGCCGAGCGAACTCGCTTACGGTCCCGAAGGGGCTCGCGGAGCGATCGGGCCGAATCAGGTCCTGGTCTTCGAGATCGAACTGCTCGAAATCGTCAGGTGATTTCGAGCGTCGGGAATGCCGAGTCGAACCGTGATGTCGGATCGACTCGGTTCCCGCTCCGGTCAACGCCGAAGATGCCCGGCGATTTCGCCGGCGTCTTCGGCCGACCGATGGCGAACGCCATCGCGTCGCGCGGTCCGGCAGCGTGAGCGAGCGGTTCGGCGGCCGGCGACCTGCCGATCGCCTCGACCGGATCCGAGTCTCCGAAGCGCGGATCGACGTCCTTCCGACGAGATGCCCTGCCGGTGATCGTCCTTCGGCCCTTTCTGAATACCGACGTCGGTCGGCTGGCCGACCTGTGGCGCAACCTGCCGCCGCTGCGCGGGCGGTTCGCGGCGATGACGCCGCTGATGCTCGAGCGCTATGTGCTCGCCAAGCCGTACTTCGATCGACACGGTTTGATCGTCGCGGACGATGGCAGGCACGCCGTCGGCTTCGTCCATGCGGGCTTCGGTCCCGCCCCTGGTTTCGATCGTCTGGGGACCGAATGCGGCTCGATCTTCGGCGCTTTCGTCGAGCCGCGCGACGACGCCGAAACGATCGCCGATCGCCTGCTCGCGGCGGCCGAGACGTACCTGCGCGACGCGGGGGCCGTCCGAGTCATCGCCGGAGGGGTCTTCCCGAACATTCCGTTCTATTTGGGCTTCTATGGCGGAAGTCGCCTGCCGGGGATTCTCGCCGAGGATCGATTCCAGATCGAACGCTTCGCGCGCGCGGGGTTCGTCGAATCGGATCGAGTGCGGATCCTGCAGATGCGACTGGCCGACTTCCGTCCGCCGGTCAATCGCAAGCAACTGGCCAACCGCCGCTCGCATCAGGTCACCGCGTCGTTCGACCCGGCGGCCGATTCGTGGTGGGAAGCGTGCACGCTCGGTTGGTCCGATCGGACACGCTTCCATCTGATCGACAAGGACTCGGGAGCCCCGTGGGGGCAGGTCACCTTTTGGGACATGGAACCGTTGGCAAGCGGTTGGGGGCTCCGCTGCATGGGGTTGTACGACCTGCGCATCGACGATTCGAAACGCCGAGAAGGGCGTGCGACCTACCTGGTCGGCGAGTCGCTGCGGCAGTTGGCGGCCAAGGGGACGGCGCTGGTCGAGGTGCAGATCTCGCAACAGGATCCCGCGACGCTGACGCTGTTCGAGAAACTCGGCTTCCGCACGGTCGGCGAAGGCCTGAGACTCGAAAAACGCTGACTCCGCAAGCCTCTCGTTCGATCGCCGACGTTCCGCCGAAGGTCAAGCTCCATGCCAGTCCGTCCGATCGCCGACTGCCGGATCCTGCTCACCGGCGCCTCGTCGGGTATCGGAGCGGCGTTGGCCGAGGAGTTGGCGGCGCGGGGGGGGGAGCTGATCGTCACGGCGCGGCGTCGCGAACCGCTCGAACGACTCGCCGCTCGCTATCCCGGCAAAGTCGAAGCGATGCCCGGTGACGTGACCGATCCGGAGCATCGCTCCGCGCTGCTGAGCGCGGTCGGTCGGCGCTGGGGAGCGCTCGACTTGCTCGTGAACAACGCCGGGATCGGCGCGATGGGAGCGTTCGTCGACGCCGATCCGTCCCGTCTGAGAAAGGTCTTCGAGACGAACTTCTTCGCGCCCGCCGAACTCGCTCGCGGCGCGTTCCCGCTCCTCGTCGCCGGCCGACGACCGGCGGTGATGAACGTCTCGAGCGTCCTGGCTCACCGTGCCGTGCCGTGGAAGAGCGAGTACTGCGCAAGCAAGTTCGCGCTGCACGGTTGGAGCGATTCGCTGCGCGCCGAATGGAAGCGGTCGGGAATCGATGTCGTGCTCGTCAGCCCGAGCACGACCGACAGCGAGTTCTTCGATGCGGCGATCGAAGACACGACGGGGCGACGATGGAAGGGGCGCCGCGCCATGCCGACGACTCGCGTCGCTCGCGAATCGATCCGCGCGTGGCAACGCGGGCGTCATGAAGCGTTCGTCAGCCGCTCGGGTCGCCTGCTCGTCTGGCTCGATCGCCTCTGGCCGAGTCTCGCGGACCGCATGGTCGCGCGATTCGGCTGAACGCGCGAGACTGGTTTTGGCTGCCTCGTACAGCAACCAGCCCCGTCAATTGGAATCGGTCAAACGATGCGGTGCGACCGAGGAGTTTCGACGAGTCCCGCAAGGGACGACAGACAATAGCCCGGCGATTCATCGCCGGGAAACGCGATCTTTCCCAAGGTCCGAAGTCCCGTTAGGGACGACAGATGCGACGCTTGCTCGACCGACGCGATGTCGCTCGACGTCCGAGTTCTTTCGTCCCTACCGGGACTCTCGGAATCCCGTTCGTGCCGAGTGACCCACCGATGAATCGGTGGGCTACTGTCGGCCGTCCCTCCGGGACTCGGAACGAACAGGCGCTCCGTTCTGCATCAACCCCGACCAGCCCGAACGGCAGCAACGGGATCAGCGCCGTCAACGACATCCCCAATCGAAATCGGTCACACGATGTGGTGCGACCGGGGGCGGTCGCACTACGAAATACGGTGCGACCGAGGAGTTTCGACGAGTCCCGCAAGGGACGACCGACAATAGCCCGGCGATTCATCGCCGGGAAACGCGATCTTCCCCAAGGTCCGAAGTCCCGTTAGGGACGACAGACGCGATGCTTGCTCGACCGACGCGATGTCGCTCGACGTCCGAGTTCTTTCGTCCCTACCGG
>CAZZBI010000172.1:0-3633 GCA_964652385.1 uncultured Pirellulaceae bacterium | reverse complement strand
GATCAGCGCCGTCAACGACATCCCCAATCGAAATCGGCCGCACGATTCGGTGCGAACGGGGGCGGTCGCACTACGAAATGCGGTGCGACCGAGGAGTTTCGACGAGTCCCGCAAGGGACGACAGACAACAGCCCGGCGATTCATCGCCGGGAAACGCGATCTTTCCCAAGGTCCGAAGTCCCGTTAGGGACGACAGATGCGACGCTTGCTCGACCGACGCGATGTCGCTCGACGTCCGAGTTCTTTCGTCCCTACCGGGACTCTCGGAATCCCGTTCGTGCCGAGTGACCCACCGATGAATCGGTGGGCTACTGTCGGCCGTCCCTCCGGGACTCGGAACGAACAGGCGCTCCGTTCTGCAGCAACCCGATCAGCCCGAATGGCAGCAACGGGATCAGCGCCGTCAACGACATCCCCAATCGAAATCGGCCGCACGATTCGGTGCGACCGAGGGCGGTCGCACTACGACGGTCACACGACGGTCGCCGTTGCGGTTCAGCCGCCGTACTTGCGGCGCAGTTCGGGGATGATCTCCCGAGGGACGAACTTGGCGAGCTTTTCGTCGTCGGCCAGCGGAGCGATCTGCTTGATGAGCGAGCTCGAGACGTGCGTGAACGACTCGTCGGCCATCAGGAAGACCGTGTCGATCTCGGGATCGAGCTGCCGGTTGGCGATCATCATCGTGAACTCGCCCGCGATGTCGGTCAGCGGACGGAGACCGCGGACCATGATCCGCGCGTCGAGACTCCGCACGAAATCGACTGCCAGTCCCTCGAACGTCCGCACCTCGACGTTCGACAGGTGGCGCGTCACACGCTCGATCAGCTCGACTCGTTCCGCAGGCGTGAACGACGAGGTCTTGTCGACGTTGATGCCGACGGCGACGACCAGACGATCGAACAACCGCGACGACCGCTCGATCACGCTCACATGACCGAGCGTGACCGGATCGAAGCTGCCGGTGTAGACCGCGGTGCGGACCGATCCGAGAGGACTCGCCACCGGCATGACTCCCGAAGAACCGGACACTCGACGAACGGACGAATCAGGCCTGACCGGCTCGGGCGGCCATGAACGCCTTGAGCTTCTGCGAGCGGATCAGATAGAGGAGCGCGGCCAGATACATCGCGACCATCGCGGCGGCGAACCCGATGCCGAAGACGATGCCGACCACCGAGCCGACCTGCTGCCCCATCTCCATCGCCTCGATCTGCTCGGCCGGCGCTCCGCCGTTCTTCAGCGCGTTCATCTGCACTTCGGCCGAGATGCGGTTGAAGTAGATCCCCCAGGCGCCGCCGACGATGTTGTTGAGCATCGCCAGGACTGCCCCCCCCTGCAGCATCACGACCGACGAGACTGCCTTGCGGACGCCGGCGATGCCGCCGACGAACTGGACGAGCGAGGTGACGATCGAGAGGCCGAGGACGACGAGCATCGGCACCATGTACTGCGACTGGAGCGCCATCACCTCCTTGAGCCCCTGCATGTTGGCGGCCGCATCCGGATCGCTTTCCGCGGCCTTTGACGCGATCTCTTCGAAGAAGCCGCCGATCGCTCCCTGAAAGGCGATGAAGATCCCGCCCAGGCATCCCTGACCCAGTCCCATCACGCCGAAGATGATCGAAATGATCGCGATCGCCATGAACGGACCGGGAGCCTTGAGCGCACCGGCGGTCGGGACGGCCTGCGAATAGGACGGAACCTCATACGGGTTGCCCTGGGATCCGAAGCTCATCGGTCACTCCGCGTGTTTGGGGATCGATCGGGACAGATTCGTCCACCGATTCGATCGCCGGTCGTCGATATCGGGATCGGCGTCCCGAGAGTCTAGAGGTTCCGGTCTCGGAACTCCATGCGCGCTTCGCGAATGTCGCCGGCGCTCGTCGTCCAGGGTCGATCGGCGGACGCGAACCGTTCAGCGTCCGACCGTGTAGAGACCTCGACTCGGTCGATTCGGCATGCTTCGGTCGTACAGGGCTCCGCGGCGGCGGACCGCATGGTACCGACCGGCGGCAGCGACTTCGCTGTCGACCGCTCGACCGGTCGCGACGTTCGGCCCCGTTCCGATTGCGGCGACGGTCGGAACGATCAGCAGCATCAGGACGACGGCAAGACGGAGGCGATTCATGGTGGCGTTTCCGATGGGCGAGAGAGGGGGACCGCGATGCGGCAACCTGTCGAACCGCGATTCGATCTCCCTCGACGGGATACAGGTCCCGTGCCGAAAGGGACGACGATCGTCCGCCGCCGAGGCGCTTCGCGCGTCAGAAGTTGCCGGACCTCCACGACCTCCCTGGGGTGCCAACGAATCTCCCGCTCGCTCGGTTTGCCGGGTGATCGATTTGGAGGGGACGGTCGCAAACCGTTATACTCGCCGAAGTTCCGTCTCGCGACCATCGGTCTCGTTCCCGGTCTGCGACCGGCGTGGAACGGCCGGATCGACGATTCGAACCGTCTCAGGAGTCGCTCCGTTGTCGTCCCCGCGAAGCCTCCGCTTCCGACCTTTCCGTTCGATCTCGGGTCCCCGTGCTCGGTCGTTCGACGTGTCGTGCCGACGCCACCTGTCGCGAATTCGCCTCGTCGGGTCGCTCCTGGGCATCGTCGTCGCGTTTTCGCTCCCCTCGCCGCTCGCCGCGCAAGTCGTGCTCGAACAGCGACTCGAAGGCTCGGGGACGATCCAGGCAGTCCGTCCGGGAGTGATGCGACTGCGCAGCGACTCGGGCGAGTCGATCGAGCTGAAGTATCAGGGGCCCGAGGACAAGGCGGTGTCGCTCGCCGGCGCTCAGGCGATCATCACCTTTCCCGCGACGATCGTCGTCCGCGGCTCGATGCCTCCTGATGCTCTCGACGCCGGCCAGACGGTCGCGTTCCGGGCTCGTCTGATGCGAGGAGGAAAGCTGGTCGAGACGCCGACCGACATCGAACTGTTGTCGCAGCCCGATCCTCCGTCGATCACTCCCGACGGAGACCCCGCGGAAGACGGCAGCGTCACCTGTCGAGTCGTCGGCGAGGTGCTCAGCGCCCGGAACGGGCGCATCGCCGTCGCCGTCGATCGCTCTCCGTATTCGAACCGCGGTCGCCTGGCGGTGCCGGTCGAGCCGGCGACTCGCGTCCGCTTCGTCGGCGATCGCCTCGATCGAGCCGCGGTCGGCGACCAGGTGACGAGTGTCCGCTACGCTCGCTTTTCGACCGGCGACTTCGTCATCGAAGCGATCGAGGTCGATCGACGTGACGGGGCGACGATCTCGGCCGCCGACGAACTCGAAGCGAAGTTCCGCGAGTTCTCGGACGAACCGAGTGCGCCGCGCGATGTCCGGAGCCGAAACTTCGTGCTCCATACCGACATCAGCGATCGCCAGGCGCAGATCCTGCTGTTCAAGCTCGAATCGATGATCGATCTCGTCTCGCGATACTTCGGTCGCCCGAGTCCGTCGCCGATCGAGTGCTTCGTCGTGCGCGACATGGCGCAGTGGCCCGACGGATCGATCGATCCGGTCGGCGGCGCGAAGATCGCCAACGGCGAAGGGGTCACGATCTCGCAGACGCTCGGTCGCAATACCCGATCGATCGTCTATTCGTGCGATACGCACGGAGTCGTGCAGCACGAGGCGATGCATGCCTACTGCGCACAGA
>CAZZBI010000171.1:0-11273 GCA_964652385.1 uncultured Pirellulaceae bacterium | reverse complement strand
CCGTCGGACGACGAGTTCCGCGAGAGCACCCGCTCGGCCTTCCGCAGCCAGAGTCCGGACGGCACGGCCGAAGTGCAGCTCGATCTCTTCCTGGTCACTCCGCCGTCGCAGCCCGAAGCGCCGCGAGGGATACGCCGGATCCTTCCCTGGTGATCGCTCGACGGTTTCCTCGCTGCGCGACGCCGCGCCGCTCGGCCTCAGCCCTCTCGCACGTCTGGACAGGCATGATCGCACCGCACTCCACCGCCACGTCGTCCGGCAGCCGCGAAGCTGCTCGACCTTTCGTCGCGGATCGTTCGGCGCTTCCGACGACGCTCGGCCTCGGGGCGCGCGAGATCGCCCGAGTCGTGCTGCTGTCGCTGCTCGGCTCGATCGGCCTCGCGACCGGCTGTCGCGGCTTCGGGGCCGACGCTCGGTCGCTGGCGCCGCCGCCGACGCCGAATCCGGCGACTTCCCAGACGCGCCGGCTGCTCGGTCTGGCCGAACGGCCGCTCGATGCCGCCGCCGTCGAAGCGGCCACACCCCCGCGTCTGTCCCGAGCCCTGCCGGCGATCGTACCGGTCTCGCTCGCTGCGGCGACTCCCGAGATGCGGGCCCAGGACGGGGGCGGGCGCTGGCAACCGACCGGTCCCAACGGCCTGCCGCGCGGGCCGATGCCGGCGTCGGGGACTCCGGGAACGCCCGCCGGAGGCAACATGGCACCGGCCGGAACGTACGCGCCCGGCGGATCTGCGCCGGTCACCGGAACTCCGGCGCCCAACGACGGGACGCGCGTGGCTCAGCAGGTCGAACCGGGCTATCCGTCGCTGCAGCCGCCGGGGGAATGGTCCGGTGCGCCGCGCGGAGGGATTCCGTACAGTCCGTTCGCGCAGGACCGAGGTTTCACGCAGCCGGTCGACGCGATGAACCTGCCCCAGAACTTCGCCGACCTCGACGCGATCCTGCAGGAAGGACAGACCGGTCGGTTCATGATCGGAGCGGGGATCAACTCGGACGCCGGCGTCACCGGTCAGGTGATCTACGACGAGAAGAACTTCGACATCCGCGCTGTCCCGCGTTCGTGGCGCGACATCATCGACGGTTACGCCTTTCGCGGAGCGGGACAGAGCTTTCGCGCCGAAGCGTATCCGGGCAATCAGGTGCAGCGCTACTCGGTCAGCTTCGCGGATCCTTACTTCCGCGGCACGCCGATCAGCTTCGGTCTGAGCGGCTACTTCTTCGATCGGAATTACTTCGACTGGCAGGAACAGCGCCTGGGCGGTCGCGTCAGCTTCGGCTATCGCCTGACCCCCGACATCTCGATCACCACGGCGCTCCGCGCCGAGAAAATCAATATCCACTCGCCCCGAGTCGGCACGTCGCCGTCGCTGAACGAGGTGCTCGGCGACAACGACCTCTTCACCGGCCAGGTCTCGCTGACGCACGACACGCGCGACAACCCGTTCGCGGCGACCGAAGGCTACTATCTGGAGCTCTCGTTCCAGCAGGCGTTCGGCAGCTACGACTTTCCGCGCGGCGATCTGACCTACAACCGGTACTTCCTGATGCGCGAGCGCCCCGACGGATCGGGGCGCCACACGCTGATGCTGAGCACCGGAGTCGGCGTCAGCGGATCGGATACGCCGATCTTCGAGAACTACTTCGCGGGAGGTTTCTCGACGTTGCGAGGGTTCGATTTCCGAGGGGCGTCGCCGATGGAAGGGGGCGTTCGCGCCGGTGGCGAGTTCCGCTGGATCAATACGGTCGAGTACATGTTCCCGCTGACGGCCGACGACATGATCCGAGGGGTCGTCTTCTGCGACTTCGGCACGGTCGAAGAGAAGGTCGGCGTCGATTGGGCCGACTTCCGCGTTGCCCCCGGTTTCGGGTTCCGCGTCTCGATTCCGCGGATGGGGATGGGAGCGCCGCTCGCCTTCGACTTCGCCTTCCCGGTGGCGGAAGAGGACGGGGACGACACGCGGATCTTCAGCTTCTTCATGGGCTTCCAGCGCTGATCGGCGCTCGCCCCCGCCGCCGAGCGATTGGTCTCGGGCGGGGGCGCCGAACGGCAGTGCGAATCGTCGTCCTGACGTGACGAGCCGCCTCCCCGGATCCGAGTCCCGCGACAGGCCGCCTCGGCTACAATGGGCCGTTCGGCCGTCGGGGCGAACCGGTCGTTCGGCAGGTTGCCGGTCGGTTCGTCCGGCGGCGTCGTCCCTCATCGATCGTGCCCGTCGCGGCAGGGGGTTCGCTTGTTCGTCGGTCCGGTCTTCACTCGGGAAGCGGTGATCGCTCCGCGCCGCCCTCGGCTGTATCTGGTTCGAGGGGTCTACGCGACCGCGCTCTTCATCCTGATGTGCACCGCCTGGATGGTCGTCGCGGGGACGCAGGAGATCGGCACGATCGGCGACATGGCTCGCTTCGGATCGGTCCTCTTCCGGATCCTCGCCCCGCTGCAGCTGACGCTGATCCTGTTTCTGTCGGCCGTTCAATCGGCGGCCGCCGTCTCGCAGGAGAAGGACAAGAACACCTTCCTGCTCCTGCTGATGACTCGGATGGGGAACGCCGAACTGGTGCTCGGTCGTCTCTTCGCGTCGCTGCTGCAGATCGTGATGCTGATCGCGGTCTCGCTCCCGATCCTGATGCTCGTCACGCTCTTCGGCGGCGTCGCGATCGAGCAGGTCCTCTGGTCGGTCGTCGTCACGATCGTCGCGGCGCTCGCGGCGGGGAGTCTCGGGTCGACCATTGCGCTGTGGCGCGAGAAGACGTTCCAGACGCTGGCGCTCACCGCAATGCTGTTGGGAGCTTGGGTCGGACTTTGGGAGGCGGTCGGCTGGGTGCTCGAGAGCCGGACTCCCGGCAGTTCCGGCTGGGTCGCCTGGTTCAGTCCGGCGCGCGCGATCCTCGTGGCGACTCGCCCGATGCTCGGCTCCGCGTGGCCGACCGAGCTGATCGGATTCGTCAGCGTCGGTCTGCTCGTCTCGGCCGCGCTCGACGGGCTGGCGATCGCGCGGGTCCGTCGATGGAATCCGGGGCGAGAAGTCCGGCCGCAGCGTCCCGAGTTCTCCGACGACGACGCGGCGGTATCGGCCGGAGGGGAAGCGGTTTCCGGTCCGGCTCCGACGCCGACCGTGCGGACTCGCGAAGTGTGGGACAACCCGGTCCTGTGGCGCGAGATGCGGACCTGGGCCTACGGTCGCAAGATCGTCTTCATCCGCCTGGCGTATTGGCTGCTGTCGCTCGGCGTGATCGCGGCGACGCTCTATCTCGGTCCGGCCGGCGCCGTGACGGCGGACGACGAAGGGGTGTCGCTGCCGATTCTCGCGCGACTGCTCGGACCGTTCTTTCTGACCAGTCTGGTGCTGGTCAACGCCTTGGCGGTCACCAGCATCACGACCGAGCGGGACGGGCGGGCGCTCGATCTGCTGATGGTCACCGACCTGTCGCCGAAGGAGTTCCTGTTCGGCAAGCTCGGCGGCGTCCTGTACGTCACGCGCGACATGGTCGCCATGCCGCTGATCTTGAGTCTGATCGTCTGGTGGCTCGATGCCATCCGGACTCCCGAGCTGCTTTATCTGCTCGGCGGTCTGGCGGTGATGAACCTGTTCGTCGCGATGCTCGGGATCCACTGCGGTTCGAGTTACACGAGCAGTCGCCAGGCGGTGGCGGTCAGTCTGGGGTCGGTCTTCTTCCTGTTTCTGGGCGTGATGACCTGTCTGTACATGATGGTCTCGTTCGGCAGTTTCCAGGGGCAGCTGACGCCGTTCCTGGCGTTTATCGTCGGCGGCGGAGTCGGACTGTATGTCGCCTGGGGACGCCAGAATCCCTCGCCGGCGATCCTGCTGACCACCGGCGTCCTGCCGCTGGCGATGTTCTTCGTGATCACGAGCTTCCTGCTCGGGCGGCCGATGTCGGTCTTTCTGGTGATGACCGCGACTTACGGCTTCGCGACGACCGCCATGATGATGCCCGCTCTGGGCGAGTACATGATCGCGGTCGGCCGAGTCCGTCTGCAGGAGGACGAGTGACGTGTGGGAGTTGGCTCCCTGGGTCGCGACGATGGCCTGCCTGGTCGCCGTCTCGGCCTTCTTCTCGGCCAGCGAAGCGGCGCTCTTCTCGCTGGAGCCGGGCGAGACGGCGAAGCTGAAGCAGGGGGGAGTCGGCGCGCGACTGGCCGACGATCTGCTCTCGCGCCCCGAACAGTTGTTGTCGGCGATCCTGTTCTGGAATCTCGTCGTCAACATGACCTACTTCACCCTCTCGTCGATGGTCACGCTCCGACTGGAGCGGGACGAATCGGTGAGCGGTACGGCGGCGGTCGCCTTCGCCGTCGGCTCGCTCGTCGCGCTGATCTTCGCGGGCGAGATGATGCCCAAGAGTCTCGGCGTCGCGACTCGCACGCGCCTCGCCCCGCTCGTTTCGGCTCCTGCGGCTCTGGCCGTCCGAGCGGCCGGACCGGTGATGCCGGTCCTGACCGCCGTCATGCGTCTGTCGACTCGCTTCGCCTGGCCGGGGCTCGAGAGCGAGACGCGCCTGGATGTCGACGATCTGTCGCGTCTGATCGCCGTCTCGACCAGCGACGCCCAGCTGATCCTGCGCGAGCAGGCGGTGCTGCGGAACATCGTCCAGCTCTCGGACATTCGAGCCGACGAGTGGATGCGGCCGCGCAGCCAGTTCGTGATCTTCCGCCCGCCGGTCTCGCTGATCGACCTGCGTCGCAAGCGTCCGCCGAGCGGCTATCTGCTGGTGACCGAGCCGGGAACCGACGAGATCGCTCGCGCCCTGCGACTGAACTGCGTCACGTCGCTCCCCGCTGAGGAACTCGAGAAGCTGGCCGAGCCGGTGGTGTACGTGCCGTGGTGCGCGACGGTCGCCGAAGTGCTCGAGAAACTCCGTCTGGGAGGGCATGAGGTCGCGGCGATCCTGAACGAGTACGGCGAGACGGTCGGGATCCTGACGTTCGACGACATTCTCGACACGCTCTTCAGCTATGCCCCCAGTCGATCGAAGCGCGTGCTCGATCAGGATCCGATCCATCGTCTGGACGATCGGACCTGGTTGGTCGCGGGGATCGTCAACGTCCGACGACTGGCGAAGCGGCTACAGATCGAGTTCCCTTCGACGCGCAACCTGACGGTGTCGGGAGTGATCCAGGAATCGCTCCAGCGTCTGGGCAAGGCGGGCGACTCGACGGTCTGGGGGCCGCTGCGACTCGAGATCCTCGAGATGCCGGCTCGCGGTCACATGCTCGTGAAGCTGACGGTGTTGTCCGAAGAGGAACTCGAACTGCTGGCCGAGGCCGAGGAGGAGTCGCGATGATCCTGCTCTGGATCGGACTCTGGTGCTTGGCTCTGCTGGCCAGCGCGTTCTTCAGCGGCAGCGAGACCGGTCTGTATCGGATCCCGCGTCTGAGACTGATTGCCGATTCGGCTTCGGGAGATCGCCGCGCCCGTCGGCTGCTGGCGCTGCTGAATCGTCCGTCGCTCTTCGTCGCCACGGCGCTCGTCGGCAACAACATCGCCAACTACCTGCTCGGGCTGTCGACGGTCCTGGCGGTTCAGACGATCGGCGGCGAAGGTTCGACGGCGATCGAGCTGCTCGTCCCGCTCCTGACGAGTCCGATCGTCTTCATCTACGGCGAACTCTCGCCGAAGCACGTCTTCTACCAGGCGCCGTATCGGCTGGTTCGGATGCTCGAACCGCTGATCATGACGATCACGTTCCTGCTCCTTCCGCTGTCGCTGATTCTCTGGGGACTCGGATCGGTTCTGGGGCGCATCGTCGGCCAGTCGCCCGCCAAGACGCGTGCGAGCCTGCAGCGCCACGAACTCGAACGGGTGCTGCAGGAGAGTCACGAGATCGGTCTGCTGGCGGTCGCGCAGCGGGACCTGGCGACGCATCTGTTCGCCGTCGGCGGACGTCATGTCGGCGAGTTCGGACGCCCGGCGTCGCGATTCGCGTCGGTCCGGATCGGCCGCCGGTTCTCCGACGCGCTCGCCAGGACGCGTCGCGAGGGACGCTCGGTCCTGCTGGTCTACGGAGACGATGCTCGCGAACCGGTCGGCTACGTGCGGACGATCGATCTGCTGCTCGGCGAGTCGTCGGTGCTGATCGACTACGAACCGCTGACGACGATCGGGCACCGCGAGCCGCACGGCGACGCGCTGATCCGGATGCAGTCGCTCCGTCAGGACGTGGTGAAGGTGGTGGACGAGGCGGGGCGGATGACGGGGATCGTCCATCTCGACGCGCTGATCGAGCCGCTGCTGTCCGGCAGTCTGGTGGCGCTGCGGCGGAGCGGAGGGCGATCGACCGGAGCCCCGCTCGGCGGCTTGGCGGAACTCTGACGACCGAACACCGAGAACGACGCATCGGGAGCGCGACATGGAACTGGGACTCGGCGGCTCGACCGCCGTCATCGTCGGCGGCGCCAACGGAATCGGACGAGCGATCGCCAGGGAGTTCGCGGTCGAGGGGGCCGAAGTGGTCCTGCTCGATCGAGCCGCCGACGTCGATCGCCGAGCCGAAGAACTGGCGGCGACACTCGACCGAGTCGACGGCGCCGCACCGCGGATCACCGGCCGACAGGTCGACGTGACCGACGAGAGTCAGGTGAGAGCGGCGTTCGTCGGCCTCGCCGAACGTCCCGGAGGCTTCGATCATGTCGTCGTCGCTGCGGGAGTCGGGAGCGGCAAGTTCGGCTTTCCGTTCACCAATCTCGAACCGCGCGACTGGCCGCGCGTGATCGACGTCAACCTGATGGGAACGGTCCATGTCGCCCACGCCTGTGTCGACACGCTGCGGGCCAAAGGCGACGGGACGCTGCTGCTGATCTCGTCGGTCGCCGGCCAGATCGGCTCGCAGACCGACCCTCCGTACAGCGCGGCGAAGGGAGCGGTGATCAACTTCGGTCAGTGCCTGGCGAAGGATCTCGCGCCGCACGGCATCCGGGTCAATACGATCTGCCCGGGGATGGTGAAGACCGAGCTGAACGAGAGCGTCTGGCGCGCCTGGAACGACGCTCAGCCGGTCGATCGGCGGCAGGACTACGAGACCTGGGCTACGGCGAAGATCCGTAACGTCGTGCCGCTCGGGCGGTGGCAGACGCCGGAAGATATCGCCGCACTGGCGGTCTTCCTGGCTTCGAAGCGAGGCCGAAACATCACCGGCCAGACGCTGAACGTCGACGGCGGCTTCGTGATGCACTGGTAAGTGCCGTTCACCGTAGTGCGACCGCCCCCGGTCGCACCGTTTTTCGACACGAGACACCGAGGCCCCCTGCGCTTGGCGCTACGGGCTGCGAGGCACGAAGCAACTCGGAGCCGCGCGTCGGGGGCGACGCGGCTCAGCGCCAGCCGAGATCGATCTCGGCGACGGTCGCATACTGCGGGCCGCGGCGATCGAGTTCGCTGTGGTAGATCGTCAGCCCGTCGACCGCACAGACCCCCGCATCGACGTCGGCCAGTTCCGCCAGACCGGATCGGAGCGATTCGGGGTCCCCGAGTCGCTTGACGCGGCCGAGCGTCACGTGGGGGCGGAAGCGAGTCCGATCGGACGGATAGCCGAGCGCCGCCAGCGGCGCGTCGAGCGCCTGCTGCAGCGCGACCAGTTCGTCGTGTCCGCGACGGATGCCGATCCAGATCACGCGTGGTTCGCGCAGATCGGGAAACGCACCGATCCCTCGCAGCTGCATGTCGAACGGATCGAACTCCGCGACCGCCTGGCGCACCGCATCGCAGACCGGCTTGACGTCGGCGAACCGGACATCGCCCAGGAAGTGGACGGTCAGATGGAGCTGATCCGGCTCGACCCACTTGATGCCGCCGTCGCCGGAATCGAGACGGCGGATCGCCTTGGCGATCGCCTGACGATTGAAGGGGGACAGGTCGACGGCGACGAAGGCGCGAAGCGACTGCATGGGGATCTCGCGTCGGAACGGAACTCGACTCGGCTCGGTCGACCGAATCGCGGCCGTCAGAAGATCATCATCTGACGGTAGAGAGCCAGACGGTGGTCGAGATCCTCTCGCTCGATCCCCTTCATCCGTTCGAGGCTGAAGTCCTCGACGTTGTAGCTGGCGACGATCGTGCCGTAGACGAGCGCCTGCCGCAGCGTCTGGGGGTCGGCCTGATTGCGATGAGCCAGGAAGCCCATCATGCCGCCGGCGAAGCAGTCGCCCGCGCCGGTCGGATCAACCACCGCGCCGGTCGGGTAGGCCGGGAGCACGAACGGCCCCTCTTCGGTGTACAGCAACGCGCCGTGCTCTCCCTTCTTCACGACGACGAACTTCGGTCCGAGCGTCAGGATCTTCTCCGCAGCGCGGATCAGATTCTCCTCGTGCGTCAGCAGCTTCGCTTCGCCGTCGTTGAGCACCAGCCCGTCGACATGCTTCAGCAGTTCGAGCAGATCGTCCTTCGTCTCGCGGATCCACAGATCCATCGTGTCGGCGACGATCAGCTGAGGCCGCTCGACCTGTTCGAGCGTCCGCTGCTGGACCTTCGGAGCGGCATTGGCCAGGAAGACGAAACGACTGTTGCGAAAGCTCTCGGGAACGACCGGATCGAACGAGCCGAAGACGTTCAGGTGGATCTCGAGCGTCTCGCGCTCGTTCATGTCGGTCAGGTACTTGCCTCGCCAGCGGAACGTCTTGCCGCCCGCGATCACCTGCATGCCGGCGGTATCGACGTTGCGCGAGCGGAGCATCTCGGTATGCTCCTCCGGCCAATCGTCGCCGACGACGCCGACCAATCGGACGTCGGTGAAGTAGCTCGCGGCGTACGAGAAGTAGGTAGCCGATCCGCCGAGCACGTCATCGCGGACCTGCTGCGGAGTCTCGACGCTGTCCAGCGCCAACGAGCCGACGACCAACAACGACATCGATACGTTCCTGTTCGGAAGAAGAAGGGAGTGGACGATCCGGGGACAGGGGGAGCGAAGCCGATCGACCGTTCGCGGCGGCGGCGTTTCCGAAGGAAAGTTCGCCGAGCCGGAGCGCCGAGCGGCATCGCCTCAGCCTTGCCCCTCGCGCTTCTGGATCTTGGCCCAGGTGTCCTTGAGCGTCACGGTCCGGTTGAAGACCGGAGCGCCGGGAACGGAATCCTTCGCGTCCAGGCAGAAGTAGCCCGAGCGTTCGAACTGATAACGCTGCGAAGGATCGGCCGCCGCGAGGTCGCGTTCCAGCCGACAGCCGGTGAGGACTTCGAGCGAGTTCGGGTTCAGCTTGGTGCGCCAGTCGTCCGAATCGGCGATCGAGTTCGGATCCTCGACGGCGAACAGATGATCGTACAGCCGCACCGTCGCCTCGACCGAATCGCTCGCCGAGACCCAGTGGATCGTCCCCTTCACCTTGCGGCCGTCGGGGGCCTGTCCGCCGGAGGTCTCGGGATCGTACGTGCAGCGCAGCTCGACGACGTTTCCGGCCGCATCGCGCACCACGCTCTCGCAGCGCAGGAAATACGCGTAGCGCAGTCGGACCTCGCGCCCCGGTGCGAGACGATGGAACGACTTCGGCGGGTCTTCGAGAAAGTCGTCCCGCTCGATGTAGATCTCGCGGGTGAACGGAAGCTGCCGTGTGCCGGCCGACGGATCTTCCGGATTGTTGATCGCCTCGCGCAGCTCCACCTTCCCCTCGGGGAAGTTCTCGATCGTCACCTTCAGCGGGCGGAGGACCGCCAGACGTCGAGGGGCGATGCGATTCAGGTGCTCGCGACACGCCTCTTCGAGCAGATGGATGTCCGAGAGACTGTTGTATTTGGTGATGCCGATGCGGGAACAGAACGTCCGGATCGCCTCGGCCAGGTAGCCGCGACGGCGGTAGCCGCTGATCGTCGGCATGCGCGGATCGTCCCAACCGGCGACATGCCCTTCGCGGACCAGCAGCAGCAGCTTCCGCTTGCTGAGCACGGTGTAGGTCAGATTGAGTCGCGCGAACTCGATCTGCTGCGGGCGATACTCGCCGAGCTGTTCGAGGAACCAGTCGTACAGCGGTCGATGGTTCTCGAACTCGAGCGTGCAGACCGAGTGCGTGATCCCTTCGAAGCTGTCGGACAGGCAGTGGGTAAAGTCGTACATCGGATAGATGCACCACCGATCGCCGGTCCGATGATGCGGCGCATGGCGGATCCGATAGATCGTCGGATCGCGCATGTTCATGTTGGACGACGCCATGTCGATCTTGGCGCGTAGCGTGCATTCCCCTTCGGCGAACTCGCCCCGTCGCATCCGTTCGAACAGGTCGAGATTTTCCTCGACCGATCGATCGCGGTACGGGCTGTTCTTCCCCGGTGCGTTCCAGGGTCCGCGGTACTCGCTGACCTGTTCGGGCTTGAGCTGACAGACGTACGCCTTGCCGGCGCGGATCAGCCGAACCGCGCACTCGTACAGGCGATCGAAATAGTCCGAGGCGTAGTATTCGCGATCGGCCCAATCGAAGCCGAGCCAGCGGACGTCGTCGCGGATCGAATCGACGTACTCCGTCTCTTCGGTCAGCGGGTTGGTGTCGTCGAACCGCAGATTGCAGGTCCCGGCGTAGTCGAGCGCCAGACCGAAGTTCAGGCAGATCGACTTGGCATGTCCGATGTGCAGGTAGCCGTTGGGCTCGGGCGGAAACCTCGTCGCGACCCGGCCGCCGTGCCGCCCCGTCCGATTGTCCTCGTTGACGATCTGCCTGATGAAGTCGACCGGTCGCCCCTCGTCGTCCGCGTTCATCCCTTCGTCTCCTCGTGAGCCGTTCCGTCGGTCGTCGCTCCGGTCCGTCGCCGCGCCGCTTCTTCGAGCGTCCGATCGATTCGCCGCACGACCGTCTCGCGACCGAGGATCGCGAGCGTCTCGTACATGCCGAAGCCGACCTGCTTGCCGGTCACCGCGACGCGCAGCGCATGGATGATCTGTCCGATGTTCAGTCCGCGTTCCGTCAGGAATCGCTGCAGCGTCGCTTCGAGCGACGCGGTGTCGAAGGCGTCGTCGGCCGGCAGGGCATCGCGGAACTCGGCGAGTCGCCGCTCCGCCTCGGGATCCCCCAGGATCCGCTTGGCGAACGCCTTGTCGTCGTACGCGATCGGGCGATCGAGCAGAAACATTTCGTCATAGTCGAGCACGTCGCCGGCGACTCGGATCCGATCGCCGGCCGCCGCCACCACCTCGCGGGCCCGACGCTCTTCGGCCTCGGTCGGCTCGGGCATCATCCATCCGGCCGCGATCAGGAATCGTCGGCAACCGGCATAGCGCGTCTCGGGATCGAGCGCCGCTTGGCGGCGCTGCTGAAAGGCGTCGAGCTTCGCCGGGTCGAAACTGGC